>JAFGDU010000120.1 GCA_016931915.1 Actinomycetota bacterium
CTGCCTTTCATGGACACCTCCTTGCTCTGTTTTTATCCCAAAGCAAGTATAGGGGGTGTCCACCATGTTTCTGAGCCTAGGCAGGGGATCCCATGGTTCTAATCGCAAACCACTACCGCGGTTCCGGTCTAAGGGAGAAGAACAGCAGGGGCGCGGCGTCCCGCGCCCCTGCGTAAGAGCTTTTTTCCGGGGCCCTAGAGCAGTGCCAGTAACGCCGGCAGGCTCGCGTTGGTCGCCGCCACGATGGCGATGATGGCCCAGACCGTCCCCGTGATAACGGCCAGGGCCAGCCCGATCCACCCCAGGATTATACCTGCCTGTGCGTTGGATTCCCCGGTCATCCTGCCCCCGCTGGCCGCTATCTCTGTCTTGGCGGAATAGCCCAGTATCAGGGCGATGACCGAGCAGATAATGGGGCAGATGAAGAGCCCGATTATCCCCAGCACCAGGGATGCAGTGGCCTTGCTGTTACTCACCTGGGCCACCATGGGGTAGGGAGCAGGGCCGTAGGGGGTGCCGGGCGGAGGGGCCTGGGGAGGGTATGCCGCGGGCGGCTGCCCGTAGGGCGGGGGAGGAGGAGCCGCTCCTCCCGGCTGGAAACCCATGCCGGCGGCCGGGGGTGGCGGTGAGGCGGCCCCCGGGGCGGTCTCGTCCACGGTAAAGGCGCTGCCGCAGTTGGCGCAGAAGATGGCGTCATCGGGGTTCTCGGTCCCGCACACCGCACAGTTTTTCATTCTTCATCCCCCTCGTTGATCTCGCCGCCGCCCGTTTACTAGCCAAGAATATCCTATACCGGCAACAATTACGATGCCACCAGGCATCCGTTGTCCACAAGCCAGGCGTAAGCGGATAGCGCCGCCTTCGCCCCTTCACCCGCCGCGATGATTATCTGTTTCTCCACCACGTTGGTAACGTCCCCCGCGGCGAAGATCCCCGGGACGCTGGTGCGGTTGTTGGAATCGATGACCACCTCTCCCAGCTCGTTCAACTCCACTTCGGGAAGCAGGAAGTCCGTGCTGGGGATGCTCCCTATCTCGATGAACACCCCCGCGACTTCCAGGGACACCTCGGCCTCCTCGCGCCTGAAATCGATAGCCTGGACGAACTTGTCACCGCGAATTGCTGTCACCTGCGCTTTCGTGTAAACCTCGATCTTGTCGGAAGCCGTCACCTGTTTGCGGCGGATCTCGTCTCCTCCCAGGCAGTCCTCCATGGTGATGACGTAGATCCTCTCGGCTATCTGTTTGAGCTGCAGCGCGGCATCCAGGGCCGAGTTGCCCCCGCCGATCACCGCCACCTTCTTGCTGCGGAAGAGAGGGCCGTCGCAGGTGGAGCAGTAAGCAACCCCGCGGCCGCGGTAGGTCTCCTCCCCGGGCACGTTCAGCATGCGGGGGACCTTACCAGAGGCCACGATGACCGCTCGCGCTTCCAGCTCGCCGTCCTTGTCAGTAGCGACGATGAACGCATCCCTGTTGTTGGCAAGAGAGGTTACGTTTCTCCCCTCGCGCAGCTCCACGGAGAAGTTGTCCAGATGCTCCCGGAAACGCTCCACCAGCTCCACTCCGGTGATTAGCTGGTATCCCAGGTAGTTCTCTACCTCCCAGGACCAGGTGGCCTGTCCGCCGATGTTGGCCGAGACCACCAGCGTGTCCATCATCTTGCGCGCGCAGTAGACTCCGGCAGAGAGGCCCGCCGGACCGGCCCCGATGATGACCACGTCGTGCATCTTCTCTCCCGCTGCCTTATAACGTAGCCGCCTGTCTGCCGGAGCGGTATCCGTCCAGCAGCTCGCGGAACTCGTCGCCCTCCAGCGTCTCCTTTTCCAGGAGCACTTCGGCTATGCCCTCCAGCGCCGCGGTATTTTCTCCCAGGATGTCCTTAACCCTGTCGTAGTTGCTGGTGATGATCTTCTTCACTTCCTGGTCTATGAGCTGGGCGGTCGCCTCGCTGTAATTGGCCTCCTTGCCGTAGCTGTATTCGCCCATGAGCAGGCGGGCGCCCCTCTCCAGCCCCAGGGTCATGGGCCCTACCCGTTCGCTCATGCCGTAGTCCTCCACCATCTTGCGGGCTAGTATGGTGGCTTTTTCCAGGTCATTCTGGGCGCCGGTCGAAACCTGTTTGAAGATGATCTCCTCGGCCACGCGCCCCCCTAGAAGTACGGCCAGTCGGTCCTCCAGCTCGGGGCGCGTCATGATGTAGCGGTCCTCCAGCGGGAGCTGCATGGTCATACCCAGGCTCCCGATGCCGCGGGGGATGACCGTGATACGGTGCACGGGGTCCGCGGATTCCACCAGGGATGCGGCCAGGGCGTGACCGACCTCGTGGAAGGCCACCACCTTGCGCTCCTTATCGCTCATCACCCTGCTCTTGAGCTCCAGGCCCCCGATGACGCGGTCGATCGCCTGTTCGAAATCCTCCTCGAAGACCTGCTTCTTGTTCTTGCGCGCTGCCAACAGGGCCGCCTCGTTGACCACGTTTGCCAGCTCCGCGCCCGCGAAGCCGGGAGTGCGGGCAGCTATCTTCTTGAGGTCCACGTCGTCGGCCAGTTTGACGCGGTGGGCGTGGACCTTGAGGATCTCCTCGCGTCCCCTGATATCCGGACGGTCCACCATGATCTGGCGGTCGAAGCGTCCCGGCCTCAGAATGGCGCTGTCCAGGACCTCGGGGCGGTTGGTGGCGGCCAGGATGATCACCCCGGTCTGGGGATCGAAGCCGTCCATCTCCGAGAGCAGCTGGTTCAGCGTCTGCTCCCTCTCCTCCGTGCCGCCGCTGGCCATTATTCCGCCGCGCACCTTTCCGATGGATTCGATCTCATCTATGAAGACGATGCAGGGGGCCTTGGCCTTTGCCTGCTCGAACAGGTCCCGCACCCGTGCAGCGCCCACGCCCACGAACATCTCCATGAATTGCGAGCCGCTGATGGAGAAGAAGGGAACGTCGGCCTCACCCGCGACGGCGCGGGCCATGAGGGTCTTGCCCGTACCCGGTGCCCCTACCAGCAGCACCCCCTTGGGGATGAGGGCGCCGATGCTGCGGTATTTCTGCGGATTGCGCAGGAAATCGATGATCTCCCGCAGCTCTTCCTTGGCCTCGTCCAGGCCGGCTACGTCGTCGAAGGTGACGCGCTCGATACTGCGGTCGTACAGTTTGACCTTGGATTGCCCGAAGGACATGGGACTGGCGCCCCCGATGCGCCGGGAGAGGCGGCGGAAGACGAAGAACCAGATGAAAACGATGAGGCCCAGGGGCAACATCCAGGTGAGCAGGAAATCACGCCAGAAAGTGTTCTCCACCCTGCCCGAGAACTCCACGCCCTCTTCCGTGAGCATGTTTATAAGTTCCTGGTCATCGGTGTTGGGAATACGGCTGGTGACGAAATTGCTCTCGCCATCCGCGGTCGCATACGTTCCCTCGATCCTGGTGTCGGTGACGGTGACCTTTGCCACCTCGCCTGCTTCCAGGCGCGACAGGAACTCGCTGTAGCTTATCTCCGAGGCCTCGAAGGGGTTGGCGAACTGTATGCTCAGGATAATGGCCAGCGCGATGAGGCCGTACACGACGTACAGCCAGACTTTCTTTTTTCTGCCTTCTTCCATATTGTCATTATACCCGAGAGCAGCCCCGTTACTTTCCGTCTGAGTCAGGCGCGGATACCGGAAGTGGCCGGCCTATACCGATATACGGGACGCTTCCCCTTCGAGCTCCACCACGTCCCCCTCGATGCCCAGCTTGATACTGGAGAACGGGATGTCTTTTCCGGAATCCGCGATAGCGTGCCTGGCCAGGTTCACCAGGCCGGAGAAAAGGGGACCTCCATGAAGGCCACCGGCAGTTCCTTAGGGTCGTTCTACGCACCGCCGCGCTCAGGCCGCACCCGTCACATCTTTCCTCATCTATCTCGATCATCTTCCTTTTCATCTCCGTTAACGTCCCCCAGTGTATCCTTGATCATCTCTACCGTGGTGTGTTCCAGATAGTCCTTGAACTGACCGTTGACCCTGTCGATGAGGTCGTCGAACACGCAGCTCTTGCCGCCGCAGATATGGGTGCCGATGAGGCAGTTGTCCAGCTTAAGCGGGCCCTCTACGCCTTCGTATACCTCCATCAGGGTGATGGATGAGGCACTCCTGCCGAGGGTGAAACCTCCTCCGGGTCCCCGGGAAGACTTGAGTATCCCCGCCTTCACCAGCCGCTGCAGCACCTTGGAGAGGTGCGCTTCGGAAACCCCGAGCCTGGATGCTATGGTATGCGCGCTTACCGGTTCGGCGCTTTCCCTTGAAGCCACCATTGCCACAGCATGCAAACCGAGGGAGAAGGCCTCCGATACGTTCAATATGGTCTTCAACTTCAACCTCCCCGTTAATAAAGAATACTGGTACTATAATACCATATTAGTGTACGCGGTCAAGCCCCCTCGGCGCCCTTTCGCTACCTGGGGCTTTTAAGCATTAGTAAAATAATCCCCTTCATGCTGTTATCCTGCCGAAATCCTGGGAATAATAGAACTGCTTAAACAAAGATGCTGGGCGTTTAGCGTTGTACGAGAGGTCTCCCCAACTGCGTCCACACGAGAACAGAAGCGGATGACCCCGAGTGAAAGGAGTTCAGGCGATGCTGTCGGAGATCCCCAAGGATTTGTCCAAGATGAGCCAGGACGAGCTGGACAAAGAGATCTGCAGGGTGGGGATGATCGCGGAGCTCGATGCCGTCAATCTCTACGAGCAGCTGGCGGCCATGACCGACAACAAGCTCATAAAGGACGTGCTTCTGGACATAGCCAGGGAGGAGAAGACCCACATGGGCGAATTCCAGGCCTTGCTGCTCATGGAGGACAAGGAGCAGGTCAAGGAGTTGGAGGAGGGCAGGGAAGAGGTCGAGGAACTGAAAGGCTAGGCCACCGCCCGCCCGCCCAGGGGTGTTAAGACAGATCAGTTGAAGATCAGAGGAGGTGATCGATTGGCAGCGCCTAAGGCGGAACCTAAAGACCAATGCGTGAAGGCGGCGAAGGGCATAATCACCAAGGAAAAGCCCGGAGCCGCAAAGGCGAGTGAACCCGAGGCGACGGAGGGAGGTGGAGGTGTGCTCGCACAAGTCGGAAAGCCCGCTCCCGATTTCGAGGCCAGTGCTTTCGTGAACGGTGGCTTCAAGAACGTCAAGCTGTCGGATTACAAGGGCAAGTGGGTGGTGCTCTGTTTCTACCCCGGTGATTTCACCTTCGTATGACCCACCGAGCTTTCGGCAGTTGCCGTCAAGTACAAGGAACTGAAGAAGCTGGGATGCGAGGTCCTCTCCATGAGCGTGGACAGCAGGTTCAGCCACAAGATCTGGCAGGAGGAGGAGCTCTCCAAGATGGTTAAAGGGGGCGTCCCCTACCCCATGCTGACCGATGCGGGCGGTCGCATAGGGCGAGCGTACGGCGTGTATGACGAGGATGCCGGCGTGAACATCCGGGGCCGTTTCCTCATCGATCCGGACGGGGTCATCCAGGCGATGGAGGTCATGACCCCAGCCGTCGGACGCAACGTAACGGAATTGATCCGGCAGGTCAAGGCCTTCCAGCACGTGGCCAAGACCGGCGAGGTCATGCCCTCGGGGTGGCAGCCCGGCAAACCCACCCTGACACCGGGGCCGGAGCTGGCCGGCAAGGTATGGAAAGTATGGAAGGTCGACTCGGCCTTCTAGCGAACGAAGTTCACCACATGAAAGGGCGCCCCTCGGGGCGCCCTTCTGATCACCAGACGGTTGAAGCCGTCAATATATGCGTGCCGTTAGCCTAGCTGGATTTCCACAGCCCGTGCAGGTTGCAGTACTCGCGAGCGGTTATCCCCTCCTTGGGGGGCGTGAACTTGCCTTCCGGCGACATGCCGGGCTTGAGGAAGATACGCGAGCACCTGTCTCCGACGATGATCTGAACCCATTCGATGTAATGGTCGTCCTGCATGGGATGGGCTACCTCACCGACCTTTACCAGCACGCCGTCCTCCAGGACCTCGACCACGGGGACGTGTTTCTCCACCGCGGCATCCACGGTGTTCTCCGTCTGCAGGACCATGTCCTCGCCGCAGCAGACCAGCGTCCCTTTGCCGCCGTGCAGTACCTCGACTATGTTGCCGCATATCTCGCACTTATAGATCTCCAACCTCTCCGCCATTGTCATACCTCCTTACTTCCATGACCGCGGGCTGAGGCCATGACTCACCTCACCCTCTCAGAACTGCCTGAACTTATCCTTGGACGCCCCGCAGATGGGGCATTTGTCCGGCGCTTCCCCCTCCCGGGTGTGCCCGCAAACGCTGCATATCTGTATGTCTCCCACCTCGACGTCCTCGCCCCTGTCCACCGCCTCCTTGGCTTTCTTGTACCAGTCGGCATGGATCTTTTCCGCCTCCAGGGCGTAATGGGTGCTGCGTACGGCGCCGCTCTCGTCCTGCTGCTTGGCTGTGGCATGGTAGACCGGGTACATCTCGTCGATCTCGAAAGTCTCGCCGTCGATGCAGGTCTGGATGTTGTCGGAAGTGGATCTAATGCCGTCCAGCACCTCGAGATGGTTGCCCGCATGCACCAGCTCGGCGTAGGAGATAGCCCTGAACATGCGGGCCATCTCGTTGAGGCCTTCCTCGTCCGCCTTGTCCGCGAAATGCTGGTATCTCATGTGGGCCATGCTCTCGCCGGCAAAGGCATCGTTCAAGGCCTTTTCCGTCATAACTCTCATACCTTCTATGCCTCCTTTCTCAACTACCTTTCGCTCATCTATGTTTCCCCCACCACGTACGGCTGAAACCCCACTCCCCCTTTTTATTGATCCACATCATCGCTTCAGGTGATTGCCTTGCTTGCCGTGATCGATGTTCAAAAATGCCGGGGATGGTAGCACTGGTTCGTTCTTCCGCCTCTGTGAGTGGTTTGATCTCGGCTCGCGCGACGGTATAAGTTAAGGCCGACTGGGGATAATGTAAGTGCGTGGAAGCCCCTTAGTGAAGCGGCGACCGATGTGGGGTGTGATAATGATGATAGATGGTCCGGAAGCAAAGTTGCTCAAGACACTGGCTGGCCGGGAGTTGGACGGTTATTCCCTGGAGCCGCGCGATTTCAAGCGGGGGAGGACGGACAGGGAGTCATATTTCAACCTTTTTCTGGTGCGCGACGGCACGTTCTCCCTGGGCCCGATCGCCCAGGGCCTCTTCTTCATAGGCAGGGGGGATTATATCAAGGCATGGATCGAGTTTCGCTACGTTCCGAGGGCGGAGTTCCCCGACGGCACCGCGGTGGATCTCGAGGAGGAGGGATTGACCCACGAGCTCTTCTCCCTCCTGGGCGAGATGATCCCCGCCGGTGGCTCCATGATGGTCATCTACGGGGCGGAACCCCACCCGCTCCCCAGCGATACCGAAAAGGGGCTCAAGAGGGCTTTTCCGCCCGCGGCGACCCCCCTGGGCTATTACCTGTGGAGCATAGGGCTGCGCTGGTTCAAGGACTGGTATTTCCCCGAGGGTTGGATGGAGGGGGGAATGAAATTGCAGGCGACGCGCCCCCTGAACGAGGACGTGCGGGCGCAGAGGGAGGCGAAAGCGCGGGGTGAGCTCGAGGCGTTCGTGGAGAAGATGAAGGGGAAACCACCGTCCCCCCTGGAGGAGGATGCCAGGCGCAGGGCCGAGGAGGTCCTGGCCTCCATGAAGAGCGGTGTCTAGGACTCGTAAGCCGTTATTGTGGTAAACGACGGTATCGAGCACTACGACCGGAGCCCTTGCCGCAGGTAACGGTGAATGGGGTCAGGTCTTGCATCCTGCGCCCGGGCTACCCGCAAGCAACACGGTCGATGGCAGAACGCAAGACCTTACCCCAGAAGCTTCGCTTTCAAGGTCGCGTTGAAAGCGGGGAGATCATCCGGCACCCTGGACGTGATGATGTTGCGGTCCACGACCACCTCGTTGTCCACGAAATCGGCCCCCGCCTCCTCCATCTCCTCCTTTATCTTGGGGTACCCGGTCATGGTGAGGCCCTCCACCAGGCCGGCGGCTGCCAGCAGCTGCCCCCCGTGGCATATGGCTGCAAGGGGCTTTCCGGTGTCCGCGAACGAGGCGACGAAATCCCTCGCTTTCTCGAACTTGCGCAGGTAGGCGGGGGACCTTCCCCCGGGCACCACCATGGCGTCAAAAGAGGTGGGATCCAGCTCGGAGAAGGTCTTCTCGACCTCGATCACCGCTCCGTGGATGCCCTTGATCTCTCCCGTATCGGGGCCCACCGGCACCACTTCGGCTCCCTCCTTCTCGAGGAAATCCAGGAGCACGGTGGCTTCCTGGTCCTGAAACCCCTTTCCCACGACCATGACTACACGTTTACCGCTGAGGTCCATATCGCTTACCTTTCTCTCCGGCTACAGGGCTGCTCTCCGGCGAGATCCAAGCTGTCGAAGATGATCGACGCGTATCCTCCCGCTACGATCTATGATTCCCCCGCTGGGACAAGGGAAACGGGGGACGCGGCCTGTTTCGTATGGGCGCAGTGTCATCGCGAGGGCTTAGTGGCGACTTTATGCGCTGCAGAGGATATGCGACCGAGATATCGCCGCTGACGATGGACATGTCGGCAGACCAGCCCTTTCGGGCGCTCAAGTGTGTCGTGGAATATCTTACTCGATGATTCCTTCCAGGAACATCGCCACGTACTTGTCCAGGAGGTCGGTGAGCTCTACGTCCTCCAGCTCCGCGTACTTGAAGATATCCTTCTCGACGAGCAGATATCCCATCATGCCCATGAAAGCTGATGTGGCCAGGACCGGGTCCACACCTTCCCTCAGCAGGCCCTTCTCCCTCCAGAGTTCCACACATTCCCTTACAAAATCCCGGGAGGGGTTCAGCACCTTGTCCAGAAAAGGGCTCGCGGCCTCCGGGTTCTTCACCGATTCACCGATGACCATGCGGATGAAGTCCCAGTCGGAATAGACGAAGAGGAACATACCGCGGGCGATGAATTTGAGGGCGGTCTTCGGCTCCAGCTCCGGCATGAGCTCCCGCACCATGTCCAGGGCTTGTATGGTGGAGGTATGGTCGTCCACGACCGCCCGGAATATCTCCTCCTTACTGTCGAAGTAGCGGTAGAGAGCGCCCCCGGTGATCCCGGCGACCTTGGCTATCTCGACCACCGTGGCCCCGTGGAGGCCCTTGTCCGCGAATACCTCGAGCGCGGCGTGGATTATCTTCTCGCGGGTGGGCAGCGATTCCCCCTCCTCGACTTCCTCGGGAGGAGCCGGCACGTCATTCATGGCGATACTCCTTCTGTTCGGTGAAACGCAAACCAGGTGATGAGCTGCAGGACTATCCGCGGAATACACCATTAAGTGCTTCCAGGAATCGCTACGAAACCCGTCCGCATGCTTCCTTGCCACCGATTCAACGCTCTACACCATCCTAGCATAATGTGATTAGAAAGCAAAATAAAAAAACATACTTGACATCTTAAGTAATAATATTATATACAATAAGTAATAGTAATGTCACTTAAAGTAACACAACCATATTTTAGCTGCTCAACAAGGAGGTGACGTTTGGAATGACCCGCAAGTTCGTGTCCAGGTCCCTGATCTCGTCCCTCGTTATCGTCATCATCTGCTCCGTGCTCGGTCCTGGATGCCTGGGCGGCATAGACGGCCTGGAGACAGAGGTGGTGCAGAGGCAGGCCTTCTCGCTGACCGTCTCCGGCAATGGCAGGCTGGAGCCCTGCGAGCCCCGTTACATATATCCCGGGGCGGACTCTACCATCGCCTCGCTCAACGTGCGTGACGGCGACCGCATAGAGGAGGGCCAGGTGATAGCAAGCCTGGATACTGGCCCACTGGAGAGGGCTTTCAAGGAAGCGGAATCCAATTACCTTACGCAATCCAGCATGGGCGACCTGTTCCGGGCCCTCTTCTCCGATCTCGAGGCCCTTTTCGGAGCGGTCAACGCCAGCCTGGGCCTGGTGGAATACTACCGGTCGAGCCTGATGGCCACGGCCCGGGCATACGGGGAAGAGTTGTCCTCGCTCGCTCCCCAGCTCCCGCCTGAGGTCCGGGAAGTGGTGGATGAAGTGCGCTCCAGGTTGCAGAGGGACTACGACCTCTTCACCGCGCAGGCGCCCTCCATCCCCTACTTGGGCGGTAGCGGTTATCCCGCTTCAGCCGCAGCTGCCGATGCCGCCCGCAGCGAGCTGGCTTATACCGTTTACCGGGAAGCCGCCGAGGACCTGTCCAATCCGGATATCGTCGCCCCCACTTCAGGTAACGTGTTCTTCATGGCCGGGGGAGGCCTGGTGCCGGAGGACCTCGTGCCCAACATGGTCAGCAGCGAGGTGGGCGGATTCACCTCCAGCATGAATTTCATCGCCGGCGGGGTGGAGGGGATGGTGGAGGACATGGTCTTCGACGTCGTCCTCCCCGAATTGGAGGTCGGCGTGGGCAGTCCCGTCAAAGAGAGCAGCCCCGCCTTCATCATCGTCGACCTCGACCACCTCCTGCTGAGGTTGAAGGTAGAGGAACTGGACATCGGGCTGGTGCGTGAGGGCCAGAGGGTCGACGTCTATCTGGACGCCCTTCCCCGTACGGTGCTGGAGGGGCGGGTCGTCCACGTGGCCAACCGCTCCAGTCTCAGCCTCTCCGAGACCCCGCTCTTCGAGGTCGAGGTGGAAGTGGATGCGCAGGGTGAAGACCTCAAGCTGGGATATTCGGCCATCGCGGACATACACGTGGTGGACGAGGAGGAAGCGGTCGTGGTGCCGCTGGAAGCCGTGCTCATGGAACACCAGCCCCATGTCTTCGTGGTGCAGGACGGCATCGCACGCGAGAGGGGCGTGGTGTTGGGGATGGAGATGGAGGACCGGGTGGAGATCATAAGGGGCCTCGAGGAGGGCGAGATCATAGTGGTCAAGGGGGCGCGTGAGGTGAAGGACGGGGGCAGAGTATGAGGGGTGCCGCTTGCGAGGGCGGGAGCCTCTCCGCCCGTTCCGTCTTCAAGATCTACAAGATGGACGGGGTGGAGGTCAGGGCCGTGCAGGGAGTGGACCTGTACATGGAACCCGGTGACTATGCCGCGATCATGGGCCCATCCGGGTCGGGGAAGTCCACCATTTTGAACATCGTTGGGTGCCTGGACCGCCCCACCTCGGGTTCCGTCTGCGTGGACGGGATGGACACCGGGGGCATGCAGGAGAGGGAGATGGCCGCGCTGCGTAACCGCTGCATCGGCTTCGTGTTCCAATCCTTTCACCTCCTCTCGCGCACGTCCGCGGTGTGCAACGTGGAGGTCCCCCTGCTCTACCGTGGAATGGGCCGCCGCGAACGCCGCGGCCTCGCCCTTGCCGCCCTGGAGGAAGTGGGATTGGGCCACCGTGCGGAACATCTCCCCTCCCAGCTCTCCGGCGGCGAGCAGCAGAGGGTTGCTATCGCCAGGGCCCTGGTATCGCGCCCTCGCATCATCCTGGCAGACGAGCCCACGGGGAACCTGGACAGCCGTTCCGGTGAGGGCATCCTGCGTATACTGGACGGCGCGCACGAGCGGGGGATCACCCTTCTGCTCGTGACTCACGACCATGCAGTTGCGGAGCGTGCGCAGAGGATAATCCACTTCAACGACGGGCGCATCGTGCGCGAAGAGAGGCCTGGTGGGAGCAGTGCTACCTGCTGTCAGGGTGGGAGGAAGGAGCTCTGCGATGAACCTGTTTGAATCCCTGCGCGCCTCTCTCACAAGTCTGAGGGCCAACAAGCTGCGTGCGGTGCTGACCATGTCGGGCATCGTCATGGGGACTTTTCTGGTCTTCGTAATGTATTCCGTGGGAAGCAGCGCAACCGGGGAGGCGAAGAAGGTCATCACCGACCTTGCTCCCAACGCCGTAGGCGTGGTGTACGGCTACTTCCCGGTGGACATGGAGCTCTCGGAGGTCACCTTCTCCCCATCGGAGATGCTGCAGCACATGGAGGACCTGGGTACGAACCTGCCCCTTATCAGCAGCAAACTCAAGCCGGAGATGGCATATCCCCTGCAGAGGGAGCTGCCCGAGGGATGCCTGGCCACGCCTCTGAGCATCGATATGAAGAGGGTCGAGTTCGGCTCCCGCAGCCGCAACGTCTTCGCCTACGCCACCAACGAGAACTACCCGGCGGTCCGCGGGCAATCCCTGATGAGGGGAAGGTACTTCACCGCGCGGGACGAGGGGCGCCGGGTATGCGTGCTGGGAAGCGGCCTTAACCAGCGGATATTCGGGGACATCGACCCGGTGGGAAGGGAGATACGGGTCAATGGCAGGCGCTTCCGGGTCCTGGGGGTACTGGAGCCCAAGGGCAAGACCATGTTCATGGACAACGACGATATGCTGCTCCTGCCCTACTGGGTGGGCGGGCACCTGGGACCGGACATGACCGACGGCTTTCTCATCTCCGCCCCGACTCCCGAGGACATGCGCGACGCCAAGGCGGTCTGCACCGACGTACTGGAGCGGCAAGTCGGGGAGAAGACCTGCACCGTGATCACCCAGGAGGAGATGCTGGCCCTGGCCGCCGATGCTACCCGCATAGTCAACCTGATGTCGGGGATCGTCACCTTCGTAGGCCTGCTGGTAGGGGGGATCGGCATAATGAACATCATGCTGGTAGCGGTCTCGGAGCGCATACGGGAGATAGGCATCCGCAAGGCGATGGGCGCCAAGGCCACCGACATACTCAAACAGTTTCTCCTCGAGTCGTTGCTCCTGGGGATCGCCGGAGGGATCATCGGCATTCTCATGGGCGTCGCCTTCCTGAAGGCGATCGAGGCGATCTTCAATTTCCCTGCCTATATAGGTTTCGTCTCCATCCTGCTCGCCCTGCTCTTCTCCATGGGTGTAGGGATCATCTTCGGGGTATGGCCGGCCATGAAGGCCGCAGCCCTCGACCCGGTGGAGGCCCTGGGGCACGAACTCTGATGGGGGCGGTGTGATGGCAGACAAAAGACAAGAGAGGGAGTGGTGAACATGGATTACGACGTCATCGTCATCGGTGCGGGTGTGGGCGGCCTGTCGGCAGGTGCCGTGCTGGCGAAGGAGGGCCTCGAGACCCTGGTCCTGGAGCAGTCGGACGCGGTGGGAGGATGCGCCTCCTCCTTCGAGAACTCGGGCTTCCAGTTCGATGTGGGCGCCTGCATCGTCGAGGTGCTCGAGGCACACGAGTCTTTCTACGACAGGCTGGGCTTGAGCATGCGGGACTACATCACCTTCCTCCCCAACGATCCCCTGTACGAACTGGTGGACATCCTCAGCGGTGAGCGTTTCACCGTGCCGGCTTCGGCGGAGGGGACGGCTGAGATCATCGCGCGCCACAGCAAGGCGGACGCCGACGCCTTCATGCGCTTCATGCGCAAACAGGGAAAGCTGATGGACGATTTCACGCAGGTAGTCTTCACTACCCCGCAATACGGCTTTCTCGACCTGCTCAAGGTCTTCGCGAAGTGCCCGCGGGCCCTGACGGGCCTCCAGTACCTCATGCTGCCTTTCAACAAGGTCGTGGACATGCTGTTCGTACACCCCTTTACGCACCGGCTGGTGTGCAACTCGGCCGTCATCGGCGGATTGCCCCCCTCCCGCCAGGTGGGGATGATGCTGTGGCAGACCTATGCGGAGCATGCCGGCATGTACTACCCCCAGGGGGGGATGGGAGCGGTACCTCGTGCCATGGCCCGTGCGCTCGATGACGTCGGCGGGGAGATAAGGCTGTCATCCCGCGTGGAGAGCCTGCTGCTGGAGGGGAAAAGGGCACGGGGCGTGGTCCTGGACGACGGAACCATCATCACCTCCCGCGCGGTGGTCAGCAACGCCAACGCCACTGACCTGTATCTGAAGATGATCGGGGAGGAGAACATCCCCAGGATGGTGGCCAAGGGGTTGCGCAGCTACGAGCTCTCTCCCAGTTGCGCCGTGGGCTACCTGGGGCTGGATTACCGCCCTCCCCTGCAGGCACAGCACATCATGGCCCTGGCCGACCCCGAGCTCATCGATCTCTTCTGGTCGGATGTCTGTGATAATGGCATGGCGGTGCCCCAGTCGGTGGGCCTGATCTCCAGCCCCAGCTACATGGATGCCTCGCTGGCCCCCGAGGGAGGGGCCGCGCTCTCCTTCATCACCATGGCGCCGCGCCGTCCGGGCGGCGCGGACTGGAGCGAGATGAAATGGGATTACCTGGAGCACGGCATAGAGATGCTCGATGCCATCTACATCCCCGGTATAAAGGACCACATCGTCTTCAAGACCATTGCCACCCCGGAGGACTTCGAGGAGAAGCTGCTCATACCCGACGGCTGCATCTACTCCTACTCCATGTCGGTGCTCAGCCAGATGATCTTCCGGCCCTGCAGCCGCTCCAAGTGCATCAAGGACCTCTATCTGTCCGGCGCCAGCACCCACCCGAGCGGAAGCATACCCGGGGCGCTCTACGGGGGCCTGCTCGCCGCCGACGTGGTGCTCGCGGACATGAACGGGAGGAGAAGAGGATGAAGAAAGCATATGCGTTTGTGATGTCCGCCCTGCTCATGGCGGTGGGATCGTTGCTCATAGCCATGGGCATAATGCAGAGCAGGTTCAGCCAGGAAGACTACCATTCCCTCGTGACCCTGACCCTCCTGGTTGGTTTCGCGGCGGTCCTGGTCATCGGCCTGCTGTTGTCCCGTCTCACCGCGAAGGACTACAGGACCGTATTCACCACCGCGGTAGTGCTGATAAGCCTGGGGCTGATCCTGCTGTGCATATTCTTCGCGTTCATGGATATGGTGGTGAGCACCGAGGTCTACGGGATCCTGCTCCTGGTGTTCCTCACCCTCTACGGCCTGGCCATGATCATGGACGGGGTGGCGCATTACTTCCTTTCCCAGAAAGTCTATCGCCTGTATTTCTTCGATTTTGCGCGCTCGCTTCCGCACGCGTATCGCCGCTACAGGATCTGAGGGGAAATGAATTGCAGAAGAAATCACGAGCCAGAGGAGGTAGGGAGATGAAGGACAACCGCAAGAAGCGAGAGGATAAGGCCGTTGTACTGCAGGCGGATTTCCTCTCCAGGGCGATGGAGGTCATGGACCCGGAGTTTCTGGCCAAGACGGTACAGACCAACCCCGATTTCATCCTGGGCATGCTGGAGTCCCTGGCGCCGGACGCGTTGACGGCGGCGATATGCCAGCACCCGGAGCTTTTCGCTAGCCTGGTAAGGAGCATGCCCAGCGAGGTACTGCGGAGGATGTTGGACAAAAACCGCGAAATAATATGCGAGATCGTGTTGCGGTTGGATACGGACCTTCTCATGGAGATGATGGGTTTATAGCATGAGCTTGATAGGAAGCGGGCTGAAGGAGAGTTCTTTCCGCATCCCGAGCGGGGGGATCAGGTCTACCCCGAAAACCCTGCTGACTCTCTATCAATACAAGGATCTCAATATCGCCCGTGCGGGGGCCCCGTCGCCCCTTTCCACCTTGAGCGGCAGGCAGACCAGCTCGTAGTCACCCGGCTCCACTGCAGAGAGGTCCAGCCCCTCGATGATCCATATGCCCGCCTCCAGCAGGGCTTTGTGGATGCCGGATGCGTCCTCGCCGTAGGGCCCTATGGACAGATAGTCGATGCCCACCGCCCGCACGCCCTTTTGCGCAAGGAACATCGCCCCGGCTTCCGACAGGTACACGAAGTCCTCTACAAAGGTGTCCGTGTCCCAGACGCGCCCGGAGTTCGCGGTCTTGAAGAGTACGCGCTCACCCTCCGCGATGGCGCAGGCCTCCAGTTCTGTTGGTGTGATGGAGACGGGGTCTCTTATCTCTATCACCCGTGCCTGCCCCACGGTGGCCGACGGCGGCATCTCGTCGATTCCCCGGCCTCCCGGGATGAAGTGCAGGGGCGCGTCCACGTGCGTCCCGGAGTGGAGGCTCAAGACGGCGCGGGAGAGGTTATACGGACCACCGCGCTCCAGGTCCTGGGTCCTCTCGATGACCACGTCCTCGTCGCCGGGCCAGTGCACCATCCCGCCGCGGACGGTCACGGTGATATCTATCCAATCCACAATAAGCCTCCCTGCAGCTCACAACATCATTACAGGCAACTTTTCCCAGAAACGTCATTGCGAGGAGGAGTCCCCGACGACGAAGCAACCCTCAGGTACCCGGCCTCCCGCACGAACGTCTGTGTGGTTATATGATTAACCCAAAAGGCAGAGGTAAATGCACGATGCAATGAAAATCCCCGCTCAGGTCACATCCACCAGGGAGGTGATGCGGGGGATGAGGCTGTCCATGAAGTCGGGGTCCTCGATGGTGAGCTCTATGGCCCCCTCAGGACAGACCTCCACGCAGTGGCCGCAGCCCCGACATTCCTCGTCGATCACCGCCCGGCCGCCCTCGACGCGGATAGCCCCGGCTATACAGACGTCCTTCTCGCATTTACCGCACCCGGTGCATCTGTCTGTGACCGTTACCTTCACCCCCGGCATGCGGTGAACCTTGTCGCTGACCTGCGGCGATAGAACCGGCAATATCTTCCACAGGCAGCAGCAGGGGCAGCAGAAGCACGCGGTGAGCAGCTTCGTCCCCGGGCGCACGTTGAGCCACCTGGTGTCGATCCTGTTTCTCCCTATGAGCTGGAACAGCCCGGCCTCGCGAGCCCTGCGTACGTGCTCCAGCGCCTCCTCCCTGGTCACCTGCCGCCCCAGCTCCGGGTTGATGCCCATGGCCGCCTCGCCCATGAACAGGCATCCGATATCGATGGGGTAATCCTTGCACCCCGTCGCATCGCGGCATATGCACTTGTCCATGATCCAGAGGTAATTCGCCTTCTCGACCAAGCTCTCCACAACCTGCGAGGGGAGAACGATATCCTCCACGGCGACCTCTTCGTCTATCTTTACGGTCCGGTCCTTGGGAAGGTAGATGATATCGTCTCCCCCGAAGAGCAGGTAATCGATACCTTTTCCTACGAGGGGCAGCCTGGTCAGGCGTGCCAGCATGAAACGCTGCGGAAAGGTCTTCTTGATCAGGTTCACGAACCAGAGCGGACTGGACATGTCATCCCCCTCCCGTGTCCGGGCACATTCCTTCACTCGCTGTTCCCGGCTTGTTACTGTTCTAGCACGACTCCCGTATGTCGTGTGTATATCATGCCACAATCGTGCGGGAGATATAAATGACGAAGGAGGGGGTCGAGGGCGCAAACCGGTTCGATGCGGGAAGCAGCTGGCCCGGAAGCACGGGCCGCATCCTGGCAGGGGCTGCCCGTATATGGTTCCGGGGTGCGGTATATGGGTAGTATCTAGAGACGGAAACAGTCGCTAAGAGCAAAGGAGATGAGAATGTTGCACGGCGAACGCCTATTGTCATCGGACCTGGAGTACCGACCGCTTACGCCGGAGCGTTGGGGGGATTTCGAGGAGCTGTTCGGAGAGCACGGCGCCTACAGCGGATGCTGGTGCATGTACTGGCGCATCACCCGCGCCCAGTTCGCCGCGAACGGGAACGAGGGAAACCGCCTGGCCATGAAGGCCATCGTGGAAGCGGGACAGGTCCCCGGCATCCTCGCCTATCACGGCGGCAGGGCCGTCGGGTGGTGCTCCATCGGCCCGCGGGAGGTCTACGGCTCCCTGGAGAGATCGCCGAAGCTGAAACGCGTGGACGAACAGCCGGTATGGTCGGTGGTCTGCTTCTTCATGGAGAAGGAATACCGCGGCAGGGGCCTCATGGGCCTCCTGCTGGAGGCCGCGGTCGATTATGCGCGCAAAAGCGGGGCGTCCATCGTGGAGGGATATCCCATCTCCGTCTCCGGGCCGCTGAAGGGCTGCATGGGATATATGGGCATCGACAGGACCTTCGCGGCGGCCGGCTTCGAGGAGGTGGCCAGGCCCGACGAGGACCATTTGATAATGAGAGCTTACCTATGAACATCGCACGAGCTAAGTGCCGCTTCCTATCCTCTCAATACAGGTTTGGCTTGAAATACTGCCTGGTATATCATGTATGAGGGGCACGCCTAGAAGCTCAGACCATAGGTGTGACCCTGGGCATGGTAGGGGGTTGTTGCATGAAGTTCTGTCCGAACTGCGGTCGGGATGAAGATAACCCACAGGCATCGTTCTGCAGGAACTGCGGGGCGGGTCTGGTAGATGCTCCCCGGGAATATCAAGAACAGGAAGCCACCCGATCCGCTATACCAGATACAGGCCAGCCCGTCGTCGGCGGTGGGATGAACATCACCACCTTGATTCTGAGCGTGCTCGTCGGGATACTGAGCGTGGTGATCGTGGTGATGGCGCTCTTCCTGACCGTCTGGTCTGAAGATAAGGCGTCGAGCGAGGCATGCCAGGATGAAGTTTTTTTGACAGACTCCGGGCCCGAGGAGCTGGCCCTGGAGATGGTGAGGTCGCTGGAAGAAGAGGACGGGGGAGCGTTCATCTCCTGCTTCGAAAAGGGCTACCTGGATAAGATGAGGAAAGAGGCGACGGGCCCCTTGGTGGAGACCGTGCAGGACATGGAAGTAGAGGAGATACTGGGGTTCATATTCGAGGTGGCGGATTTCGAGATCACCGGCCTCGAGCTCGAGACCGACAGCAGGGGCCCGGACAGCGCCGCGGTTACCGCCGTGGATGGGGAGCTCGAGATAGTCATAAGTGAAGAGTACCTGCAGGATAACGACCTGGATGCTGAGGATATGACCGTCGACTTCTCCCAGGTACCACTGACCTTCGAGATGGAGAGAAAAAACGGCATCTGGTACATAGTCAAGGAACCCTTCCGGGAACTGAGCGACGAGCTGATGTTATAGAGGGGACCACGTATGGGCTACGGTATGTGCAGGTGGAGGAGGGAGTTTACTGCGGTGTTTACACTCCTGTTCATCGCTGCGGCATTTCTTATGGGGGGTTGCACGGAGAGTTGCCAGAGGGAAATGGCCTATGATGAGTCTAGAAGGAAGTCCGAATCCGGGTTCGAGGGTCAATATGATGGAAGGAAGGAAGGCGAGCGATGTGGTCTCGAGGACAAGGAGCATTTCGAGAAAACGGGCGCCTTACTCAATGGCCGCAGACCTCCCGACCCCGATGTCCCGTCGTATGTAGATGAGGAAGTCTACAGGCAAGGCTTCGTGATCGGGTTCTACGAAGGTTACGACGAGGTATTTCCCGCGGCTCAGAACATCCCCCCCGTGGGCATAGAGGAAACCGATTGGGAAGAGCTGGATATAGAAACGGATGTCGAGATATTCGACGAGTATAAACTTGGTTTCAATAATGGAGAGGTGCGCGGTTATGATGCGGGGTTTGACGCCGGCCTGCACGGTACGGTGATCGAGATGCCGGAGATCACCGGGAGGAGTGAGGATTACGAAAGGGGTTTCTGTGACGGCTGGGCGAAGGGTTACGAAGAGGGATTCGAGCAGGGAAGGTATTTCAAAGAAATAGAGGAGGGCTCTTGAGCATTAAGGAGTCTTTGGGTTCGAAAGGCACGCCACATGAGGTTCTGTGAGTTCTGCGGATTTCAGCTGCGCAATCCAGATGCGAAGTTCTGTAGAAACTGCGGCGCCGCCCTGCCCGAGAGAAAGGAGGCGCCGGCACGGCAACCTGCCACCATCGTGACTCCCCAGCCGCTAGAGGCTCAACTTAAGCCGTCCATCGGGAGCAGGATCAACCTCGTCCTGGGCATCGTGGTGGCCCTGCAGGTGATTGTGGTGGCGGTTCTCGCGCTGAGGCCTTGCTCATAGGGGGAGCAGCCAGGCCGATAGCACGAGTGGGACAAACCGCTAATCCAGCCCCGCGTCCAGGAACTCCTCCATCTCCGGCAGCTGCATGAGGAAATCCGGCGTCTCGTCGATATAGACGTCCACCTCGCCCAGGACCAGGTCCAGAACGTGTCCCCCGGCGCTGCGGTCCGCGGTTATGAAATGCATGTGATAACCGGGGGCGTTGATATCCCCCACCCAGGCCGGGCACCAGAACCCCACCATGGTCCCCTCCACTTCCTCGAGCTCGAAGACGGTCTGGTTGGCTATGGCATCGCTCAAGGGCGGGTAGGGCTTATCCTGCGCGGGGACGCTGCGGGCCTTGACGTGGGCGAACCGCCCCTCGATCTTTATGGTGTAGAAGAGGTTACGCGAGGGCAGCACCCCGTCCAGGTAGCTCTGCAGCCCCTCGTAGTCCAGGCCCTGCCCAGGCTGCGCCGTGAGGTCCGCGTCGAAGAAGGTGACCATGGCGAAGGGCGCGACCGCCGTACCGCTCACCTCGTAGGCCTTGCCGTCGGTCTTGATCTGGTAGAAGGCCCCATCCAGGGCGATCATCTCTCCGTCCAGGCCCTCGAAGGTACCAAGCCCGGCATCCCCGTGCTCGCCCAGTTCGGCATAGGTGACGTCTCCGTCGTAGAAACCGGCCTTAAGGGCACCCAGCGTGGACACCTGGTAAAGGGTCTCCCGGTCCGGTACGGTCTCCTCCGCCTCGCCTTCCTGTGCGCATCCGGCCAGGAACGCCGCTGCCAGGAATACGAGCAACAACGCGCAGAGCGGAAAAAAGATGCCCCTGCGTCTGTCGAGGAGGCTCACTTGCTACCGCCCCCGACGGCAAGCTGGTTGATGAGATTGGCGAAGTATCCGGCCCCGAAGCCGTTGTCGATATTCATAACCGCTACTCCCAGGGCGCAGGAGTTCAGCATGCCCAGGAGGGCTGCCATGCCCCCCAGGTTGGCCCCGTACCCGATGGAGGTGGGTACGGCGATCACCGGGCATTCGACCATCCCCCCCACGATACTGGGCAGGGCACCCTCCATGCCCGCCGCCACCACGATCACGTTGGCTTCCAGGAATACGTCCGCGCGGGACATGACGCGGTGCATGCCGGAGACGCCGACGTCGTAGAGCCTTTCCACTGCGTTCCCGGTGAGCTCGGCCACGACGGCGGCTTCCTCGGCTACGGGTATGTCCGCCGTACCGGCGGTGACCACCACGATCTTTCCCACCAGCTCTTTTTCCTCCCGGCGGATGAGGATGTAGCGCGCCTGGCGGTGGTATTCCGCTTCCGGGAAGGCCGCGCGGACCTCCTCGTAGACCTCGTCGCATGCGCGCGTGAGGAGTATATTGCCCCGGTTCTTCTCCAGGAGGGTCTCCACTATGGGGCGGATGGTATCCCTGTGCTTGCCCTCGCAGTAGACCACCTCGGGCAGCCCCTTGCGCAGTTCGCGGTGGTGGTCGAGCATGGCGAATCCAAGGTCGGTTACGGGTTCCATGGCGATGCGGGACAGCGCCTCGCCGGTATCCATCTCGCCCTGCCGCACCTTTTCCAGGATCTCGGCCAGTTCCTCCTTGCGCATGACGCTCCTTTGACCGGTTGCCTTGCGAAAAACGCTTGCCCTCTCCATGCGCCGGCTCTTCTCCGGCGGCGCTGCCTTTATTATAGGGGATTGAAAATGCCTTGGCCCGCCGTTGCGCTGCTGAGTCGGCCCGGCCTGTCTTGCCGGTTCAACCCGTACGCGCGAAGGTATCGGCGTGCGGACGCTGGAATACTTCTACGTGATGTTTAAACCCGGAGGATAATGGAGGTAACCAGGTGCCCGTCAAGCGCATGAGGTCGATCGCCGCCGCCTGCCTGCTGGCCGCCGCTGTAGCGTTCTGCTCCCCGGGCCTGCTTCCCGCGGGGAGCGCAGCGGCTTTCAGCTGGACGCGTACGGTGGCGGGCGGTTTCGAGGATGCGGGCAACACCAGCGTCGGCGCCATGGCCTTGTACGGCGGCCGCCTCTATGCCGGCACCTACAATGCGCAGGGGTGCCAGGTGTGGTCCTACGACGGCATCACCTGGTCCCAGGAGGTGGGAGGGGGGGAGGCAGGTACTCCTACCGGGCCTGGTTTCGGCAGCCCCAAGACCAACAACGTATCCTCCATGGCCGTCTACGGCTCAGAACTCTACGCGGGAACACGTAACCCCGACACCGGGTGCGAGGTCTTTTCCTACGACGGCATCACCTGGTCCCAGGAGGTGGGAGGGGGGGAGGCAGGCACCCCCACCGGCCCGGGATTCGGTGATGCGGACAACAACGACGTGGCGAGCATGGCCGTGCTGGATGGCCGCCTCTATGCCGGCACCTATAATGCACAGGGGTGCCAGGTGTGGTCCTATGACGGCGTATCCTGGGAGCAGGTGGCGGAGGAGGGATTCGGTGACACCGACAACCACGGCGCCGCTTCCATGGCCGTCTACTTCAATGGTCTTTACGTCGGTACCTTCAACAACGACTATACCTCGGGGTGCCAGGTGTGGTCCTACGACGGAGATTCCTGGACCCAGGAGGTAGGGCAGGGCGCGGCCGGCACCCCCACCGGCCCGGGTTTCGGCGATACCGACAACCGCAAGGCTTCGGCCATGGCCGTTTACGACTACGGCCTGTACGTGGGGACCTACGATTCCTCGGGGGGCAGCGGCTGCCAGGTGTGGTCGTTCGACGGAGCCAACTGGACCATGGTGGCGGACGGAGGTTTCGGGACCATATCTAACCTGGCCGCCTCGAGCATGGCCGCCGGCGCCCTCGACCTCTACGTCGCTACCTATAACGAGGACTCGGGATGCGAGGTATGGCGCTTTGACGGCGAGGACTGGAGGCGGGAGGGAAGCGGGGGTTTCGGTGATGCCGGCAACAGGGCCGCGGAGGCCATGGTCGTGCAGGGAGCGGAGATCAACGTCGGCACGGAATGCGAGCATGGCTGCCAGGTATGGAAAACCGAGGCTGCGACGACGTTCTATTTCGCGGAGGGATACACCGGCGGCGGATTCCAGGAATATCTCTGCCTGGGCAATCCGCAGCCGCGGGAGGCCAGGGTGGCGGTCACCTACCTCTTTCCCGATGGCACCAGCATGGCGAGGCTGGTCGTCGTTCCCGCCGAGTCGCGCCTGACCCTGTTCGTGAACGCCGACGTGGGAGCGGACCGGGAGGTCTCCGTGCAGCTCGAGTCAGACGAGGGCATAGTGGCCGAGCGCCCCATGTACTTCACGTACGACGGCGTATGGCCGGGCGGGCACGATGCCATGGGCATTCCGGCTCCCTCGGCCACCTGGTATTTCGCCGAGGGCTACACGGGGGCTGGATTCGATGAATGGATATGCGTGCTCAATCCCGGCAATACGCGTGCCGACCTGACCTTCCGCTTTCAGACCCAGGAGGAGGGGGAGCGGATAAGGGAGGGATTCAGCGTGCCCGCCCGCTCCCGCGCGAGCTTCAAGGTCAACGACATCCTTGGTCCCGACCTCCAGAACTCCCTCGAGCTCGAGTCCTCGTCTCCCGTGGTAGCCGAGCGCCCCATATACTTCGATTACTATGGTACGCAGGGGCATCACTGGCTTGGGGGCCACTGCGTGCCGGGGGTCTCTGAACTGGCGCAGGTCTATTATTTCGCGGAGGGGACCACGCGCGCGGGTTTCGAGGAATGGCTTACCTTGCAGAACCCCAATCCCGGCACCATCACCATAAATGCCAGCTACCAGTTGGGCGAAGGACAGGGAGATATGGTGGACAGGTCTTACGTGGTGCGGCCGGGGGAGCGCTCCACGGTATACGTGCCGGGTGAGGTGGGAGCGGAGAAAGACGTCAGCATCGTCCTCGCATCCACCGCTTTCTTTCTGGCGGAACGCCCCATGTACTTCCGCTATACGGGATACGGGGCCGACTGGGACGGCGGCGATTGCGTGATAGGGGCCAGGAACGCCTCCCGGGAATGGTTCCTTGCCGAGGGATATACGGGCGAGGGCTATCATACCTGGCTGTGCATGCAGAATCCCGGTGTGGAGGATGCGTTGGTGCTGGTGAGTTACTACAGCCAGGAGGATGGGCTGCTGCCGCTGCGAACGCTGGAACTGCCGGCGGGCAGGCGTCAGACCGTCTTCGTGAACGAACATGCCGGGGCCGGATACCAGCTTTCCATACGCGTGCTTGCGAGCAGCCCCATCGTGGTTGAACGGCCCATGTATTTCGATGCCGGCGGGGGCATACGTGGAGGGCATGACGTCATCGGCCGCGGCGAGCGGCGATAGCGGCCATGATCGGCACGTGGATCCCCGCTACCAGGGTATAGCTGACCCCGGTCCGGCTGGTGCGGGTAAAGTTGATAATCCGGGCGCGTGCCGCCGCGCCCCTTGATGACTTGTCTTA
>JAFGDU010000121.1 GCA_016931915.1 Actinomycetota bacterium
GTCGGTGTCGGCAAGCCCCGGAAGCTCGTCCAGGTGGATCGACTTGCGCGTGCCGGCGGGAAGCTGGAAGGTGTACGAATCGGCTTCATGGCCCGGGGGCAGCTGGAAGGAGAGGGTCACGGACGTATCCCTGGTACCGGGGTTCTGCACCAGCACCCAGGTGTCGAACTCCCCTCCCGTGTAGCCCTCGGCCAGGTACCAGGTATCCGCCGGCACGGTAACGCCGACGGAATCGTGCCCCCCGGCCCTGGTCCCCTGGTAATCGAAGTACATGGCGCGCTCCGCCACCACCTGCTTGTCCGCCGTCACCCTGGTGGATACGTCGGTATCGGCAAGCCCCGGAAGCTCGTCCAGGTGGATCGACTTGCGCGTGCCGGCGGGAAGCTGGAAGGTGTATGCATCGGCTTCATGACCCGGGGGCAGCTGGAAGGAGAGGGTCACATCCGTATTCTCCGTGCCCGGGTTCTGCACCAGCACCCAGGTGTCGAACTCCCCTCCCGTGTAGCCCTCGGCCAGGTACCAGGTATCGGAGGGTGCGGTGACGCCGATGGAATCGTGTCCACCCGCCCTGGTCCCCTGGTAATCGAAGTACATGGCGCGCTCCGCCACCACCGGCATGCCATGCCCGTAGCCACCATTGGAGATGACCCTGGTGGAGACGTCCGTGTCCTCCAGCCCCGGAAGCTCGTCCAGGTGGATCGACTTGCGGGTGCCGGCGGGAAGCACGAAGGTATACGGATCGGCTTCATGGCCCGGGGGCAGCTGGAAGGTGAGGGTCACCTCTGCGTCGGCAATGCCGGGGTTCTGCACCAGCACCCAGGTGTCGAACTCCCCTCCCGTGTAGCCCTCGGCCAGGTACCAGGTGTCGGAGGGTGCGGTAACGCCGATGGAATCGTGTCCACCCGCCCTGGTCCCCTGGTAATCGAAGTACATGGCGCGCTCCGCCACCACCTGCTTGTCCGCCGTCACCTTGGTGGAGACGTCCGTGTCGGCAAGTCCCTCCAGCTCGTCCAGGTGGATCGACCTGCGGGTGCCGGCGGGCAGTATAAAGGAGTAAGGCTCCGCGCTGGAGCCCGGGGGCAGTTGGAAGGTAAGGGTCACATTCGCGTCCTCCGCGTTAGGGTTCTGCACCAGTACCCAGGTGTCGAACTCCCCTCCCGTGTAGCCCTCGGCCAGGTACCAGGTGCTGGTGGGTCCTGCGTCAGGCGCGAAGGTCACCTCCACGTCGTGGTCTTCGGTGACGTTGTTTATGGTGTAGCTGTCGGTGGGGGTGGGCAGCACCGGGGCGCCCTTGTCGGTGACCGAGTCCGTGTGATATCCGGGATCGGGCGTGATGTCGATGACGGCGTCGGAGCCGTGGTCCACCTGCTGGGTGGCGGGGTCGACCTGGCCGTTGCCCCCCGCCACGGCGGCGGTGACGGTGTACACCCCCGGGAAGATGGCGAGATGCGGGCATAACTCTCCCCCCATGGTGCTGAAGGCCCCTACCGCGCATAGAGTATCACCGCTGAAGGACAGGCCATATACTGAATGGGCTGCGCTGGGGTCCCACGCGGTGGCATTGCCGGTTGTGGTGTCGAGGGCGGCCAGACGGCTGCGGGACTGCCCCCCGATGGTGGTGAAGTCACCTCCCACGTAGAGGGTGTTTCCCGAAAGGGCGAGGGTGCGTACCTGCCCGCTGGCGCCGGGGTTCCATGCGGTGACGCTCCCGGTAGCCTTGTCGAGGGCGGCCAGGCGGTCGCGGGACTGCCCCCCGATGGTGGTGAACGTCCCGCCAACGTAGAGGGTGCTGCCGTCGATGACTATGTCATTCACCCAATCAAATGTCGAGCCGGCATCGAAGGCGGTGGCATTGCCGGTGGTGGTATCGAGAGCGGCGATACGTTGGCGGTTTTGCCCCCCGATAATGCTGAAATACCCTCCCACGTAGAGGATATTGCCTTCCAGGGCAAGGGCATATATCTCTCCGCCCGAGTCTGGGTTCCATGCGGTGGCGTTTCCAGTGGTGGTGTCTAAGGCGGCGATATTCTCGCGGGCCTGGCCCCCTATGTTGGCGAAGAATCCTCCCACATACACGGTGCTTCCCGAGATGACCAGGGCCCGGACCGTATCGTCCGCGTCGGGGTCCCATGCGGTAGCGTTGCCGGTAGTGGCGTCGAGGGCGGCAATACGGTTGCGGGCCTGCCCCCCGGCGGAGGCGAAAGCTCCTCCTATATAGACGGTGGAACCGTCCACGGCTATAGTCCGCACCGAGTTGTCGGCTCCAGGGTCCCATGCGGTGGCGGTCCCGGTGGCGATGTCGATGGCGGCCAGGTTGCTGCGCTCCTCGCCACCGACGGATACAAAGTATCCTCCCGCGTAGAGGGTGGTGCCGTCCAGTGCCAGTGCTAAGACGGTGTTTTCCGCGTCGGGGTCCCATGCGGTGGCGGTCCCGGTGGTGGTGTCTATGGCAGCGATGTGGTTGCGGTCCTGCCCCCCGGCGTAAGTAAAGTATCCTCCCGCGTAGAGGGTGGTGCCGGAGACGGCCAGCGAGAAGATCCAGTCGTCAGCCCCGGGGTCCCACGCGGTGGCGTTCCCGGTAGCGGTGTCGAGGGCGGCGATGCAGCTGCGGGACTGTCCCCCGGCGGAGGTGAAGTATCCCCCCGCGTAGAGGGTGGTGCCGTCCACGGCCATGGCCATGACCCGGTCGTCGGCGCCGGGGTCCCATGCCGTGGCGGTCCCCGTGGCGGTGTCTATGGCGGCGATGTTATCACGTGGCTGGCCTCCGGCACTGGAAAAGTCTCCTCCCGCGTAGAGGGTGCTGCCGGAAAGAGCGAGGCAGAAGACGACGGGGCCGGTCACGCCGGGATTGAAGGCGGTGGCGTTACTGGTAGCGGTGTCGAGGGCGGCGATGTGGCTGCGGGACTGTCCCCCGATATTGGCGAACTGCCCTCCCACATAGAGGGTGGTGCCATCCAGTGCGAGGTCGTAGACGTTGTGGTCCGCGTCGGGGTCCCATGCCGTGGCAGTCCCGGTGGTCGTGTCTATGGCGGCGATGTGGTTGCGGTCCTGCCCCCCGGCGGAGGTGAAATATCCCCCCGCGTAGAGGGTGGTGCCGTCCAGTGCGAGACAGAAGACCGTGTTATCGGCGCCGGGGTCGAAGGAGGAAACGCTGCCGTCGGCCTGTATGTGGGCGATGCGGTTGCGGTCAGCGCCTCCCACGCGGGTGAAACCGCCCCCGATGTACCAACCTCCCGCGCCGTCTGGCACGACCGCTTGAATCCTCTCGTTCACCCTGGGATAGGGATCGACCGGGCTGCCGGAGGCGGTGCTTATGGGCACCCCGCTGCCGGTGTTGGGGCCCACGTAGTCGAAATGCCCCCCGATGTAGGCGACGCCTCCCTCGGTATATACGCTGTAGACCGGGCCGTCGGTGATCCAGGCATCCATGTACGTCTGCGCCGGGTCCGCTTGCGCCCATTGCGTCCCCTGGAAAGGGAGATATCCCCAACCCGAGACGGCCATGAAAAGAGCTAGCAGGAAGACGAATGCCATGAGGGAAACGGTCTTCAAGATCTTACTGGAGTGACCCATGCGGAAACCACCACCTATCCTTGTCAGCCCTCTTTCGATCCCACCCGGTAGTTACAACAGGGCTCTAATATATACCACATTTACTATCGAGCATCGGTTCTATTGACTTTAACCACGGCCGAGGACGGATGGCTGTTGCACGTAAGCCATCACTGGAGCCGATATGTGTGCGCGGAGATGGCCTGAGAGGATAGGGCGCTCCTCTCGAGGTGGCGAAAAATATCCTAAAGCCTAAAGCCGGGCCTGGCCCCTCGGCCTTAGGGCCTTAGCGCAGGGCTTCTTCTGCTGCGTCGATGCCACTACGCAGCGCGCCTTCCACGCAGGAGATGAGGTACATGTAGGACCCTGCGAGGTAGAGGCCTTCCACGTCACGGTAGTTGTTCTTGCGCATGTTGTGGATGGCCCTGGCCTGGCCCGGCGGGTCGAGGCAGATGGCCTCGTCCCAGCGCACCGCCTCGGTGATGTAGGGCTCGTCGGGCATGGTGGGGACGATCATCTGCAGGTCCTTGATCATCATGCGCTTCAGCTCCTCCAGGGGCAGCTCGTTGAGCTCCTTGGCGCGCCGGCCCCAGGTCAGGCTGTGCACCATGCCGGCGCCGGGGGGAGAGAAATAGGGTGATTTGCCGCCCGCGTCGGCGAACCCCGGCTGGATGGAGCCCTCGTTGCGGGAGAAGGTCACGGCGTACCAACCCTCGGGCAGGAGCCTTTCGGTGAGGGCGAAGATGAAGTGGATACACGAGCTGTAGGTCACCTTCTCCAGGGGCTTGCGCAGGGTATCGGGCAGGTCGGGGATCAGGTTGCGCGTGGTAGTTGCGGTGGTGGTGCAGATGACCGCGTCGGCATCCATGAACCCCTCCGGCGTCTCCACTCCCTTCACCCTCCCACCATCGAGAACGACCTTGTTCACCGGCGTGGAGAGGCGGATGGAGTCCTTGCACTCCTCGTAGAGGGCGGCCGGCAGCGAGCCTATGCCCCGCTTGAGGAACTTGAGACCGGGCATCAGCCCCATGAGCAGCGCCAGGATGTGCGCCGCTCCCACCTGGTCGGGCTCGCCCAGGGTGAGGGACGCGGTCATGGGTTGGAATACGTAGTCCAGGGCCACCTGGCCTCCGTAGCGCAGGGCGTATTCCTCGATGCTGATGTCGCTCAGATCCAGCACCGCCTCGGGGTCCATGCTGTCGAAGTCGAAGTCGCGGCGGCGCCTGGCCATGTGGAAGGCGGCCCTGGCCATCTGGGGGTAACCCCTCCAGGGAAGGCCGCGGAACTTCAGCATGTCGCGCCAGTGCTTGATCGCCTCGCGGGGGTTGATGGTGGCCGGTATAGGGTAGAGCTTGCCGTTCCTCCACATAGCGCCCATGAAGTCGAAGTCCGAGATGGCGTCCTCCATGCCCAGCTCGCGGCAGAGCCGGAAGGTGGTGGTACAGAGGTTGGCGGAGAACTGCGCCCCCAGGTCGAACTGGTAGCCCTCCTTGTTAAAGCCGCGGGCGCGCCCCCCCGCCACGTCCTTGTCCTCCAGGCAGATGACGTCCACACCTTTCTTGCGCAGCTCGTATGTGGCGGCCATCCCGGCCGCCCCCGCCCCGATGACGATGACTTTCATAATTGCTCCTCCCTGCCAGATCAGATGGATTGGGGTCAGCCCTCCATTTTCAACGGCATATCTATTTATTACATGAATTGAGTATGCGCAATAAGTACTCTTGGCATATATCAACGTTGAGGCCTGACCCCCAACGTTGAAAATGGAGGGCTGACCCCAGGTTTCTAGATCCTTCCATATCCCGTTACGTTGGCCATGAAGGCCGGGCGCAGCAGGTAGCGGTTGAACAGGTGCATAAAGGGCAGAGTGGCGTACATGGGATATTTGAGCAGGATCTCCTGCGGGCTGCGGTTTATCAGTCGCTTGCTCGCCAGCAGCGGGTAATAGGTCCAGTTCAGGCGCCGGAACTCGTCATAAGCCCCCGCGGGGTCGCTGTATGCCCGCGCCGCTATCTTCCCGGAGATAAAAGCGCCGTGCATGCCGAAGAAGAGCACCGGGTCCATCATCCCGGCCAAGGTGCCGGCGAGTATCAGGTCTCCCTGGAAGAGCCGGGGATTGCTGAAGTGGCGTATGGGCGCACCCGCAGCACCTCCCTTGGCCCCGCCGCCCAAGGGGAAGAACTTCTTGAAGGGGTAGCCGTCCATGAGCGTGGCCGACTCCGCGAACTTCTCCATCTCCCACTTCGCCACCGGCCGCTCGCGGTTGAAGATGAGGGCGAAGGCGATGCCGTTCACCGAGCAGGTGAAAGCGTAGTCGGGCGTGTAATCGTCAAAGCAGAACGACACCCTGGCCTCCTGCCACGGCACCCGGCACTTGGCGAAATAGCCGTAGAGGCTCTGGTAGGGAACGCCGGCCGCCTCGAAACCGTCGGCGTGCAGCCCGGTGGCCATGATGCTTCCCCGCGGCAACTCGCGCACCTGCTTGTCCGTGATGATGGGCTGATCGAACTCGAACTTGACCCCCATATCCACGGCGATGCGGTAGAGGTAATGGTCCATGGAGGATGCGCGCGGCCCCCTCTCGATCATCCACAACTCAATATTGTCGGGGAATTTCTGTTTGTAGCGTTTGCCGTAAGCTCCGATGATGCCGTCGTTTATGCGTACCATCGCCGGCTTGAGATCGATACCGATGTAGCGGGACATGACATCCGCGTCCATGGGAGTGCCGTGGGGAGAGGGATTGTATACTGCCAGCCCTCCCACGCGCTTGCCTTTCTCGAGCACTATGACCTCGTGGCCCTCCCGCGCAAGGTTGATGGCGGCGGTGAGTCCCGCCAGGCCTGCCCCCACGATGTGTACCGGACCCTTGTATTCTCCCATCACGCCCTCCTAGATGTTAATATATCTGGAATATCTATCCATCTTCTTCAACAGCAGGTAGCCGGGTATCATCTTCGCGAGGTTGGCGCCCTGCATCCTGCCCAGAAGGTCCACCTTCGACACGTCCCTGATCAGCCTCTTCAGCACTATGCCGCGGGTGATCTCCGGCGCGTAGTTGATGCCCACGCGGCGTATCAACCACATGCGGTTGAAGCTGCGGTTGCACAACTCGAACATCTCCTGTGCCGTGGCCTTGTCCTCCAGGGCGATGGCCGCGATCTTGCCGGAGACCATGGCCCCGTGGCAGCCGAAATAGGTGCCGGGGTCCTGGGCTCCCGCCAGAGTACCCGCGATTATCTTTTCACCGCAGAAGAGGCGCGGCTGATTGGGATAGCGGGAGGCGAAATAGCCCCTCTCCGCCCACCAGGTCTTGAACTCCACGCCCTCAGTCTCCTTGAGCTGCCTTTCCCAGATACCGCGCCGCTCTTCGCCCACCGGCCGGCGGGCGAAGAAGAGGCCCGCGACTATCCCGTTGCTGTAGGGGAGGTAACAGTAGTCCTTGGTATAGCTGTCGAAGTAGACCGAGACCCCGCAGGAATCGGACTTCTTTCCGTAGGGCTTATACCTCGAGCTGAGCACGTAACCGTAAGCGGTCTCATAGGGGATGTTCAGCGCGTCGAAGGCCTCGATGTAAGGGCCCGTGGCCACTATGGTCCCGGGAGGATATTGCGCCAGGTCCTTCTGGGACTCGATGGGATTGCCCCACTCGAATGTCACACCCATGTCCAGGGCGACGTCGTGGAGGTAGCGGTCTATGGCCGTCCTTCGCGGTCCCCTCTCTACGTTGTGCATGATGGAGTACTCCGGCTTGAGGTCGTACCTTTTCCCGAAGGGGTATATGGTAAACCTCTCGCAGGGCCGCACCTGGGGCTCCCCGATGGGCACACCCAGGAAGCGGGACATCAGCTCGCAATCGAAGGGTGTGGAATCCACGAAGGGGTGGGCCCCGGGCATGCCCCCGGCACGGTTGTACTTGTCGACGCAGTGCACTTCGTAGCCCAGCTTGCGTGCGGTTATGGCGGCGCAAAGGCCCGACAGGCCCGCACCGACGATGTTCACTTCCTTCTTGGCCATGTCATTCGCCCCCGTTCCTGTCTAATATCTGCCGAATCCGGGCAGGGATCTCAAGGCGATGTCTATCGCCGGCTGCATCAGGTTGCGCCGCTTCAGATACAGCCCGAAGCCCAGCCTCAAGCCAAGGTTACGCATGAAGTGAGGCTGGGCGTCGAAAAACTTCTTGTACAGCCAGGAGAACTTGCGCGCGGACGTGAAGTCATGGAAAAGCCTCCAGGCCCTTTCCTTGTCCTCTATGGCTATAGCCGCGATCTTCCCCGACACCAGGGAGCTCTGTACCCCGAAGAGGAAGAACGGGTCCTGCATGCCGGCCAGGGTCCCCGCCAGGATCTTGTTGCCGGTGTAGAGGCAGGGGTCGCTGACCTTTTTCGTAGCCACCACACCCTCGTGGGGCAGCCAGTGCTCGAACTCCATACCCTCCCACTCCCGCAGCTGCCGATCCCACTCGTCGCGCAGGGCTCCGGATACCGGCCTGGCGTCGAAGGCGAGGGCGAAGGCTACGCCGTTCACGTTGGCGCAGTAGTTGTAATACCTGGTGTAGTGGTCGAAGAAACCCCTGATGCGAGGCGGGCCCTCGTATTGCGTCTTGCCGATGAAACCGTAGACGTCCACGTACGGCCGCTTGAGGGAGAGGAACGGCTCGATGTGAAGTCCGGTGGCCACGATGGTGTTGGGGGGCAGCTGGGCGAAATCCCCCTGGGCATCTATGGGGGTGTCGAACTCGAATTCCACCCCCTTGGCCAGTGCCGTCTCGTAGAGAAGGGTATCGATGGAAGTTGGCCGCGGACCCCTCTCCACGGAGTGGAGATAGAGCTGCCAGCCGGGGACGACGTGGGGCTTGCCATAGACGTAGATGGGAAACTCCTCCGTCGGTGTCACGTAGGGGGGTGCGAGCTCGACGCCGATGAATTTGCCCAACCTCTCTGGATCCATGGGGGTAACGTCCACCGCGGGACGTATGTAGGGATCTCCGCCTATGCGCTCGAACTTCTCCAGGACCTTTACCTGATGGCCTGCCTCGGCGCAGTTGATCGCGGCTACCAGGCCCGCCAGTCCCGCGCCTACGATGATTACTTCCTGCATCGATCCCCCCTTCATGGATTGAGGCCACCCGCGGACCTCAGGTCCGCGGGCGACATCTTGAACCCAGAATAGCCGTTTTCCGGCTTCCCCGGGATAGGGTTCGCTACCGCGGTGCGTGTCCGCGCGCCGCTCGGTCCGCTTCTCCCCGCTTCCCGGGTCCCGTCAATCCGCTATCCTATCACCTCCTCCTCTCCCCGCCGGCTCCTGGCCGGCGTTACCGGGCCTGCTACCCGGTTTATGTTTCGATCATCGCCCGCGCCGGCGTTACGCGCCGTGCGCAGGGCTAAAACAACCCTCTCCCTGCTGACATGATGCAGCGCGCGCTCTGCCGGGGCACGCGCCACCCGGTTCCTCCTACAGGCTCATCTTCTTGCACAGGCCGGTGTCGTAATCCCACCTGCGTGCCGCGATGTTGTTCGGGTCCACCGCCATCTTGAAGTTAACGTAGGCCTCGGTGAATGCCGCCGAGTCGGGCAATATCAGGGGCAGCACGTCGTCCAAAGCGGGCATCCCCTCCGGCAGGGGCACGGGCATCCCCTTGTTGAGCGGGATGGCGCCGCATGCGAGCACCAGCCCTTCGCCCAGGATACCCGCCATCATGGCGCGCATGTAGGTCATGAACATGCGCATGTTGTCGTCCTTGTCGCCCTGGTTGGAGTAGAGGTCATACTCCATGTATGCCGAGCGGCCCATGTGATAGGGCTGCAGGTAAGTCGAGGCGTCGTCGGGAGGCAGGGGATCCTCGGTGTGGCCGGCCTGGTTGGTCGTCTCCACGCGCATCTTGCGCTCCGCATTCAGGAAGTTGTCCAGGTGCCCGATGAGGGCCCCGATGAGGAAGGATCCGCGTACGCGCATGACGCGCACGGTGACGTTGAAGAACTTCTGCCACCTGTCCAGGTTGACGCTGCGCAGGTCTCCCACCAGGTCCTCGATGGCCTCCACCGGCAGGAACTCCCATTCCTCGTCCACCTCGGAGATGACCCTCTGGATGATCTCCGCCTTGAGCATGGCCTCCTCCATGGTGGTGCCGGCGAAGATGGTGAAGAGGTTGTTGCGGGGGAAGGTCTCCGCGATGGACGAGGCCATGGCGTTGGTGGCGCCCACGAAGATACCGAAGAAGGAGTTCTGCATGTGGGCCAGCTCCAGGGTGAGGTTCTCGTTGGCCACCTTGTAGAGGACGTCGATGACGCATTTCAGGTCGTCCGGCTCGTATGCTGGGAATATCTGGTAGATGTGCTCGGCCTCGGGATAGATGCGCAGGGTCATCTCGGTGACCGTGCCCAGCTGCCCGAAGGCGTAGCGGAAGAGCGAGGCCATGTCCGGGCCGGGGCCGGGCACGTGGGCCTTCACGGCCCCGTAGGCCGACGGGCCGGACTTGAGGATGGTGCCGTCCGGCAGGACCATGGTCATATCGATGATGTTGTCGATGCCGAACCCGTATTTAGATGCCAGGGTGTTGATGTTGCAGAAAGCGTGGTTGGAGATGACGCCCGCCGTCGCAGCGGTGGAGGGATTGAGCACGCGGCAATTCACCTTCAGGGCCTCGACCTGGGCCACCAGGTAGTTCACCCCGGGCTGGATGACCATGTACATGTTCTCCCCGTCTACCTCCAGCACCTTGTCCATGCGTCGCAGGTCCATGATGATCCCGCCGTAGAGGGGGATATGCAGGCCCATGGTGGTGAGCCCGGTGCCCATGGGGATGACGTCCACCTTGCACTCGTTGGCTACGGAATACACCTCCGCCACTTCCTCGGTCGTCTCGGGCATGACCACCAGGTGAGGATAGGATGCGGGCAGGGGGCCCTGGTCGCGCGAGTATCCGATGAGGACCACCGGATCGTCGGTGACCCATTGCGAACCCAGTTTCTCCGTCAGTATCTCCTTGGCCCGGGCTATGTCCTCGGGCAAGTTATGCTTGGGGTCCACCTCGTGCTGGAAGACGATGCCGGAGACCCTTCTTTCCTTGATGTCCTTGGCGATATCCTTGGTCCACATAACCTACACCTCCTTGCCCAGCGACTCGAGTAAGACCTCGGCCAGGTCGTACACCTTTATCTTGCTTCCCGTCGCCTCCACGGCCTGGTTGAACATCTGCACGCAGTAAGGGCAGCTGGTGATGATGGCCTCCGCCCCCGTCCATTCCGCCTCGAAGAGCCTCTCCTTGGCCGTGGACAGGGCGTAGTCCGGGAAGGCGTAGCGTACGCCTCCGCCGCCGCCGCAGCAGAGGGAGTTGAAGGTAGCGCGCGGGAACTCGAGCAACTCCAGGCCCGGAATGGCCTCGAGCACCCGGCGGGGGGCGTTGTATATCTCGAAGCGCCGGCCCAGCTTGCAGGGATCGTGGTATACGGCCTTGATGTTCACTTCCTTCTCCGGGGTGAGCTGGCCCTTCTTGAGCAGCCTGGAGAGGAGCTGGCTCAAGTGCAATATCTTGATGCCCGGGTCGAGCTCGGCCGCGTATTCCTCCTTGAACACCCATGCGGCATGGGTATCCGGAGTGACGATGGTCTTCACGCCCAGGGAGTTGAAAGTCTCGATGTTGGTAAAGGCGAAGGTCTCGAAGAAGTCCCTGTCTCCCAGCTGGAGCATGAGGGACCCATCGCTGATCTCATCCGCCCCCAGGGTGCCCACGTCCAGGCCCGCTTCCAGGAGTACCTGTGCCGCGGCGCGTACGGCGTGCTTCAGGGCCGGGTCACTGGTATAGGCATCGCCGGCGTAGAAGAGCACCTCGGCCGATTCCTTGGGCAGGCTCTTCAAGGCCAGGCCCTTGGCCCAGTCGCCGCGCTTCTTCTTGTCCGCGCCGAAGGGGTTGTCGTTCTTCTCGAGGCTCTCTACCAGCTGCGCATGCTCGGGCATGGGGCCCCATCCCTCGCGCACCGCCTTCTCGCGCATGAGCTCGAAGATACGAGTGGGATGGAGCTGCTTCACCTCGTAGCACTGCTCCTGGCAGGACGAGCAGAGCATGCAGGTGTAGAGTATGTGGCGCATGGAATCGCTGGGCTCGATCTCGTTGATGTGCAGTCCGCGCGCGATCTCCATCTTCCCCGAGGCGTAATAGGCATCCCAGCGGAAATTGGATCCGGAGGGGCAGTTGCGCCAGAAACGGGACTCCGGGCAGAACTGTACGTGCACTCCCTGACACATCTTGCACTTGGTGCAGATGAAGTAGTCCTGCTGCAGCTCGTGCAGGACTTCCCTGGGTGCTGTGATCCGTTTCTTCATCTCCTACACCCCCTCCAGAAGTTGCTCGGGGTTCATGAGACCCGCGGGATCGACGATGTTCTTGAAGGTCTTGAGCACCTTGATATAGCCCTCGTTGACGCGGTCGTACACCAGCCTTGCCACCTCGCCGCTGGGGCGGTCTATGAAGCTGCTCTCGTCAAGGAGCCTGGTATATGCCGCCAGCCTGATATCCGCCGCCCTGGAGGCCTCCTCTTCTCCTGTGGGATCGAAGTAGAGATCGCTCTCGCAGTAGCAGGAGCCCCCGAAATAGACGGGTATGATCACCTGCCCCACCTCAGCGGCCGCGTAGCCCTTGGACTCGGCGGCATCGCGCACCCCGGCGAGCAAGCCGGTCGCGCGGCTATAGAAATCGTAGTGCTGGATGCTGCTCGTGCGCCCCTTGAGGTAATCGCGGTCGAAGATGTACCAGGGCTCCTGGAATTTCTTGTCCATCATCTCCGAGAGCTCGTCGTCCAGGAGCTTGGCGCCCGCTGCATCGGCATCCTCGCGTACGTATTTCTCCCACAGGTCCACGAGTTCGGTGCGGTGCTCGATGCTGATGGCGGTCACCCAGGCGGGCAGTCTCTCGCGCAGGGACTCCGCTGCATCCGCGCTCTTCCCCAACAGTACCGAGAGGTAGCGGGAGTTGGCGGTGATGCTCTCGAAACAGTGTTCGTCCCGATTGACCTTGTACGCGAGCTGGGCCGCCGGCTCCGGGGAATCGAAACCGAAGAGCAGCACGCGGCGCTTCTCCCGCAGCGGGTAGACGTAGACGATACCGTAATAGGGTATGCCGAAGATGTCCTCGGAGGCCCCGAAGAAGAGGGAGAACTGGGGGCCCTGGTCCTCGCGGAAGTCCGCGATGCCCTCGGCGGTCATCTGCTGTGAACCCGAGACCCAGATGCGCCCATCCGAGAGAATGGCGTGGAAGATGGACAGGTTGGGGAAACGGTACACGGCGTTGCCGTTGAGGATGTCCCGGTCCAGATACGAACGGAGGACTGAGCGCGAGGTGGCGTTAGCCGGCGTGAGAAGCTTGCAGTCATGCTTCGGGCACTCCTTCTGCAGCTTCTCGTAGGTTACGCCGGCGAAGATATGCGCCATGAGATTGCGCCGGTCCATCTCCTTGATGCCGTCCATGCGCGAGAGATCAAGCAGCAATCCCTCCCGCGAGGCGAGGCTTGCTTCCATTTTCTCCCTGCGCACGGAGTACATGGGCAGCTTTGCCGCGTTGGCGGCGTCGGCGACCTCCGCCAGTTCGTACTCGTCGGCCGGTCTCACCAGCACCAGGCTGGTATCCGTAACCTTCCCGTCGAAATAACCCGCGAGCGCTGAAGCGCCCGTCTTGACGTTCTCCTTGCCCACGAACCCCGCGAGTTCCTGGACTATACCCGCCGCTGCCATCGACCTACCTCCTTGCCGTTTGACCGTGGGCCTATCCACGTGAAGGAAGGGCCTCTCATCCGCCGTTTGTTAAATCCTGTTTACATACATCCCGATTTATTATATATGTTAGTATGAACGACTGGTCAGTCATAAGACCGGTATAATTATATGGCCGGCTGGCGCCAGTGTCAAGGTGGTCGAGACCGACATATGTTGGTATATTTCCTGCTAGACAGGCTATAATTTATTTTCGATACACAGTCGGAAAACAGGGATGAGGGAGGATGGAAATGGCCGAGGTAACCATAGTCGGGGCTGGTTTGTCTGGCTTGACCGCAGCCATCAACCTCGCAAGGCGGGGGCATGACGTAGTGGTCCTGGAGAGGGAAGAACGCATCGGGGGCTCACCCCTCTACCACCCCTCCGGCCAGGGCAGCCCCCTGAAGCTGGATGCTCTGCAATCCTATCTCGGTTTCGAGATAACCCCGGGCATCGAGCCCATCCGCGATATGACGGAGATAGCGGGGGGCAAGGCGTTGCCCATCGATCCCTCCCTCATCAACTCGTATTTCTTCGAGCGTGGCCCACGATCGACCAGCCTCGACACCTACCTCTACGAAGTGGCGAAAGAGGCGGGCGTGGAGTTCCGTTTCAACAATCCCGTAATGTCCCAGGAGGACATGGCGCAGCTTCCCCCCAATACCATCGTAGCCACCGGCCTGCACTTCGAGGGTTTCGACGCCCTCAGGGTCCCATATCTTACCTCATATCATTTCACCTACAAGGGGACCTGCGACCCGGAACTCAACTACGTACACATGTTCCACGACACCTACACCAGCGACTACGGTTATACCTCCGCTTTCCGCGGTATCCGCTACGTGCATCTCTTCAACCGCAGGGAACCGATTTCATTCTCTTCCCGTGACCGTTTTGCGGAGCACGTGGAGAGATTCGACGCTTTCGAGGTGCCCGAGTGGAACCAGTTCACATTTCCCGTTCCCGCCGCCACCATAAGGACGCCTCGCATCTTCGTCGGCAGCAAGATCCTCGCCGGCACCCTGGCGGGTGCCATGGACCCGGTGGCGTTCTTCGGCCTGAACGGAGCACTGGTCTCCGGCAAGATCGCCGCCATAGCCGTGGAGGACAAGGAGCGGGGGTGGCGCGAGTTCCAGAAGTGCGTCTCGGTCTTCCCCACGGCTTACACCCTCAGCCGTCTGAAGGAGCTGCAGCCGCTGCCCTTGAGCGTGCTGGGATTCCGCCTCGCCTTCATGAACTTCGACCGCCTGAAACTGGTGCAGAGGATCATGGTGGAGGGCGTGCCCGGTATGAGGTGTCTAACCTACTGATGCGAGGAGACTTGTTACAGGCTTTCACGATAAGCAGATCCGCGAGTTACTCAGATGGAGGTATGCAAGATGGCGCAGGATAAAAAGAAGGTCGTAGTCATCGGTTCCGGACCGGGGGGATCCGGCGTCGCCGCGCTGCTGCAGGCGCGAGGCTATCAGGTGACCCTGCTGGACCGCAACGAGTTCTACGGCGGTAAGTGCTGGTCCTTCACGCGTGACGGCTACGTGGTCGATTCCGGGGTGCACATGTTCTCCATGGGCGTTTCCGGCCAGTTCGGGGACATCAACCGCATGGTGCGGGGCGACCTGGAATGGCTGACCGCCAACCCCAGCGAACACCTGTTGCTGGACGGGAAATATCGCCTCAACCTCTATCAGAGTCTCACCGACCCCCGGGCGATGTTCTCCAACCTCCGCACGAACATGCAGATCGCCAAGGATATGATCGCGGAGAAAGCCGGGCGAGGCGGGCTGAGCAAGGAACTTGACCGCGAGGTCTATCGCGCCGCCAAGAAGAACTCTCCCCTGGAGACCTTGCGCGCGGTGGCGAAGATAGCCCTCCTCAATCCCTCGTACCTGGTGGAGCTGGACGAGATAACCCTGCAGGAGTTCCTGCACCGCATCACCGACGAATGGCTGCCCCTGCAGGGCCTCGCCGCGCTCTCCATGCTCCTCACCGTGGTCCCCTACAGCGAGGTGAGTGCGGGCGAGTATCTGTGGTGCTTCGCCAACGCCTTCCGCAAGCAGACCCTGGGCGTGCCCCGCGGCGGCTCGCGCGAGATACCCGGCGCCTTCCTGCGCGCCTTCCAGCGCGACGGCGGGGAACTGCGCCTGGGCAGCGAGGTCGCGCGCATCAACATACGCGACGGCAAGGCCCGCGGAGTGTTCACCACCGGCGGGGAGCAGATAGACGCGGATATCGTCATCTCCAACGCCGGGATCAAGCGCACCCTGGAGATGGCCGGCGAGGAACATTTCCCCGCCGACTATGTCTCCTACGTGAAGAAGCTGAAGTATTCCTGTTCCTTCATCACCACCAAGTACGGCCTGGACCGCCGTGTTGTGGACCTTCCCGCGCCGGGCTTCTTCAACGTCCCCGCGGTCGATCCGGACCACATGTTCGACTACATAGAGGAGGGCGGGGTGCCCGAGGATCCCTTCCTGTTCACGCCCTTCCCCTCGGAGTGGGATCCCTACGCGGCCCCAAGCGGCAAACAGCTCATCATCTGCGGAGTGCCCGGTCCCATCGAGGTCACCAAGGATAACGTGGCGCAGTGCGAGAGGATACTGGACCGCGCCGAGGAGAGGCTGCTCGAGATCTTCCCACAGATGGCGAACCACATCGAGTGGAAGATGCGCACCCATATCGCGCACACCGCTGCTATCACCGGCAAGCCCACGGGGGAGTGCATAGGCCTGGCCCAGTGCGTAGGCCAGACCGGCGTGCACAAGCCTACCCCCTGGACGCCGGTTAAGGACCTGTGGCTGGTGGGCACGGACGCGGGCGCCCGCGGCGTGGGTACGGAACAGGCTGGCGGGAGCGCCATCTACGTGGCAAACCTGCTGAGCTAGGGAGATAAAGGCCGCGCTCTCGCATTTCGGCTCTCCAAGCCTCGCATGAGCATGCCCCATCTTCCCGGTTTAAAAAGGGAGAGCGAAGATACGGCCTCTCTGTAATCATACAGCTGATTCTGCGTTTATATGTTTTGCAGGCGAGTGAATCCCGACTGCCGCGCCGTGATCACGGATAGACCGCATGAAAGCGGCCTGAAAAGGGAATAATGTCATCATGGTGGGGCTGACAAAGAATGGGTGCAAAAGCTAGGAGGTAAGGTGAGACACCGCCGCTGCAAGGTGTGCGGAATACCCTATAGAATCGGGCGTGTGCATCGCTGGATGAACAACGGCACCATCGTAAACGCCCGCGTTCCCCGCATTCGACAGGTGTTCATGGAGGCTGACTTCCTGCCCGAGCTGAGGGAGCGCCTCTCCGGAGGCCTCGGATTTCCCGTCAACCGCATCTTCTACGAGGCCGAACGCAATTCGGTGCGCATCACCGTGGAAGCTTTCCTCAAGGCTCCTTTTCTGCAGCTCGCCGCGCGCATACCGGTCTTCCGTCGGGCTGCCGTACATTACTTCAACAACCTGGCCTGGGAGACGGGTACGGCCAGTTCCAAGACGGTAGCATACCACTCGGGCAAATACGGCCTGGCACGCATGCATAATCCCTTCGACCTCGACCTCATGGCCGCGGTGGTAGTGGGCGCCTTCGAGGCCCTGGAGAGAAAGCCCTTCCGATCCTTCTGGAAGAAGGAAAACAGCTCCTACCTGTTGCGGGTGGAAGCGGCTCCCGACAAGCCAGAGCTCTCGCAGCGCCTGGAGGTGGAGTACGCTCCCCTGAAGGACGCCGATTTTCACCTGCGGTCCTGCCCGCGTTGCGGGCTGCCCCTGGAGCTTAGCCACATGGAGTGGATCGAAGATGAGGGGATCGTACTGGACCGGCGCCGCGGCATGCGCATGATCAACCTCGACGGCTATACTTCGCGCCTGGTTAACCGGGAGCTCATACGCGAGCTGGGTGACTCCGTGGTGCCAATTATCATCGAGGCCAAGCGCGATTACACCCTGAAGATGCTGGAGGACATAGGTATGCGCCTGGATAGCGATGAAGACCGGCGCCGGGAGCTGCTGAAGGACATGCTCTCGCTGCTGCCTCTCTATGGATGGGGCCTGGCCAGCGAGTTGGAATACATGCCCGGCAGCACCCTGCGCGTATGGGTCGACAACCCCTTCGATGAGTACCTTATCGCCGGCAGGCTCGCGGGCTTCTACGAGGCAGCCGAGGGGAAGCGGGCGCGGGTGGAATGGTCCGAGGTGGAGCCGGCCACCGTCTCCTACCTGCTCACCCCCGCCGACGAGGGCTGACCCCCGGCCTACGAGTTGGGTGGGTCCTTTATTTCAACCTTGAACGGTTCGGAATCAACAATTAAAAATCCGTATAAGTTATCGTCCGATCACACCCAAGGGTGATTATATTGGACGTGGAGGCCTGACCCCCAACGTTGAAAATGGAGGGCTGACCCCCGTCTATATCTCTACCTTCTCCGGGGGCACCTTTCCGTCGGCATCCAGTCCTGCCAGCTCGTATATCTCCGCGAGCATCTTCTCCATGTTCGGCACCGAGCCGGCGTTCGCGCCTTCCTCCGTCGGGGTCAGGGCCTTGGGCGGCAGAACGTCGTCGCTGCGTCCGGAGCCCCGCAGGTTGAGGATGTGGCGTTTCAGGTACCAGATCCTCCAGCCACATTCCATCAGCTCGTCCAGGGTCCAGTCGAAACCGGTGGCAGCGCGCATCATGTCCACCTGGTCGTTCAGGTTGAGGAAGGCGCCAATGAACTGGCACATACAGAGCGAGTTGAAGAGCTGGCCTATGGAGAGGCATTTCCAGGTTATCTCCGCCTTACCCTTGCTGGTCATTCCCTTGTAAGGCCCCTTCAGCCCCACCTCCGGCCAGGAGCCCATGCCCCCCTCTACCAGGAGATTTACCGCATTGAGGTGGCAGGCGCCGCGAGTGCCCAAGGTGTAAGCGATGCCGTAGCCGTGGAAACCGCGGGGGTCGTGGGCGGGGAAATCCATCCCGCGTACGGTGACTGCAAGCTCCGGCGCTCCCAGCTTCGTCGCCAGGGCCAGGGAACCCTCGGCCATGCGGTCGCCGAAGCCAGAGCGCGCCGCGGTTAGCCGGATCGCCTCCAGGGCGGCTTCCATGTTGCCCCACGAAAGATCGAGTCCGGTGGTCTCCTCGCCGGCGATCCCCTTCTCCTGCGCCTCCATGAGCAGCGCGATCACGGAGCCCATGGCGATGGTATCCAAACCCAGGCGGTTGCAGAGGTCGTTGGCCTTGGCCACCGCCTCCAGGCTGGGGTTCATGAGATTGGTTCCCATGAGGCATACCGTTTCGTACTCCGGTCCGGCATGCTCGTGCATGGCGAAGGGCCCTTCGTCCACCTTCACCACGCGCTTGCAGCGAACGCTGCAGGCGTAGCAGCCTATGATCTTCACCAGTATGTTGTCGTTGTAGTAGAAGGAGTTCAGGGTGTCGAGTGCGTCCATCCACTCGCCCACGCTCCAGTTTTTTACCGGCACGTCGCCCGAGAGCATGCCGGTATCCAGGGCACCGTTGGTCCCCAGCTCGTGCAGGGTCCCCGCCAGCAGGTGGTTCTTGAGCTTGTCCGCCAGCTTCTTGCTCAGCCCCTTGGCCGCCTCGGGGTCCGCGTACACCATCTTTCCGCCGCCGCGTACCGCCACCGCCTTGAGGTTCTTGTCCCCCATGACCGCGCCCAGGCCGCAGCGCCCCGCCACACTTCCGATCTCGTTGACGATGGCCGCGAAGCGTACTCCGTTCTCACCTGCAGGGCCGATCTGCATGGTACGCACCGTGCCTCCGTCGCCCCTGAGCTCCTCCTGCAGCCGCTCGTTGGTCTCGTAAGCATCCAGGCCCCACAGGTGGGAGGCGTCGCGCAGCTCCGCCTTCTCCCCGTCCAGCCAGAAGAAGACCGGACCCTGCGCCCGGCCCTTGAACACGATGCCGTCGAAGCCGGCCAGTTTTACCGCAGCTCCGAAAGAGCCCCCCACGTTGCACTCGCCCCACAATCCGCTCAAGGGGGACAGGGCTACCACCGAGGAGCGCCCGCTCCCCGGAAAGCTGGTCCCGGTGAGGGGGCCGCTCATGAACATGAGGGGGTTTTCTGGCGAGAGGGGGTCTACCAGGGGGTCCATCTCCTTGAGGAAGAGGTAGGCGGCCAGACCCGTCCCCCCAATATACTTGCGAAAGAGCTCTTCCTCGAGCTCCTTGATGGAGATATCTCCGCTGCCCAGGTCAACCTCGAGGTATCTTGCTGAAAATCCTTTCATCTCCCGTTCCTCCCACTCGTATTGATCGCTCTCATGCGCCGCTCTTTGCTTGCGCCGGGCATCGCCCTGCACCGATCCCACCTCACCGGCTTGTCCGCAACCGATCCTAACTCGTTGCCTCGCGCGGTGGCTTGGTGCCCCAGATATAGATACAGGGCAGGATATCGTGATAAGAGATCCTGGTTGATGACGCGGCCAGGCGCTCGGCCACTCCGCTTATCTCCTCCTCCGTCGCTCCCTGCCTGCGCCACGTGGCAGCAAGGGACAGTTCGCCCGGCAGGCCGCTGTTCAATTCCTCCAGGGCCTCCTCCGCACTTGCGAAGGGACGGGTCACGTCCGCATGCCAGGTGAACGATTCCACGGCCTCGAAGCCGGCTTCCTTGACCTCGTCCACCAGCCCGCTGCGGTTGAAACCATAGGCCGGATGATGTCTCTCCAGGACCTGTCGCAATCTCGTCCACAGATAGATGTCGTCGCCCCAGTCCAGTACGAGTTCCTCCTCCGAGAGAACCGGCTCGAACAGGGATAGGATCCCCTCGGTATGCAGCACCCGCAAGGCCTCCCTCAACACCAGTCCCCGGTCGGTGACGTAACTCAGAACCGACCTCGCTATGACTGCATCCGCCGTGTCATCCTCCAGGGGGAGACTCGAGATATCGGCCTGCACGGTCGTAAGGTTGTCCAGTCCCATGTCACAGGCCAGGCGCGCCAGCGCCTCCAGCGCACCCGGGCTTGAATCCACCGCGAGTACTCGGCCCTCATGGCCTACCACGCGTGCCGCCTCCAGGGAGAGAAAACCCATGCCGCAGCCCAGATCCACCACGCGGGAACCGCGCTTCAGGCCGGCTTTATGCACGACACGGTCCCTCACCTGCGATCGCAGAATGCGCAGCTGGCGGTCCGCCGCCGCTCCCTCGCGGTCCGCTTCATCCAGCCATTTCGCCCAGATATCCGCAGGCAATCGGGGTATTAATCCTCTTCTTCTTCCTCGATGATTAGATCCTCGAGCCCCTTATCAACGAGCAGCCTGTTGTAGACCGCATACGCGGGCTTGATCACGGGGAGCATCTTCAGCAGTCGGGGCATGGAGCCCTCGGCCTCTATCTCCCCGCTGGAGAGGGCTCCCAGCAGGTTGAGCTGCCCGCACCAGAAAGCATGCGCCGTGTCCAGCTCCATGGTCATGACCGCGTCCGGTGTCATCTCCTCGGGGGGGCCGCCGGGATATACCTTGACCTCGTCATCTCCCCTGCAGTCGATCCAGTACTCACCCACGGGATTGTTGTAAATGAATTCAACCAGCAGGTTCGAGTCCAGGGCTTTCTGGCGGATAGCCGGATCCTGCATGAGTTCATCGAACACCCCTACGAGCAGATCGTAGAAGACGTTGATATCTTCGAAATACGGCATATCGCTCCTCCTCTCACGTTCACCTTTCCAGTACCGCTATCTCCATATCTCTATTTCCAAATTCGCTCGTTTTAAATCATGAAAGTTGGTGTAAGGGCCCTCCGATGCTTCTCTTTCGTCCTAGGAGGGGTTTTTATGGACCTTTACCCGGAAGGCCCTTCACCAAACCTCTTGCCTGCCCTCACTCAACGCCGAACCACGCACAGCGCGTCCGCGTGTTAGCGGTCGTGAGAATGGGGCACGGGAAATCTCGATCTATGCAAAGGGGGTAAAGCTGAATACGCCTTGGCGGCGCGCGGACTTAAGATACGCTACCACAGCCCCCCGAAGGTGTCAATCAGGGGTCAGCCCTCCCCATTCCACATAATCAGACTCGGATCTCGTCTGATCACATTGGACGACGATTATGTGTAATGTGGAGGGCTGACCCCAGGGAAAAAGGTGAGGAGGTCTCGCGGGCGCGCTATCCAGTAGTCGGGCTTCTCCGCCTCCAGCTTCTCCCGCGGGAAGGGACCCCATTCCACCGCTCCCGCCAGCACCCCGGCGGCATGGGCACAGCGCAGATCGTAGGGGCTGTCGCCGATGAAAGTGGCCTCGCCCGGGGGCGCCCCCAGCAGCTCCAGCGCCTTCAACACCGGCTCGGGATCGGGTTTGTGACGAGCGGTATCGTCAGCCGTTACCACGACCTCGAAATACTCCGCCAGGCGGTAGTAAGCGAGGTCGCCGTTGGCGCTGCGCGAGCGTTTGGAGGTCACAACCGCCAGGCGGTATCCCCTTTCTTTCAGTCCCGCCAGGGACTCCCTTACGTCGGGGAACTCCCTGGACAGCGCGTCGTGGTTCACGTCATAGAGATGCCGGTAGAGATCGAAGATCTCCCGCGCTCTCCCCTCGTCTATATCACGGGCCTGGAGGTGTAGGGGTCGGCCGATCTGGGACAGCAGTTCCTCGTCGCTGCGCGGGGGGATACCGAGCTCGGCGAAAGTGTCCCTGAAGGTAGCGAGGATGAGTTCGGTGGTGTCCGCTAGGGTTCCGTCCAGGTCGAAGAAGAGAAACCTTACGCCTGCGAGAGCAGGGATGCCCGGCGTGGACAATGCCATTCACCCCGCGGTCCCGGACAGGCGGGCTGGCCACCCGGCGACGGACCTCAACCCCAGTGGCCCTTCCCTGCGTCTCATCTTTCGCCCTCGGACGGCGAAAGCTCCTCTCGCCTGAGGTGGTAGGTCTCGTTGAGAAGGGTGACTATGGCGGTCTCGGGTATTCCCCCGTCGAAGTATCTTACCGTGGAGATGGATGCCAGGTCGATCTGAATGCGGAACATATGGTCGAGATCCATCTTCAGGGCCTCGCAGAGGATGCCGCGGATGGGGCCGCCGTGCGACACGATGAGCACCTGGTCGTGGCCGGGGTGGCGCGAGGTTATCTCGCGCGTCGCCGCAAGCACCCGCGTTCTCACGGCAGCGAAATCCTCGCCCCCGGGGAGGCTCACCGAGGAGGGATTAGCCATCCACTTGCCTACTCTTTCGCTATCCTCCGCGAAGAGCTCCTCTATGAAACGGCCGTCCCACTCCCCCATATCCACTTCCATCAGGCCCTGTATGATCTGTACCTCCATGCCCTTCTCCTCCGCCACCGGGCGCGCGGTCTCCATGCAGCGACGCAGCGGGCTGCAGTATACGGCGGCCAAGCTCATGCCGGCGAAGAAATCCTTCACGCGGGCAGCTTGCTCGTGCCCCCTTTGATTCAGACCAGCGTCGATACGTCCCAGCACGCGGCGTTGGGCATGGTAATCGGTTTCGCCGTGTCGCAACAGATATGCCGTTCCCATAGTCCCAATATTCTACGTGCACCGGTGCGGTTAGCGCAATGTGTTTCCCCGCGTTCAGTCGCTGTAGCCTGGCGCGAACTGCTCGAGGGCGGGGGTCGTTCCCGAGACGATGAAGGCCTTCAGGTCGCGCAGGGACTTCACGCCCAGGTAGCGCAGGGAGGCTACGAGAAGCGCAGCTCCCGCCAGCTCCGTGGCCCAGAAAGAAGGGTCGCCGAGGTACTCGCGTATCTGCTCGAATACGCTCTGCATGGAAGGGTGCCTGACGAAGGGGCCAAGGGCCGGCCAAAGCGCGGTGGTGGGCTCGATCCAGATACGGTCCAGGACGAGATGGCTGGCCAACCCGAACGCCAGGAGCAGGATGCGGCTGTCGCCCCGCCGCTTCCATTCATAGGTACCCGCCACGAACACCAGCAGGGTCAGCATGAAGGTATGGGCGAAGATGCGGCCGTTCTGGAAATAGGGCCTGAAAAGCATCTGCCCTATGAACTTGTCGATGGCATCGGGGAGTACGGCTCCGGCAAGCAGCCACCTCATATCGGGAACCCTGGATAAGAACCCCCGGTTCTCGCCCCACCAGCCGGCGACCAGGGCACCCGGTGCGGCGGTGAATCCCAGGTGTGCGAGGATGAACATGGCTCCTAATCCTCCCCCTCCACGGCGCCCTCGGAGAAGAGGGATGACTGACCCTCGGGCGGGGGCGGTTCTTTGCGCGTCGGCCTGCCTCCGGGAAGCACCTGCTCGTTCAACGCGCGGTTCGCCAGAGCATCGGCCTCCGCGTTCTTCTCGCGCGGCACGTGCGCGATGCCCCAGTCCTTGTAGCGGCGGAGCATGGACATCACCTGGGCATGAGGGCTCCGCAAGGTCTTCTCCTTAACCCTGTACTCGCCCTTGACCTGCATGGCCATGAGCTCGCTGTCGGTGAAGAGTCGCAGCCTGTCCACCTCGAAGACCGAGATAAGCCTCAGGGCATGCACGAGGGCGGTGTATTCCGCGTAGTTGTTCGTGGTCTCGCCGATGGCTTCGCCGAAAGCAGCCACCTTCTTTCCCTGCCTGGTCAGGACCAGCACCCCGATGGCGGCCGGCCCGGGATTCCCGCGCGCCGCCCCATCCACGTAGACGTACAGCTCCTCAAAACGCCTGGCGCCCTGAAAATCCGGTTCCAAGATGCTTCCCCTGACCTTCCTAGCCTCCAAGTTCCACCGCCTCGACTCTTGCCCGTTTCTCATCATCCGTCGTTCACTTCACCAGGATACGTCCACAGTTGGTGCAGGTGAAGGTGCTATCCGACTTGAGGAAACGGTCGAATTCTATCCCCGGCAGCTCCACCCGGCATCCCAGGCATACTCCATCCGAGACCCTGACTACCGCCAGGCCGTGCTTGCTTTTCAGCAGCCCGTCGTACAATTCAAGGAGTTCCTCGCCGATCTCGGCCCGCAAAGCCCTCCGCTTCCCCTCCAGGTCATCCAGTTCGGACCTGATCTCGACCGTCTCGCCGTCGATGATCTTCTGCTTCTCCTCCATCTCCGCCCGCAGCCGCTCTACTTCCGCCTGCAGCCCCTCGGCCCTGCCCTTTATCTCGTCCTGACTCTCCATCTCCTCGAGAAATTCCGTCTCCAGTGCATCCTTCTTCTTCTTCAGCGAGCGCACCTCCGCCTGGAGGCCGCGCAGTTCCTTGGGATTGGTCACCTTGCCGCCGTAAAGCTTCTCCTCCTCGCGCGCCAGTTTATTCTCCAGGCCCTGCACTTCGTCCTCCATGGCGCGCTGCTTCTTGCGCGACTCCTCCATGGAGTCCGCGACCTCCTCCGCCTCCACCGATCTTGCCTCTCTCTCCTCCTCCAGCGCCTCCACCTCCGCCTTCAGGGGATGGTTCTTCTCCCTCTCGCGCAGCTCGAATATACGGGTGTCCAGTTCCTGGACCCGCAAAAGGGTCTCCTGTTCGCTCACTCGGCACCTCCGTTGATCCAGGGATCTGTATGAACCTCTGAGACCAGTATCTCCACTTTAATGCCCGCCCGTTCCGCTGCGCCCTCCAGCAAAGCCGCCAGGTGGGGCACCACAGGCCTCTCGGTGTGATAATGGCCGGCGTCGATCACCGCCAGCCCCACGGCCAGCGCCTCCTGTGCCTCATGGTGACCGACGTCCCCGGTTATTAAGGCCTGTGCGCCGGCCTCCAAGGCAGGGACCGCCAGCTTCCCCCCACTCCCTCCGCAGACGGCCAGGCGTCTCACCGCCACGGATGGATCTCCGGCCAGGCGCACGGCGGGATTTCCCAACCGCCTGCGGCACTCGCGGGCGAGGTGGCCCAGGCTCACGGGCTCGGGCAGATCGCCGACCCTTCCCGATCCGGCTCCAGTCGGCTTGTACAAGCGGTAGATATCGTAGGCGGGCTCCTCGTAGGGATGGCTAGCCAGCAAGGCTTTCACCACGTCCCCCATCCTGTCCGCTCCCATCACCATCTCCAACCTCGCCTCGCTGAGCTCGTTCGGTCCGGCTTCACTGCCATAAGCGGGATGCGAGCCCGGGCCCGGGGTGAACGTGCCCTTGCCCTGCACGCGGAAGGAGCATCCCGCATAGTCGCCGATGACTCCTGCGCCGGCTTCGAAAAGGGCCGCGCTGAGCGCAGCCACATGCTCCGCCGGCAGGAAGGTGACCAGCTTGTATGCCTCTCCGGCGGCCGAGTGGACAAGCGGCACGTGTTCCTGTAGCGAGAACACCTCCGCCAGCGCTACGTTTACGCCCTGGGGGGAGGAGTCCAGGTTGGTATGGGCGGCGTAGACGGCCACGCCCGAGCATATCGCGTCCTGCAGCAGGGCACCCGCGGGCTCGTCAGCTACCACCCGGCTCAAGGGCCGGAAGATGGCAGGGTGATGGCACACCAGCATGCCTGCTCCCCGCCGTCGCGCTTCAGCGATCACCACGGGAGTCGGGTCGAGGGAGACGAGCACGGCGTCTATCTCGGAGCGAGCAGAGCCCACCTGCAGACCGATGTTGTCCCAGTCTTCCGCGAGGTGGGGCGGTGCCAACTCCTCCAACAGTTCGATTATCTCCCCTGTATTGCAGGTCATATAGCTCTCCACGCCGCATGGAAATCAAACACCATTATACGGGTAGCCGGCATGCTGTAGATAGTGGAAGGGCGGCAGCGCAGCCGCCACCGCTGCCATGCATCCCCGGCAGCCTTAACGGCAACCGTAGCAAGGGTGCTATACTCATTGATTGATCGTATTATGTCGAGATGCGTGGTGATGTGTATGGCTAAGACCAGATACATCGTAAGCGACCTGCACCTGGGAGCGGGCGACTACCTGGATGACTTCAACCAGGATGAAAGCTTCCTGGCCTTCCTGGACCTGGTGGCTAAGCGCCGCGGCGGCGAACTCGTCATCAACGGCGATTTCATCGATTTCGTCGCGGTCAACCTGGAGAAATCGTCGATCCGCCCCTTTTCGCGCCTGGGGAGCACCGAGGACGAGTCCCTGGCCAAGCTGGAGATGGTTCTCGAGGCCCATTGCGATCTCTTTACCTCCCTCCGCATGTTCATGGAGAAAGGACATCGCGTGGTGCTGATCCCCGGAAACCATGACGTGGACCTGTTCTGGCCCCGCGTGCGCGACCGCCTGCTGCAGGAATTGGGCGCGCCGGACTCCGACCACTTCCACTTCGAATCCAGCGGTATCTACCGCGAAGGCTCCCTCTATATAGAGCACGGTAACCAGTACTACGCCGACAGCGTATTCGAGAACTTCACCCACCCTTTCCTGCGCGACCCCAAGACGGGCGAGCTGCGCCTGGAGAGGAGCTGGGGCAACTGCTTCCTCGAGTATTTCTCCAACGGCATGATGAGCGAGCGCAATCCCTTCATCAACAACGTGAGGCCCATACCCAACATGGTCTTCCTGGGCATCCAGGACGAGAGCTGGTGGTTCAAGATAGCCTATGGATATAAGCTGCTCCGCTTCATGTCCAAGGTCGGCTTCCCTCCCTTCAAGGAAAGTCGCGAGCTGCTGCGGCGCAAGAGAGAGGGCCGTCTCGATTCCTGGGGATACTCCCACAAGCGCTTCATGGACCTGATCTCTGGTCGCGGGCGTGTAGAGATGCCGGGAGTCGAGGACGCGGAGCAAGTCTCGGCGACCTTCCCCGGGGAAGACGAAGACGAGGAATCCGGAGGGGATGACCTGCTGCTGGACTCCCTGGCCACGCGCGAGGACGCCCTTTCGGTGGCGGCCCGCGAGATCCTCCTGGGCGATGACGGGATAGATGTAGTGGTCTTGGGCCATGACCACCGCTATTATTCGAACGAGCTCCAGCCCGTGCTCGGCGGGCGCAAGGGTAAGTATTACGTGAACACCGGCACGTGGATACCCATGCTCTTCCTCACCCGCACCAAGCGCCAGCTGCGCTGGCGCGACCTGGAGGACGAGAGCTTATATCAGCAGCTTCTTACCTATGCTGTGGCGAGAAAGGGCTTGGGTGGAGCGACTGCCTCGCTGCGGCGCATAGCGAAGTCGTAGCCGGAATGCCCGGCGGAATGGGGACGAGGTAAGGTTCGAGGTCTTCCCGCACGGTCGGGATACGGCGGGTGGCGCAACAGGTCATGACTTGGAGCAGATGAGATGAACGAACTTTCCGATGCCCTTGATGTGAGGCTCTTTCCCCGCCTTTTCCTCCAACTCCAACATCCCCTTGAAGCACTGCCCCTCCTCGAACAGCGAGCAATCAATGAACTCCGAGAAGACGAGCAGCCCGTACTGGCCGTCTATGTTGTATCCCAGGGGCTCGAGAAGCGCCATCAGCTCCGCATCGGAATATAGATGGCCATGTCCGTGATGCAGTTCGGTGCTGAACTCGTCCACCTCGAAGGTTTCCATGGCTCCATTTATGTCCTCATCGACGATCACTTTCTGCATGACCAGGCCGTAGCGGTTTAGAAAGACGAGCGAGAGTATACCGCGGGGCCTCAGTACGCGGGTGATGACGTTGAACGCCCGCAGTGGATCGTCCACATATTCTATGGTCTCATGGCATACGATGAGGTCGAACTCGTCATCGATGCACTCCTCCAAGTCCTCTATACGTTCGTTCAGGAACCTCATGAGACCGGTCCGTTCGGGCAGCTGCTGCCTCGCCCTCTCCTCCGCCGTCTGCAGCAGACATGCCTGCGGCTCCAGCATGGTCACCTTGTGGCCCATGGCCGCGAAGCGTAGGGCGACCTCGCCGAGACCGCTTCCGACATCCAGGATATTCAGCTCTCCGCTGCGCTTGATATCCGCCTCCAGGTGGTTATACAGGAAGCGAAAGGCCAGCTCGGCCTCGAGGCGGCTGGCCGGCGCCTCTGCCAGCTCCATCAGCAGCTCGGCCTTCTCCTCTGGGGTTTTGTCCATCTTATGGCCTCCGTCTTGTCCTTAAGGTTACCGCAGAATCATCATAGGACCGCCCGCGGCAGCGGGTCAACATGCTATGTCACTTATCCGCCCTATACGGAAGCCGCATGCAATCCTGGCCGGGACGGCGTGATTCGGATCCACACGTACTGATCGATCAGGCGGGGTGCTTGCCGGCGCGATGCTTTCAAGCATGCTTGCGGAAGGACTCGCCCTTACGCAAGGGATCGCCGAGTGCGACCACGACGAAAAGCTCCGGCCTGCCGGCCGGAACTCAGGTGGAATGGTGGGCGTTAAGGCCCCTGGAAGACCTTACCCTACTCGTCGTCCTCAAGAAAGTGGGATGAATATCCCGGGATTGCTTCTTGGCAGTATCGCTAAATATATTAATTATAGTTGACAAAAGCATAAACAATAGTTAATATTACGCTATGTTGATCGAACTCGGGAACGTACTGAAGAAGGAACGAGAAGAAAGGGGCGCATCCCTTACATCGGTGGCCGGTCCGGCCAATATCTCAGCCGCTTACCTTCACAAGCTCGAGCGCGGCGTCATCAACAGCCCCTCTCCACGGGTGCTTGCACGTCTCGCTGTGGCACTGGATGTGGACTACTTGCGCCTGATGGAACTGGCCGGATACCTCGATGAAGAGCAGCTCGCCCGAGCCAGCTTGCGTGAGCCGTCCCCACGGCCCCATCCGTTGGCCGGACGGAAACTGACTACAGAGGAATGGCGGGCTGTTGATGCCATCATCAAGATGCTTATCGCCCAACGAGGCAAGGAAGGCCCCGAAAGCGATACCTCGGCGTAAGGACGATTATCATCCACGGCACGACCACGGACATCAGCGACCGGCAGCCGCTCTTATCCAGATGAAAAGGGCCGCAAGGGCCCTGGTGGTTAGTGGGCGTTAAGGTCCTTGGAAGACCTTACCCCACTCGTCGTCCTTAAATAAGTGGAAGGCTCATGTGTGAAGTTACAAATCACCCGGGGTGTAAAAAAAGCAGCTGACAGTATGAGTGTGTATTTCGTGATATATTGTTCGCGCAACTCTATCGCGCGGAGGACAGTGATCGTACCGGATTTGTGGGATTGCGATGAACGAAGATACGGAAACCGGCTAGCCTCGAGTATGGTCGCGACGATGACAGGATTACTGCGAGTACAGAGCAAGATATCGAAGAACTGAGATGCGGAGGTGATCGCCGATGTACTGTCCCGTATGCGGCGCCGAGCAGCGCGAGGGGGCGAAGTTCTGCAAGTCGTGCGGCAACCCGTTGTTCAGCGAACAACCGCCGCAAAGCGCGGCTGCGAACGCGCCGGTTGTCCCGTCCGTACCGACCACACCGCAGGCGCTAGCTGTACCGCTTCCTACGGCTCCCCCGTCTCCCGGAGATTCGGCTGCTCCTTCTGCTGCGGTCAAGTCCGGGCGTGGCAAGACCCCCATTATCCTTGCCATAGTCGGGGCGGTGGTCGTGATAGCGGTGATAGCCGTGGTGCTGGCGGTAACGCTCGGAGGCGATGGTGGCAGCGGCGATGTAGCTGGCGAGTATTACAATATCGAGGACGGGGAACTACTCGAGCTCAAGGCGGACGAAACGTTCACCATAGGTGAATGGGTGGAAGGTACCTATGAGGTCGACGGCAACAAGGTCTATTTGACGGTGTCATACCTCGGTTACGAAGCGGACACTGTTGGGACTATCGAAGGTAAAAGGCTGACCGTCGAGGGGGACGTTTATGAGAAGAAATAGCCGTCCCGAGGTCGAGGGCTGAGCCGGAAAAGGATGCCGATATGCCGCCTTGTCCCAACTGCGGGTTCCAGGAAGAGGAGGGGAGCATCTTCTGCAGCAACTGCGGAGCTACCTTCGAGAGACCTTCTCCGAGCGGACAGACTCACCCGTCAACGCAACCGACTCCCGTTCAGCCATCCCAGCCTATGGAAGGCATGCCTAGCCAAGCACCACCGCCTCTGGGCCAAATGCCTTATCAGCAAGGGCAACAGCTGCAATCCTATGTGCAGCCTCATGCCCAGGCCGCTTATCCCGCTCAACCGCCTGAAGGCGGAAAGGACCGATGGATGCCGTGGCTTATCGGCGTCATAGGCCTTCTCATAGTCGCCGTAGTGGTGTTGATACTTGTGTTCACGGTCTTCAAGGGGGACGGCGAAGGGGGGACGGCGGCCTCCGAGCCCGGCTCCACCGAGACCTCTAGGGAGGCAGGCGATAACAGCGACGGGGATGTTAGCAGGGATGCCACCGATGGCCTTATCGGTTACGATGGCATGCTGGTGCCGCTGAGCCTTGGCTATCCGCGAGGATGGAAGCTCGACGAGGATCCTGACGGCTATATCGAGATCTGGCCCAAGGACAGCAAGGAGGAGGCCCTGCTGTTCATATACCACGAGGACTTGACGGAATACGAATACAGCCTGGATGAATGGGTGAACCAGGCGACTGCGGACCTGGACGAAATGGGCCGGGATTTCAAAATGTCATCTACAGAGATAGACGGCTACCCCGCCTCGCGGCTCACCTATGTAGAAGATCAGAAAGATACCCCGGATTACAGGGTGATGCAGATATTCACGATGAAGGACGGTATCGCCTACGTGGTGAAGTTCATCTGCGAGGAGTCGGTGTACGAGCGGTATCTGAAGGACGCGACGAAGGTCATCGCATCGATAGAGCTCTTGTGAGGGACGTAGATGGAGGCAATGGCAGCGGGAGCTGGCTTCTCAGCAAGAACGGCACTCGCCATGATCGTTAACCCCGCTAAAGTGGTGAAGAGCGCCCTCGAACGTGTCCCCTGGCCTGTGTCCCTGTCCGTTTCCGGTCTCGCCTTCACCCTGCTGTTCCTGCAGACCGGCCTGGACATGCACCGCGTGGGTACTGCCTCGGCCGGCACGGTGGTGGGCTTCACCTTCCTGGGCCTGGCCATGGGCACCGCCGGGATGGCCCTGGTTGCGGCGCTCGCCTGGGCCGTCTCCCGCCTCCTCGGAGGGGGCTGCCCTCTTGATTGGATAATAAAAGCTTTTTGTCTCGCCTATACCCCTGCCCTGATCTTCGTCTCGTTGGGATTCATATTCAACCTGTCCGCGGGATGGAACACCGCCGTGGCCTTTGGGGTCACCGGTGTGATGTGGGCGCTTATGCCATTAAACGCCGTGCTCAGGGAAATGACCGGGGAGAGACTGGGGGTTTCTCTCGCCCTCTCCACCCTGTGCGGCGGGCTCGTCCTGGGCGCCTGGGCACTGCTGGGGATATAAGGAAGGGGGCAAGAGGGGTGGAAGCAATGAACGGCGAGCGGGCTTTCGGGGGAGCGGTGCTCCTTCTCTGCTTCTCCACCCTGGCCTGGCTCAACGGCCGCTACGTGGGAAGCGGCGCGGGGCAGGTAGCCCTCTACGCCATCCTGGGGGTGGCGCTGTTCTTCCTTTTCCTGGCCGGCCTCACGGGCCTGGTGTATGCATCCGCTTCACACCTGCGCCCGGGAGGCTTCAGCGGGGCATGGGACGCGGTGGCGCGGGGACTTCTCCTTCTCGTACCCCTGACCGTGCTCGCACTCCTTGCTGACCTCTTCTTTGGATGGAACTCGGCCCTAGCCTTCACCCAGGCGGGAATCATGACCTCGGGCGCGGCGGTGGGAGCGGAGGTCATGCGGCACGGCGGAGGGAAGAAGCCGTTACAAATGATCGTCCCGGTAGCCGGTGCCTTCTGCTTTTCCATCATCTGGATAGCCTACTCCTTCATATTCACCAGGGTGGTGGGATAGGTGAACGCATCAAGGCGGGCGAACCCGGCGGGATCGCGCAGGCCGCAACGGCTTACGTCCATCCTTTTCGTGCTCCTTGCGGTCGTGGCCATCCTGTCTCTCTCCTCGACTCCCTGCGCAGCGGACGAATTCCGTCCGCCGACGGACGAAGAGGTCGAGGAATATATCAGGGACATTGGCATCGAAAGCCGCGGCATCGATATAAAAGGCGATTTCTACCCCTTTAAGATAGTCGAGAGGGTTAAGACGACTCAGGTATTCCATAGCGATGGAAGGCTCAAGGTAACTTATCATCTCCACTTGGTTTTCACGACCACCTATATCAGCCACGGCGGCGAGGAAACGGCATACGCACAGCAACATATTGCATCCTGGAGGGCTTTCACTGACCGGCCACCGCAACCCTCCTTAGAAGGAATGTATGGAGAAGGGCATTCCGGTACGACCATGGATGAAGCGCTTGCCGCCGTAGAAGCGGAGATGCGGATGGATATGGAGCGGAATGCGGCGGAAGCGGAGGATTATGGGGGATACCTCGAACAGGGGTGGTGGCTGGTGAGCTCATCCGGGAAATTGGTACCATCCGAGGACGGAGGAGAAAAACAGGAAAAACCCGAACCGGGGGGCGGGGAAACCGCGTCCGACCTCGACGAGTACGGCCGGGCTCCGGGTGAAGGGCACAAGATACCCGGTCCCGGCAGCTGGTGGGAGTGGTTCACCGGCACGGTTGTCGCGGGCGCCGTCGCGGCGGGCGCGGGCCTGCTGAGCGCGATATTCGGCGGCGGGGGGGTATCCGCCCCGCCCCTGCCTCTCCCGGTTCCCCCAGGGCCCGCCGCGGGAACTGAGCAGGGCGCATTGAGGCCGGCTGCGCCCGCACCGGACCTGATAAAGGATCAGGTAAACGGGCCCGATATCATAGACCAGGCTGGGAAAGCACTTGAACCTCTGCAGGGTTGGGCGGAATGGTCCAAGGACGGCATCGGGGCCTTCATGGATTTCACCGATAAGGCTATCGTCCCGGCGATCAATAAGCACCGGGCGAAGCTTTTCGAGGCGCTGAACATGAAAGACCCCCTCGCGCACGCTTACTGGACTGGGCGCGGCATCAACGTCTCGCAAGCACAGATGAACGAGTTCTCTGAAAAGATCGGCAATGCCATGTGGTACTTCGACGTCTTCAACGATACCCTCGAGAACGTTGAGGGTGGCGATTCCTACATAGACGGAGCCCTCAAGGCAACGGGCAGTAATTATCTGACCTATGGGGTGACCGAGACCTCGGCCTCCTCCGCTGTCGCCCTGTACGAGGCGGCCAACTGGGTACTGCTGGGCGGCTCCAGGGCCGGGGAGATCACCAGCCACATGAGCACGCTGAAGGAAGGGGCCAATTACGTCTACGACAAGGTCAAAGACGCGGTGTTCGGTACCGAGGAGGCAGCGAAGAGGCTTGACGACGGCCATTACGGGGAAAACCTGCGCAACTGGCAGCACGGCACGGAGATCGTGGCCGAGTGGACATACAATGAGGGGCAGATGGCGCAGGACCTCGAGGACGTCCTTACCGACGACGACTTCTACAGGAATATGCGCGAGACCAACCGCAAGCTCTGGAAGCCCGCCGAGGGCAGCTGGAGGCTGAAGAGGAGTATCCTTTACATCGGTGAAAAAGCCTTCGACGGCTGTATACAGATAGCCGAGGCAACGAAAGACACCTCCCGCTACCTTGGCAAGAAGACGGCTACGTGGTTCTCGGGATGGTTCTAGTATGATGAAACGGAAATGGAGCGAGGGACATGCCCACCGTGGTATTCGGGCCTGACGAGATACTGCTGCTCTCGGCGCTGGCGCCGCAGAAGCCCGCTTTTCCTTACCCCCTGCATTACCTGCTCGACCAGGGCGAGATGTTCACTACGGCCGAAGCCAGGGAGATCCACGATGCTTTCATAAAGGACGGTTTGTTGTGGAGAGACCAGGAGGGTTGCCCCCAGCTCAACGGGGAGCTCGCGGTCGTCTTCAGTATCCTGAACCATCCCAATAAGGCGATCCACGTACAGGCCTTCGCGCGCGAGGAGACGCCTCGCTACGTGCTCTGCGAGCGCAAAGGCCACTGGGTCGTTCTAGCAATTGGGAAGGGCAACGCCTTTTTCGCCCTGACCTATCTTTACGACCTAGACGGTTGTGCCCAGTGGTTCAGCTATGACCTGCTGGGCAGGGAGATGTTCCACAAACCTTTCTTCACTGAAAAAGAAATCCGCGTAACCTCACTCGAGTTATGCGTGCTTTCGGTCATACAGGGAATCTTCAAATCGCGGGTGGAATCTAAAGGCTCCCCCCTTGAGGGCGGAGAACTGTGGGCCGGCTGGGACGATCTTTTCAGCCGTGAACATGAGGCAACAGCCGAAAAGGTATTGCCGTACGAGCTTGACAGGCAGAAGTTCGTCTCGCTGTTCGAAAACAGGGACGCCATCTGCGCAGCGGCGTCCAGCCTGGCGCAAAAGGATATCCTTCAGGCCGGAGACCGGGGGATATCCTTTTCATCTTTGGGCAGGACTCTCTTCGACCCGGGGAAGGTCGCGGACATGTTCGTATTCACGAAACCCGATCTGATCAACCAATATAAAACGTTGCTGGTCTATGCGGGAGGCTTTCTGGTCCTGTGCCCGCCTATGCAGGAGCGGGGAGAGGTCTCGATGCGACTGCTGCCAGGTAACCTCTCCGGAGAAGAGGTGTTTTTCCGCCTTATGGACTGGGAAGACGACCTGCTTTCGCTGCTGCCCGCTGATATGGGAGCAGAGATGGAGGGAAGAGCGGTTGCGCCACAGCCGCAAGTTGCGAGCAGCGATGCCACCACAGAGCAACTCCATGCAGGCGCGGTGAACTGGAGCGCGGTGCCTGGACGGACCTTCTGCCCCGCATGCGGCAGCGTGCTGGACGAGGGGGCGGCGTTCTGCTCGGAATGCGGCAGCCCGGTCAGTACCGCGGTGACGAGGGGTAAAACCTGCCCCGGGTGCGGGCTTCAACTGAGAGTGGGCGCGCGCTTCTGCAGGATGTGCGGCAGGCCCCAGTAGGCAGGCGCGCGTCAGGGAAGAGCCCCGGGGGCGACACGGGGATTGCCATATAGAGCCAGCAGAGAAAAGCCGCCTAGTGATGATCGCGTAATGGATGCGGTCGTTAACATGCCAAGGAGGGGTCAAGTGCTCTGCGTGAAATGCGGCAAGGAATTGGCAGATGGTGTGGGCTTCTGCAGGTTCTGCGGGAGCCCCCAGATGGCGGGTGGCACGGTCCCAGGGGGTGGACCGGCTTCCGCGGGTGCCGGGAGATCACCCGCGATCGACCTACCGACCCTTTCCACCCAGGACTACATCATCGTAAGCGCGCTCATCGCCATAGCTCTGTTGCTCGTCCTGATTTTCGCGGTCTCATGATCGCACGCCCGCCATAGCTGTTTCTATCTTAGCCAACCGCCAAGCAGAGAGAAGGGCCGCCAATGGTATCAGCGGAAACAGCTTTATGTTACCTCCTTCTCCCTCGTGATACGAAGCGAACAGAGGCCGGTGAAGAAGGGGTACTTGTCGGCGGATAGATATAAGAAGGGGGTCGATATCTCTCCGGGTACCACCGGCTCCTTGCCCATCTCAAGGAAGTCCCACCCGGAAAGGGGCATGTATTTGAAAAGCCGGGCAGGTGCCCGGCTTCTATCGCTCTGGTGGGCGTTAAGGCCCCTGGAAGACCTTACCCCACTTATCGTCCTGGTGGAGGCGGTATAGATATTTTACAGCAGCACCGATAACCCGTCCCCACACATCGTCTTGACGCTGCCTTCGCATTCATAAACCCCGGGCCGAGGCTCTTTAACCCTTCATCGGGGCTCCAGCTGGCAAAGGCACGGAAGTGCCATTAGCCGCTATAATCATGTTGATCGTCTATCGGCTCAGATTGCCCGGGCAACTCAGAGAGGAAAGGACTGGCCGTGACCGGGAAAGAGAGGATCGAGAAAGCCTTCCTGCATATCGAGCCGGACAGGGTCCCCGTGTGGGAGATGGCCTTCAACGAGCAGTCGATACTCAATATCGGCGCTTTCTTCGCAGGCGACCTCCCGCCCGCGAAGCCGGTTCACGACATGACACCGGAAGAAAAGCTCAAGCTCCTGGGCCTTCTCTTTACCCTTATAGAGGAGCTGGAAATCGACGGCTTCCCTTCTCTGCTGTTGCTCGCCTCGGAACCAGCTGGCGACGGTTTCATCAGGGACGCCTGGGGCTGTACTTTTCAGTTAAGCGCAGTGGGAGAGTCCGTTATCAAGGGTGGCCCCGTGAGCCGGCCGGACGATCTTGCCTCCTTCTCCGCATATCGGCCCCGGGAATCCGATTACCTCATGCTGGTGGCCGCCAAGGAGCATTTTAGAGACGACCTGGCACAGATCCTGGTCAACCCCGGGCCCTTCCAGTTGAGCCGGAACCTCACGGGGGGCATGGAGAAGTTCTTTCCCTATATCCGCAGGAACCCGGATTTCGTGCACGAGATCATGAAGATGACCACCGACTACGTGCTCGCTTCGCTGGATATGGGGATATCCCTGGGGGCCGACGTCATCTGCCTTGACGGCGATTTCGCCTACAACAAGTCGACCTTCATCTCCCCGGACCACTACGACGAATTCATCATGCCTTACCATAAGGCGATCGTCGATTTCGTTCATTCCCGAGGCAATTTCATATTCAAACATTCCGACGGTAACATGTGGCCGCTCATGGACCGGCTGGTCGAGGCCGGTTTCGACGGCTTCCATTCCATCCAGCCCCAGTGCATGGACATCGCCAAGGTCAAGGAGCGTTACGGTGACAGGCTGTGCCTGCTCGGCAACATCGATTGCTCGTACCTTCTTCCCTTCGGCAACGAACAGGAGGTCGAGGAAGCAGTGCAGGATACCATTGCCGTGGCGGCTCCCGGAGGCGGGTATGTATTATGCTCGGACAACACCATCCATCCCGGGTGCAAGCCGGAGAACTACCTGGCCATGATCAAGGCCGCGCGCAAGTACGGCAACTACCCCATAGTTGTCAAGGAATAGGTGATAGCTCATGGATAAAAGGTTGGTGATGGCCTTCGATCTCGGCAATGGCTCCGGAAGATGTCTACTGATAGATCTGGACTCGCAGGACGTATCGGTTGCGAGTAGGAGCTGGACCTACGCGGTCGCACCCGGCACCGCTGGTCTGGGATACGACATGGACCTGGAGGATATGTGGCTCAAGCTGGGGGAAGCGTCCCGTGAAGTCATGGAGGAATCGGCAGCCAGGCCGGGGGATGTGCTGGGTCTTGCGTCCACCAGCATGCGTAACACCACGATACTTCTCGATAGAGACGGCCGAGCCCTGTTTGCCGCCCCTAACCAGGACGCTCGCGCCCTGGGAGAGGCTCTGTCCTTGGGGGCGGAGCGGGGAAAAGAGGTGCACGAAGCGGGGGGCCACTGGCCCAGCCCGATCTTCATGGGCAGCAGGCTGCTGTGGTTGAAGGAGCATGCTCCGGGGCTGCTGGA
>JAFGDU010000122.1 GCA_016931915.1 Actinomycetota bacterium
AGACGGACGGCCATCTATATATAAAGGAGGCACTGGAGAGGGGGGCGGCCGCCCTGGTGGTAGAGGAAGGCTGGGAACGCCCGGCGGAGCTTCTCACACACGCGGCGGTGGTCCGGACGGGGAATACACGCCTGGCTATGGCACTGCTCTCCGACCGCTTCTGGGGACATCCCAGCGCGCAGCTGGCGCTGGTGGGCGTGACCGGCACCAACGGCAAGACAACCACCGCCCACCTGGTGGAGGCTGCGGCGGCCCGGGCCGGAATGGTATCGGGGCTTATCGGGACGGTGGTCTATCGCGTCGCGGGCCGCGAGCTTCCGGTGGGCAGGACCACGCCGGAGTCCGCCGACCTGCAGGAGATCCTGGCTGCCATGGTGGAGGCGGGATGCGAGATGGCGAGCATGGAGGTATCCTCCCACGCCCTGTCGCTTCACCGCGTCGACGCCTGCGAATTCAGGGTCGCGGTGTTCACCAACCTCAGCCAGGACCATCTCGATTTCCACGCCGATATGGAAGACTACTACCGGGCCAAGGAGCGCCTCTTCCTGCCCGCTTCGCTGGGAGGCCTCGAGGCGCGCGCCGCGGTTATAAACGTGGATGACCCCAGCGGCAGGCGCCTGGCGGAGAGTGCGGACGGCGAAGTACTCACCTTTGGCGTGGATGAGGAGGCGGATCTGCGGGGACGGCTGCTGGATGCCGGACTCAAGTCGAGCAGCGTGGAGGTCACCTACAAGGGCCAGCGCTGGCAGGGTACCACCGCCCTTACAGGGCGCTTCAACCTCTATAACATCCTGGCCGCATTGGGAACGTGTATCATGCTGGGGCTGGACGCCGCATCGTCCCTGGAAGGCATCCTCTCTCAGCGCGGTGTTCCCGGGAGGTTCCAGGCGGTGGAGGCGGGACAGGAATTCGCGGTACTTGTGGATTACGCACATACCCCCGACTCCCTGCGCCGCGTGCTGCAGGCGGCAAGGGAGATCGCCCCGGGGCGGGTAATAGCCGTCTTTGGCTGTGGCGGGGACCGCGACCGGGGCAAGCGACCCATGATGGGTGAGATCGCGGTGCGGGAGGCGGACCTCGCCTTTGTGACCTCGGACAATCCGCGCAGCGAGGACCCCCTGGCCATCATCGCGGATATTGAGGAGGGGGCGCGGTCCGTGGGTGGTGGAGGGACCTACACCGTAATAGCCGACAGGCGCCGTGCCATTGTGGCCGCGGTCCTCGAGGCGGAGGAGTACGACGTGGTGGTGATCGCCGGCAAGGGGCACGAGAAAGGCCAGATCTTCGCGGACCGGGTGGTGCCCTTCGACGACGTGGAGGAAGCGGAATCGGCGCTTAAAAAAAGGATGGCAAAGCGATGATACCCATGCGCGCCGCCGAGATAGCCCAGGCCGCGGGGGCCGTGCTGGTGCAGGAGGGCGCCAGGCCGTCGCGCCTCATATCCAGGGTCTCGACGGACACGCGCACGCTCAAAAAAGGCGCCCTCTTCGTGGCCTTGAAGGGCGATCGCTACGATGCCAACGATTACCTGGAGCAGGCCCTGGAGAGGGGAGCGGCGGCGCTGCTCGTCGCACGCATAACGCCATCGGTATTGCGCCGGGCGAGAAAGAATGAGACCGCCGTGCTGCATGCGCGCTCCACCATCCGCGCCCTCTCCAGGCTGGCAGGCTGGCAGAGGGAGCTGAGCCCGGCCCGCGTGGTGGGGATAACCGGCTCCACCGGAAAGACCTTGACCAAGGACTTCACAGCTGCGGTGCTTGCGGGTGCCGGGAAGGTGAACGCTTCACAGGGCAGCTTCAACAACGAGATCGGGGTCCCCCTCACCATTCTGGCGGGAGGGGACGACACCGACTTCATGGTACTGGAGATGGGATCGCGGGGAGGCGGCCATATCAGGGAGCTGTGCGGGTTCGCACGCCCGGAGATAGGCGTGGTCACCAACATTGGATGGACGCATTTGCGTTTCTTCCGCACCAGGGATGCACTGGCCAGGGCCAAGGCCGAGCTGCTGGAATCGCTGCCCCCCACGGGCAGGGCGGTGATCAACGCTGACGACGATTACGCGGACTACCTGTGTAGCACCAGTCCGTGCCCGGTGGTGACCTTCGGGCATTCGAGCCGGGCGGACCTACGTGCCGAGGGAGTAGAGGTGGATAAATCTGGGAAGGTCATCTTTACCTTGAAGTCGAAAGGAGGTGATAAAGCGAGAATCGCCGTGCCGTTGCCCGGCCGTCACAACGTGGAGAACGTGATGGCGGCCGCGGCGGTAGGAAAGATCATGGGGGTTGATATGGAAAGCATTGCAGAGGGGATTGCGAATGCGAAGACGACGGGATGGAGGATGGAGATGATCAACAAACCTGAGGAGATCACCATCATCAACGACGCCTATAACGCCAACCCCGTCTCCATGCGCTCGGCCCTGATGGCCCTTGGCGACATCTCCCGCCAGAAAAGGGCCATAGCCGTGCTCGGAGACATGGGGGAGCTGGGCCCCGTGTCGGAGAAGGCCCATCAGGAACTGGGGAAGCTGGCCGTGGACTACGGCACCGATATCCTCATCACCGTGGGCAGGAAGTCGCGCAAGACGGCCCAGGCGGCGCGGGAGAACGGTCTCCCCCGGGGCAGCATATTCGCGACTGACGGCGTTGACAAGGCGGCGGAGGTTCTGCGGGCCATCATCGAGCCCGGAGACGTGGTGCTGATAAAGGGCTCCCGTTTCCTCGGACTCGAGAGGCTTGTCGACCTGGTGGCATAGACGATAGTGACATAGAATAGTCGCTTGAAAGACCGGGGCGTCCGGCCTTACGGGAGACTATAGAGGAGGAAGAACCCTTGTACAGGGTTATGCTGGCTTTACTGACGGGGCTGGTTATATGCATATTTGGTATGCCTCTGCTCATGGGCTGGCTGAGGAGGCGCGGCATCGGCCAGTTCATTCGCGAGGACGGACCGCAGGCCCATCTCGCCAAGAAGGGTACTCCCACCATGGGAGGGATACTCATCGTGTTATCCGCGCTGGTGGGATTCCTGCTGTGGGCGCAGAAACTCCAGGCCGGGACCGGGTTCGCCCTTGGGCTGGCGCTTATCGGCGGGGGTCTGCTGGGGTTCGCGGACGACTATACCAAGCTGCGTTACGCGCGATCGTTGGGCTTGAAAGGGCGTACGAAGCTCTTCTGGCAGCTGGCCCTGTCCATAGCCCTGGCCTACCTGGCCACGCAGCATTTCGGGGTGGACACGAAGCTGTATTTCTTCCGCACGGACGCGGTCATCTGCGACCTGGGCCCGTTTTATTATCTGCTCGTCTTCATCATGGTCATCGGGACCGCCAACGCCGTGAACCTCACCGACGGCCTGGACGGGCTGGCTTCGGGAGCCACCATCCTGGTCATGACCGCGTATATACTCATCGCCTTCACCATGTTCCGCAACCACGAGTTCCTCTACACCCACGTACAGGGCTCGCTGGACATAGCAATCTTTTCGGGCGCGGTGATGGGAAGCTGTATCGGTTTCCTGTGGTGGAACTCACCGCCCGCGTATATCTTCATGGGGGACACGGGGTCGATGGCCCTCGGGTGCAGCCTGGCTGCGGTGGCCATCCTCTCCAAGACGGAGCTGCTCCTCATCGTGCTGGGAGGTCTCTTCGTCATCGAGACCCTTTCCGTCGCCATACAGGTTGCGGTGTTCAAGATGACACGCAAGCGGGTGTTCCGCATGGCGCCGCTTCACCACCATTTCGAGCTCAAGGGTTGGTCGGAGGTGACCACCCTCATCAGGTTGTGGATCGTGGAAGGATTTTTCGTAGGAATAGGCTTCATCATCTTTTATATCAATTACGTCGGGGGTAAGTAGTGCGGATGGCAGCGGTATCCGATAAAGAGGGATTGCAGGAAGTCGAGTCCGTGCTCGTGGTGGGCCTCGGTATCTCCGGCATCGCCGCAGCCGGCAAACTGCTGCGCGAAGGCAGGAAGGTGACGGTGAACGATATCTCCGAGGCGGAGCCAGTGCGCAGGGCGGCGGACGAGCTGTCCGCGCGGGGGGCACGCGCCGTCCTGGGGTACCACGAGCCCTCCCTGCTCGGGGGGGTAGACCTGGTGGTGGTCAGCCCGGGAGTCCCCTCGCGGCTGGCGCTGCTGCGCGAAGCGGAGGCGAGAAAGATCCCGGTATGGAGCGAGGTGGAACTCGCCTGGAGATACGCACGGGGGCCGGTGATCGCGGTTACCGGGACCAACGGCAAGACCACAACCGTGAGCATGATCGAGTGGATATTCGAGTACGCTGGAAGGCCGGCCATAGCGGCAGGTAATATCGGCCACCCCTTTATAACGGCGGTGGAGGAGGCCGCGCCGGGAGACGTGCTGGTGGTGGAGGTATCGAGCTTCCAGCTCACCTTTGCGCGTGCGTTCAAGCCGGCAGTCGCCGTACTCTTGAATATCGCCGAGGACCATTTCGACTGGCATTCCGACATGGCAGAATATGTAAAAGCCAAAGCGCGCATCTGGATGAACCAGGGGGATGAAGACGTGGCGGTGTGCAACCTGGACGACCCCCTGTGCGCGCGGGAAGCAGCGCAGGCACCATCCCGAGTCCTTTATTTCTCACGCGGCGAAGATGCGAGGGCGGAGATATTCCTGAGCGGTGGCAGGATGCTGTACCGTCCGCTGCGCGGTGCCGGCCGGGGCCCGTTACCCGCGGAGATCATGCGTAGCGAGGACCTCGCATTGCCCGGCGAACACAACCTGGAAAACGCCATGGCCGCTGCGGGCGCGGCGATATCCCTGGGGATAGACGCCGGGAAGGCGGGAGAGGCCCTGGCCTCTTTCCAGGGCCTCTCCCACCGCCTGCAGCCGGTGGGAGAGATAGACGGGGTGAGCTTCTACAACGATTCCAAGGCCACCAATCCCCATGCCGCCAGGTGCGCCCTTGGCGCTTTCCCCGGCCCACTGGTGGTCATCCTGGGAGGCAGGAACAAGGGGCTTGGTTTCGGCGAGCTGGCGGGTGCGCTGCGGGAGCGCGGAGGCATAAGGGCCGTATACCTCATCGGAGAGGCCGCACAGGAGATCCTGGAGGCACTGCGTGGAGGGGAAGAGACGTTAAACGTGCGCGTGCTGCCGGGGCTGGAGGATGTCTTTGCGGAGCTGCCGCATACGGTGGAGAGCGGAGATGTGGTGCTGTTCAGCCCGGCATGCGCTTCATTCGACCGCTACGACGACTACAAGCACCGGGGAAGACATTTCCACGCTCTGGTGGAGGAATACCGCAAGGGGAGAGAGTCCGGTGGGTGAGCAGGCCGCAGCCAGGAAGCATGGCGCCGGTAACAGGAAGGACCCGCGGGCGCTGGTGGAGGCCAGGCGCAGGCGGGCCGAGAGTATGCCGGCCAGGAGTGCGCCTCAACGTGCGGTCAAAAAACTGCGCGCCGTGCCCAGAGAAGAAGTCACTGGCCGTCACGCGGCGGGAGGATTGACGCGTACCGGCTACGGCATACTGGGCGTGTCGCTGATCATGTTCCTCTTCGGCATGGTGATGATCTTCTCGGCCAGTTCGGGCCTGGCCTTGCATACTCACGGCTCGAGCTATTACTACCTGCTGCGACAGGCGATATGGTTTGTCGTGGGCCTGGCGGCAATGGCCGCGCTGGCCTACACGGATTATCACCGTGTCGCCGAGTTCTCGCCGGTGCTGGTCATCATCGCCCTTGCCGCCCTGGCGGCGGTGCCCTTCTTCGGTACCGAGGCATTCGGATCCAAGCGTTCCATCAGCGTCGGGCCCATAGTAGTACAGCCGTCCGAGATCGCAAAGATGGCCCTGCTGCTCTTCGCCGTATATATATACAGCAAACGCGAGGGGAAGCTTGACAGCTGGCGGGAGATGATTATGCCGGTGCTCGTGGTAACCGGCATAGCCTGCCTGCTCATTATCACCGAGCCCGACCTGGGGACCATGCTCGTCGTCGCTGTCTCGGTGTTCGCGGTCCTGTACCTGGCCGGGGCATCGTTGCGCAAGCTGGTCTTCCTGGCGCTGCTGGGCGGCGGGGCCACCGTGCTGTTCATCTTCACCTCCGCCTATCGCAAGGCGCGCTTCCTCGCCTTCCTCGACCCGTGGAGCGCCCCGCGGGAGGGCGGGTTCCATATCATACAGTCCATGATCGCGCTGGGCTCGGGGCATGTATCAGGGCTGGGCCTGGGCATGAGCCGGCAGAAGTTCTTCTACCTCCCCAATGCCCACACGGACTTCATCTTCTCTATCATCGGAGAGGAAGCGGGGCTTATCGGCACGCTGTCCGTGCTGGCGCTTTTCGCGGCCTTCATCTATCTGGGATTCAGAGCGGCCAGGGGTGCGCCCGACCGGCTTGGGCGTCTCATGGCCACGGGTATTATCTGCATGCTCGGCGTGCAGGCACTGATCAACATGGGGGCCGCAACGGGCGTCCTGCCCATAACAGGCATAACGCTGCCGTTTTTCAGCTATGGCGGCTCATCGTTGGTGATTTGTATGTGCCTTGCCGGTATACTCATAAACGTCTCCCGCCAGGAAGGTGGGGCGGTATCGTCCAGAAATGGGAGGAAAGAGCGTGAAAGTGGCGATATGCGGAGGAGGAACAGGAGGCCATCTCCATCCCCTGCTCGCGCTGGCAGAGGAGTTCGCATCGCATGACGATGTGGAGGTCGTACTTTACCTGAGCCGGAAGTCGCCATCGAGTGCCCTCCTGGAAGGAAAGAAAGTGATCCCCCTGGAAGTAAGGGGCTTTACCCGCGGTTTCGACACCGCGAATTTCGTGGCATTGCTGGGCCTGTGGAGGGCTTTTAAGGCCTGCCGCCGGGAGATGAAGGCCGATCCGCCTGACGTTGCGGCCGGCTTCGGCGGCTATGCCAGCGTACCCGGGGCCACTGCGGCGATCAGCCTGGGGATACCCCTGGCCGTCCACGAGCAGAACGTCATACCCGGCCTGGCCAATCGCATGCTGGCGCCCTGGGCGCGCACACTGGCGGTATCATTCCCGACGACCCTGGTTAGATGCCGCGGCTGGAAGCGCAAAGCCGTTATCACCGGCAATCCATTGCTCCGCAAGCCCGAGCGCGTGGGCGAGGAAGAGGCCAGGCGGTATTTCGCTCTGGAGATGGCTAGGAAAACGGTTGCCGTCGTAGGAGGAAGCCAGGGTGCGGCTTCGCTCAACCGGGCGGTTCTCGAGGCTTTACCGGCATGGAAGGACCGCGGCGACCTTCAGCTGATCCATTCCGTAGGTCGCGATAAATACCAGGAATTCAAGGCCGAGGCGGCGAAGGTGGTAAGCGGCGAAATGGTCTATCGCGCGGTGGAGTTCGTGGAGCGCATGGACCTCTTGTACCAGGCGGCGGATCTGGTGGTGTGCCGTGCCGGGGCTTCGACCATCGCTGAGCTGGCGGCAGCCGGATGCGCGGCAGTGCTGGTGCCGTACCCGTATGCCACGGCGGCCCACCAGGATGCCAATGCCGACGTGCTCGCCGACGAGGGGGCGGCCGTGGTCGTAAAGGATCGGGATCTCGACGGGCACCGTCTCAAGGTAGAAGTGGAAGGACTTCTGTCCGACGAGGGCAGGCTGGCATCCATGCGGGAGGCGGCTCTGAGGGTCGGTAAGCCCGATGCTGCCGCCAGGTTGGCGGATGTGGTGATCTCCCTGGCCTAGGAGGAAGGTGTGGAGGGAAACGAGAGGATACACTTCGTGGGTATAGGCGGTGCGGGCATGAGCGCCATCGCCGTAGTGCTGCTGGCCAGGGGCATGCAGGTGAGTGGCTCGGATATCAAGGAATCGCGCAACACGCGGCGCTTGCGCCAGATGGGGGCGCGCATTTTTATCGGGCACAGGCCGGAGAACGTTGAGAACGCGGACATGCTGGTGGTGTCGTCCGCGATATCGGACCGCAACCGCGAGCTCCAGCGGGCGCAGGAACTGGGGATGAAGGTGTTGCCGCGGGCGGCCATGCTAGATGTGATCATGGAGGACGGCAGGGGTATCGCCATCGCGGGGACGCATGGCAAGACCACCACCACTTCCATGATCGCCATGATCATGCGAGAATCGGGCCTCGATCCCACCTACGTCGTGGGCGGGGAGTTGAACGATGTGGGAAGCAACGCATACGCGGGGAGCGGTGAATACGTCATCGCCGAGGCGGACGAGAGTGATGGCTCCTTCCTGCTGCTGCGTCCCTGGGCAGAGGTGATAACCAACGTCGAGGAGGACCACCTGGACTTCTTTGCCAACGAAGAGGAGGTGCGCGGTTACTTCCGCCGCTTCGTGGAGTTGCTGCCCCCCGAAGGCCTGCTGGTCCTGGCCGGAGACGATCCAGGTGCCGCGTCACTCAGGGGATGCGGAGCGGCGCGGGAGACAACCTTCGGGGAGGGGGAAGACAACGACTATCGCTATGCGGGATTGAGCCTCTTTCCGGGCGGCAGCGAATTCCAGGTCTGGAGGGACGCGGAGAGGTTGGGAGAGATAAGGCTAAAAATCCCGGGACTGCACAACGTGCAAAACGCTATGGCCGCACTTACGCTCACCGTTTCGCTGGGAGTTGACTTCGAGTCCGCGGCGCATGCGCTGCACGCGTTCCGCGGCGTGCAGCGCCGCTACCAGTTCATGGACGAGGTGGAGGGGATCAGGCTCATAGACGACTATGCCCATCATCCCTCGGAAGTGCGCACGACCCTCAGGGCGGCAGCCCTCGAGGATGCCGAGCGCCTGGTGTGCGTCTTCCAGCCTCACCGCTATACGCGCACCGCCGCGCTATGGGAGGAGCTGGGCGGTTCCTTGCTCGGGGCCGACCTGGTGATCATTACAGACGTTTATGCGGCGGGCGAGGATCCGCTTCCCGGAGTGAACGGCAAACTCATCGTCAACGCAGTTCTCGATGCGGAGCCGGCGAAACAGGTGGTTTATATTCCCCAGCGCTCTCTTCTGGGGGAGGCTATTGCACGTTTGCTGAGACCAGGCGACCTGGTACTGACCATGGGGGCGGGGGATATTACCCAGTGCGCGGGGGAGATAGCAGGCATGCTCCGCGAGAGCAGGGAGGGGCGCTGCGGGACCGGGGAGAGCTGATGCGGCATGAACCTGGTGGAGGTCAAAGAAGGTCTGAAGGTCGGTTTCGGCGGCGCCCTGGAAGAGGCGGCTTCCCTGGCAGCCCATACGACATTCCGCATCGGGGGGCCCGCAGGGATCCTGGTGAGGCCCAGGGAAGCGGGGGACCTTTTCCGCCTCCTGGAGGTTGTGGCCGCAGCGGGAGCTGACTTGCTGGTCCTGGGCAGAGGCTCGAACGTGCTCATCTCTGATCATGGCTTCGGCGGAGTGGCGGCAGTGCTGAGCGGCGGAATGAGAAGGATGACCAAAGAAAGTGAATATGAAGTATACGTTGAATCTGGATGCGACCTGAAGGCACTGGTGAAATGGACCATCGCAGCGGGAATGGCTGGACTCGAGGACCTGGCGGGCATTCCCGGCAGCGTGGGAGGGGCGGTGCGCATGAACGCCGGTGCGATGGGCTCCGAAATCGGGCAAAGGGTGAAGGACATCGAGGTTGTGAGATTATCTAAAGGTAAGGTAGAGACAGAGTTAATCGAGCAAGAGACCATTGGTTTCGACTATCGCAGTACGGACCTGGACGAAGGAGACATTATATACGGCATCAGGTTGACTCTGGCGGAGGGAGATAGGGAGACCCTGGAGAGCCGCCGCGGGGAGGTCATGAAGTGGCGGAGGGAAAACCAGCCCCTAGAGCAGCCGTCGGCGGGAAGCGTGTTCAGGAATCCGCCGGGAATATCGGCGGGGGAAATCATCGAGCGCTGCGGATGCAAAGGCATGCGTGTCGGAGGGGCCATGGTCTCGGAGAAACACGCCAACTTCATCGTCAACCTGGGCGGCGCGAGTGCGGACGATGTTTACACCTTGATGATGCGCATCAAGGCGGCGGTCGATCGCATCGAGGGCATAGAGCTCGAAGAGGAGATCAAGCTGGTGGGGAAGATGGGAGAAGATCGCAGATGAGTCGCGTAGCCGTTCTGATGGGAGGGACATCGGCGGAGCGGGAGGTATCGTTGCGCTCGGGGAAGGCGGTTTCGCGGGCGTTGAGGGAACTGGGTCACGAAGTATCGGATATCGATATAGGTCCGGAGATCGTCGAGCAGCTGGCCGTATTGCAGGGGCGCATCGATGTGGCGTTCATCGTACTCCACGGACGCATGGGCGAGGACGGTACGGTGCAGGGGGTGCTGGAGCTGCTTGGCATACCCTATACGGGATCCGGGATCATGGCCAGCGCCATGGCCATAAATAAACACATGAGCAAGCAGATCTTCAGGGCTAACGCCATCCCGGTGGCGGAGGACGTGGTGGTGGATACGGCGGAGATCGCCCGGGTAGGTACAGAGAAGGTCGCCGAGGGCGTCTCGCTGGACCTGGGATTCCCCTGCATTGTTAAACCAAACTGTGAAGGGTCGACGGTAGGGGCGGGAAGGGCCCGTAACCGGGAGGAACTGGAAAGCGCGATAGAGGAGGCACTCGAGTACGACGACCTCCTGATCATCGAGCGCTATATAGAGGGCAGGGAGATGACCGTCGGCATCATCGGTGACGAGCCCGTGATCCTTCCCGTCCTGGAGGTGGTGGCCAGCAAGGGCCTCTACGATTACGAGTGCAAGTACACCAAGGGCATGACGGAGTATATAGTCCCTGCACTCATCCCGGATGAGCTGTCGCGGGAGCTGCAGCGGCTGTCGCTCAGGGCCCACTTCGCCCTCGACTGCGAGGGGTTTTCGAGGATCGACTTCATGGTCGATGCCGAGGGGAACTCGTTTTGCCTGGAGGCGAACACCATTCCGGGCATGACCGAGTTGAGCCTGATACCCAAAGCGGCCGCGGCCGCAGGTCTGTCCTTTGAGCAGGTGGTCGGGATGGTCCTTGAAACGGCTCGCCTGAAGATCAGCCGCAATAAGAGGTGCTATTGATCACGAAGAGGGAAACGCCCCCGCACCAGGCGCGGGGAAACATGCATGGAGCGAGGAACGTGAGGAGATGAGAGACAAGTCCGCAGGAAACCGCGGGGCCGAAGTACGGGTGTCGCGAGCGAAGTCGAGGGTGGTGGCGAAGAGAAAGGCTGCGCTGCAGGCCCATTCACAGAGGCGCGTAAAGAATGCTTCCGCGCGGCGCAAGCCCGGGGCTCCACAGGCGGAAGAAGGCCACGCTCGGCACGATACAGAGGTGAAGACCGCAGGGAAGAAAAGACGACCGGTTCCGACACGGGAGAAGCGTAAGATCCAGGCGGGGGGCAAGAACGAGCGCAAGGCCGACATGCGCGAGCCGGGCGCCACCGCACGCGCTCTTAAAGCAGACGCACGGAGAGAGAAAAGACTTGGGGTTGGAAAAACCGCGCAGGCCAGGGTAACGGCCGCCCCCGGCGTAGGGGTGGAAGCGACAGGCCGCGGAGCGGGCGAAGCGCCAGAAGCGAAGGAAAAGAAAAACAAGGCTGCGAGGGTCTCCGCACCGGCGAGAATTTTGATGCTCGGCACATTGCTCGTGCTCGCGCTCGCCGCATTGCTCTGGGTGTACACCTTCACGGGAGTGCTTAACGTCACCGAGGTGGAGGTAAGGGGAAACGAGGTTTTGAGCGAAGGCTATCTGCGCACGCTATCCGGCATAACCCGGAACACCCATCTGCTCAAGATGAATGTCAAGGCGGTCGAGAGTGCCCTGCTCTCCGAAGCTTATGTAGCCGGGGTCGACGTATCACGGCACTTTCCCAACAAGGTGGTGCTGGAGATAACCGAGCGCAAGCCGACGGGGTTCATAGTACAGAACGGCAAGTACAACCTCGTGGATCAGGAGGGCATGATACTGGAGAGCGTGGACGCGGTAGCGCCGGGGCTCGTGGAGATAAAGGACATGGAAATGCAGCTGCTTCTTCCCGGCGAGGAAATAGGCGGCGCGGACTTCGCCACCGTGACCTCGCTTCTGGGAAGCATGCCCTCCGCGTTGAGGGAGATTACGACGGCGGTCGGGATGAGGGAAGGCGAGGGGCTTTACCTGGAGGGCAAAGGCACCACGGTGATTTACGGCGAGGCCTCGGAGCTTTCGCGTAAGAACACCATTGCACTACTTGCCCTGACCGGTCTCGTGGACCGCTACGGCGCCGTCGAATATATCGATATCTCGTTCCCGGATCACCCCGTTATCAAGCCCGCCGGTGCCGGTTGAGCCCGCACCCCCATGTCAAAGATATACATTGAGACTTAACATTTAGGTTATTTTATAAGTATAATGTTACCGTTAAGGTATAACAATCCAGAAAGCCGCTTATACTGCGGACATGGTCGGTGATGGAAAAGGCTGGAGGACAAAGAGACAAAGAGCACGTTTTGGGAGCGTAAGGGCGGTTGAAGGAGTTGTGTGCAAGCGTATCTCGGTAGGGAACTGATACGGAAGATCATGGAACTGGAAAAAGTATGAAGAAATGAGAGGATGCGGGAAGGAGATAAGGTTACGCTTGTCGTAGTTTTAGGATAATGCGTGGGAGATAGAGGCCACGCGGTCGGAAGTAGAACATTAAAGTAGTGGTTTAGACTTTAAGGAAAGCGCGCCTCACGGATTTTACGAAGGGGCAATGGATAAAGGAGGGACTGGAAATGCCCGAGACCGCAACTAATTATCTGGCGGTTATAAAGGTCGTCGGTGTGGGGGGAGGCGGTACCAACGCCATCAACCGCATGATCGATGCCGGACTCAAGGGAGTGGAGTTCGTCGCTATCAACACCGATGCACAAGCCCTCCTCATGTCCGACGCCGATGTGAAGGTGTATATCGGCGGCAACATCACCCGCGGATTGGGCGCAGGCTCCAACCCTGAGGTCGGCGAACAGGCGGCGCTGGAGAACAAAGAGGCGGTATCGGAGGCCATCAAGGGCGCGGACATGGTCTTCATAACCGCGGGCAAGGGAGGCGGCACCGGCACCGGAGCATCTCCTATCGTAGCGGAGATAGCCAAGGAGCAGGGAGCGCTTACCATAGGCGTGGTCACACGCCCGTTCTCCTTTGAAGGCCGCAAGAGGGCGCAGCAGGCGGAGACGGGGATAGACAAGTTACGGGAGAAGGTGGACACACTCATCATCATCCCCAACGACCGGCTGCTGGAGGTGGCGGAGCAGAAGACCTCCATCCTCAACGCCTTCCGCATGGCCGATGACATCCTGCGCCAGGGAGTGCAGGGCATCACCGACCTCATCACCGTACCGGGTCTGATCAACCTGGACTTTGCCGACGTGAGGACGATCATGTCCAACGCGGGATCGGCGCTCATGGGCATCGGAGTCGGTTCCGGCGAGAATCGTGCCTCGGAAGCGGCACACGCTGCCATCTCCAGCCCGCTTCTCGAAGCCTCGATCGAAGGAGCCAAGGGAATCCTGCTCAATATCTCGGGCGGGACGGACCTGGGGCTCTTCGAGGTGAACGAGGCGGCGGAGATAATCGCCAGCGTTGCGGACCCGGATGCCAACATCATCTTCGGTGCGGTGATCGACGATTCGTTGGGTGATGAGCTCAAGGTTACGGTGATCGCGACCGGCTTCGAATTCGGCACTATCCCGACAAAACCGGGACGCAAGGCCATGAAGACGGAAGCGCCCCCAGAGAAGACCATGGTCTTCGAATCCGAGGAGCTGGACATCCCGGTCTTCCTGCGCAACAAATAATAGCTGCGGCGCAGCATAAGACCTGCCCCTCACGCGGCTGCAAAGCCGGCGCTGAGTATTGCTGAGGCGGCTCTGGGCCGCCTTTGATTTTTTTGGAGGCAACTGTTGCACGAGGAAGTAGCAAGGTTCCTTGAGGAGGAGCTGGCTGGTGTTACACGCCCGGGACGCTACCTGGGGATCGAAGTCAACGCCAGCCGCAAACCGTTTGAGTCCGTGGATCTCAGGTGCGTGCTGGTCTATCCCGACGCTTACGAGATAGGTATGTCGCATCTGGGGCTCGGTATCCTATACGAGGAGATAAACGGGCGCGACGATACCATGGCGGATCGCGCATATCTGCCCTGGGTTGACATGCAGGATAGGATGGTGGCGCGCGGCATACCACTGTTCGGGCTGGAGAGCCGCGCTCCGTTGCGGGAATTCGACATGGTGGGCATCACCCTGCAGCACGAGCTTACCTACGCCAATGTGGTGCGCATACTCAGCCTGTCCTCGATTCCTCTGCTCTCTGTCGAACGCGGGGAAGATCTACCGCTGGTGGTGGGCGGAGGGCCGGGCGCCTTCAATCCGGAGCCGCTGGCGGATCTGTTCGATATCCTCGTGCTAGGGGAGGGCGAGGAGGTCATCCACGAGCTCCTCGATACGCTGAAGGAATGGAAGGAAAAGGGAGTCCGCAGCCGGGAGGAACTGGTGCGGGAGTGCGCCGGGATACCTGGCGTCTACGCCCCCTCCCTCTACCGCTTGGCATATCGATCCGACGGCACGGTGGATGCCATCGAACCCATACGCGGCGCGCCCTTTCCGGTGCGTAAGCGCGTTGTGCACGACCTGGACAGCTGCGGCATCCCGTCCCACCCCCTGGTACCCCTGGTTGAACCGGTGCACGACCGCTGCAACCTCGAGATCTTCCGCGGATGCACCAGGGGATGCAGGTTCTGCCAGGCCGGTATGGTATACCGACCGGTGAGGGAGAGAAGCGAGGGACTGCTGCACGACCGGGCCCGGGAACTGGTGGGCAACACCGGTTGCGACGAGCTCTCGCTCTCCTCGCTGAACAGCGCAGACTATGGCCGCATTATATCGCTGGCGGAGAACCTGTCCAGGGAGATGGAGGAGAAGCACGTAGCCGTGTCCCTGCCCTCGTTGCGAACCGATTCTTTCTCCGTGGAGCTCGCGGCCAGATTACGACGGGTCAAGCGCACTGGGCTCACCTTTGCGCCGGAAGCCGCTTCCGCGCGCCTGCGCGCGGCAATCAACAAGGGCGTATCCGACGAGGACCTGCTTGCAGCGGTATCGGCCGCTTATGACGAGGGTTGGAGGAAGCTGAAACTGTATTTCATGGTAGGCCTGCCGGGAGAGAGCGAGGAAGATGTAGAGGAGATATGCGGCCTGGTGCGGCGCATTATGCGCGAGGGGGCAGGGGGCCTTCCGGCAAAGGGGCTGCGCCTGTCGGTCAGCGTCTCCACCTTCGTCCCCAAGCCGCATACCCCGTTCCAGTGGGTGGCGCAGATGTCCCTCCCCGAGGTAGCGCGCCGCCACTTCATCCTCAGGGAAGGGCTGCGCATGCGTGGGGTGACACTCAGATGGCACATGAGAGAGATGAGCTACCTGGAAGGGGTGCTGGCGCGCGGCGACCGCAGGCTTTTCCCGGCCGTGCTGTACGCGGCGCAGGAGGGGTGCATGGACGGCTGGAGCGAGTTCTTCTCCTGGGAACGCTGGCAAAGATCCATAGAGCGGGCAGGACTGGAGCCGGGTTGGTATGTGGAGAGGGAACGCCATCGTTCGGAAGTGCTTCCATGGGACCATCTCTTCGCCGGCGTGGAAAAGGACTACCTGTGGTGTGAATACGAGAGATCTCTCAAGGGAGAGATCACCGCCGACTGCCGCTGCGGCGACTGCGGCCAATGCGGGGCCTGCGCACCATCCGGGCCCGAGATGCGTCTGGTGGAAAGGGGAACGGTGTGAGGCGGTTGCTGGTGAAATATTCCAAGGAAGGAGACGCCTCCTTCCTATCGCACCGCGAAGCCATGCATGCCCTGGAAAGAGCTCTCAGGCGCTCAGGGCTCCCCCTGTCGTTCACCGAGGGGTATAGCCCGAGGCCGCGCATGAGTTTTTCCCCCGCATTACCTTTGGGCGTCGCGGCGAAAGCGGAATACCTCGAGGTGGTGTTGCTGGAGGACGTAGACAGTATGGTGGTGAAGGAGCGCCTCAACCAGGCTCTGCCCGAGGGACTGAAGGTACGCGAGGTGCAGCCCCTGGCGCCGACCATGCCCAAGCTCTCGCGCTGGGCGCGTTACGGGTTGTTCCGCGTGGGAGAAGAGGCGGAGGCAACTTACCTGCTGCTGATGCTCAATGGCGAGGAGCAGGGACGGCTCAAGGATGCGCTGGAGGCTTTGGCGTCCCTGCGCGGAATTACCGCGGGCTATCGTGAGGTAACCAGGATAGGCCTTTACGCTTCGCCCGACGAGGTCTTCGAGGACATTGAGGAGCCGTTGCTGTATTATCGCGGCAGGACGGGAGTGATGGAGGAGATGAAAAGCCAGGCATGAGTGGAGCACACATGATCCAGGTATTGGACGGAGGTAGATCGAGGATGAGATGCTGCCAAATTGCGAAGAAAGAGTGCAGGTGACCGGGATTGGATAAGAGAAGTAAAAAACGAGGCGGAGCAAAGAAAGCACCCGCTCGAAAAAAGGAAATAGTCGTAGCAAGCTATAAGGACGAGACGCGGGTGGCCGTGCTGGAAGGGGGAGTGCTGCAGGAGATCTTCGTGAGCCATGAGGGACGACGTTCCATCGTAGGCGATATCTACAAGGGCAGGGTACAGAACGTCCTCCCGGGCATGGAGGCGGCATTCGTGGACATCGGGCACAACCGTAACGCCCTGCTTTACGTGGGAGATATCTTCGTCGAGGGGTCCCGGCAGCGGGAGCGCCCGGATATTAAACAGATCCTCAAACAGGGCCAGGAGGTAACGGTGCAGGTGACCAAGGACCCCATGGGGAGCAAGGGCGCTCGCCTCACGACTTACCTGTCGTTGCCTGGACGCTACCTCGTGCTGCTGCCCCAGGTGAGCACGGTGGGCATATCACATAAACTGGGCGAGGAGGAAAGAGCGCGCCTGCGCAAGGTCGTGGACGAAGTGAGGCCGAAGGACGTCGGCATCATCGTGCGTACCGTGGCCAGGGATGCCGAGGCGTCGGAGTTGAGAAAGAGCCTGACCTACCTCAACAAGGTCTGGCGCCAGGTCCACCGCAACGCAGAGAGGAAGAAGGCCCCGGCCATTCTCTACCAGGAACCGGAGCTGGAGCTCAAGGTCATGCGGGACATCATGGATGCCAGCTATGACCGCGTCCTGGCAGACTCCCACCGCTCCTTTCGACGCATAAAGCATTACCTTAAAATGGTAGCACCCGCGCTTGTCGATCGCGTGGTGAGATACGCGGACGAGAAACCGGTCTTCGAGTCCATGGATATAAACCGGCAGATACAGGACGCGCTGAGCCGCAGTGTGGCTCTGCCCTCCGGAGGATCCATCGTCATAGACTCCACTGAAGCGCTGACGGCCATCGACGTGAACACGGGAAAATACGTGGGCAACAAATCCCTGGAGGAGACCGTGCTGCGCACCAACATCGAGGCGGTGACGGAGGTTGTAAGGCAACTTCGCCTGCGGGATATCGGTGGAATAATAATCATAGACTTCATAGATATGAACGAGGCGAAGAACCGCCGCGCCGTTCTCAAGGCCCTCAATCAGGAGCTGGAGAAAGACCGCACCAAGACCTACGTAGTGGAGCTCACCAAGCTGGGACTGGTGGAGATGACCAGAAAGAACGTATCCGAGGGGCTGATCGAGGCATTCGGTGAGACCTGCCCGGTCTGCCACGGCCGCGGCATCGTCTTCAGGGAACCATGAGCCGGAGTGGGAAGAGCATGGGCGGCGAGAACGGAGAAATAAAGGACGCAGGGGGAGCGGGCGGCGGCGAGGAGGAATCAACGCCACGGAGCGGTAAACGCCGCCGTAAAGGGAAGATACTGATCATCGTGGGTATCTCCCTCATACTCGCAGGCTTGTTGGCGTTGGTGGGGATCTACGGTTATATCTACTACACCGACCGCAAGGCAGCCGCGGCCCAGGAAGAGCTTTTCGAGCAGTGGGAAAGGGACCCCGCATCGCCTGAGCGGGAAAACGTATCCGTGGGGGATGGTATAGCGCGCATCATCGCGCCCAGCATAGGTCTGGACGCGATCGTAGTGGAGTTGTGGGGCCTTGATGATGCCGCTAACCTCAAACGCGGACCTGGCCACATACCGGATACCGCATACCCTGGACAGCCGGGCAACTGCGTGATATCGGGACACCGAACCACTTACGGTGCCCCCTTCCGTCATATAGAACAGCTCGTAGCCGGTGACGAGATAACCCTCGTAACGGCCGACAACCGCTACACCTACGAGGTCTACGAACAGCGTATCGTCCTCCCGACCGATCTTACGGTACTGGAGCAGGCCGGAGAACCCAAGCTGACGCTTACCGCATGCCATCCCTGGTACAGCGCGGCCCAACGCATCGTGGTCATAGCCAGGCTGGTGGAATCCGAACCTCTGTAGGTTGAAAACCCGGTTCTGTTGCCCTGCGACGATCGGGGCAGGTTTGCAGGGTGACTCCAGACAGTTAAACGCTGCTTGAGTTGATAATCTCGGGTGATAATGGTTGGCGTAAGGCTGAAACCTGACCCACAAATAGAAGACCGGAAAGTGGGCAGGCTTCCCGGTCGTGGCCAAAACTCACTCGGCGTAGATATTTTGGCAGTTTTAATATCGGCACTTTGCCTCTTGGACTTTATGCCTGACCCTAAAATAAGGTACCCGGCGGCACATGGGAATGATATCTGTCAAATTATATGATCCAAACACTCAAGGTTTCCATACAAGATGTCGATAATTTATCCGAACATTGAGAACAGAATATCCCTGTAGGTGATAAAGGCAAACTCTTCCGAAAGGAGAGGGCGCAAAGCTATGGGTCTAAGACCGCGAAAGCGGTTAGGATCGCCAGGCTGCCGCCTCTAAAGCGATGCCCTTTCCGCCCCGGTGGAAAGGGCGGTTTCGTTTTCAGGCTAACAAACTGGGCAGACAAATTGGGAGATTTGCCACCAGACCTCGGGGACAAAAGGAGAGAAGCAAAATGAGAGGGCTCACTCGGTGGCAGAAGAATGCGACAGCAGCATTCGGATTCATCTTTCTCGCCCTGGCAGTACTGCAACCGTTGATGTTCCAGACCAGCAGCGCGGTAGCGGCTGTCAATGCGTCGGGCGAGGAAGCGTCCATGCTCCAGCTGATAAACCAGGCTCGCAACAGCGCTGGCCTGCCTTCACTTTACGCGGAAGAGCAGCTCACCGATCTGGCGCGCAGCTATTCCAGCGAGATGATCCAGTACGACTTCTTCGGGCATGTCTCCCCGGTCACAGGTACCCTGCAGCAGCGTATAACGGCGCGGGGGATAACCGGATGGACGTTGGCCGGAGAGAATATCGCCAAGGCGCCCAGCGTGGAAGTGGCTTTCGATGCCCTCATGAACAGCCCCTCACACAAGGAGAACATACTGCGCTCCGAGTTCAACTGCATCGGCATCGGCGTACTCAAGGATGGAAATTGCCTCTACATAACGCAGGAATTCATGTGCTTCTCGCCCATCCCCGCCTCCGCCGAACGCGGAGTTTCGCCGGCACCGGCACCTGCTCCGCAGCAGTCACCGGACACCTTCGAATCGTACCTGCTGATCATGAACCCCAACGAGCAGGCGGCCCAGGTGACCGTGACCTTCCAGGGGGAGGACGGATCGAACCAGAGCTTCTCCTACGACGTGGGGGCGAACAGCCGCTTCACCGTTCCGGTGCGGGAGACGGTGGGCTGCGGTTCTTTTTCCACCGACGTGGAGAGCGACATACCGGTATTGGCGGAGCGGGCCATGTACTTCCGCTACGAGGGCAGGATGGGCGGACACGATTCCATCGGAGCCATACAGCCCTCGACCACCTGGTTCTTCGCCGAGGGCTACACCGGCGATTCCTTCGATACCTGGGTGTTGCTCCAGAACCCCAACGACGTCGAGGCCGCGGTTACCTTGAGCTTCATGCGGCCGGACGGCGGGGTGATAACCCACCAGGTAAACATACCGCCACGTCGCCGCCACAGCGTGCACGTCGACGAGGTTCCGGGGCTGGAATCCACCGACGTCTCCACGCAAGTGGCGTCCAACGTGCCCATCGTCGCCGAGCGGGCCATGTACTTCAACTATGGGGGCAAGGACGGCGGACACGACTCCATCGGCGCCAGCTCGGCCTCCAATACCTGGTTTTTCGCCGAGGGCTACACTGGGGATACCTTCGACACCTGGGTGCTGCTGCAGAACCCCAACGAGGGTACCGCCACCGTCAGCTTGAGTTTTATGAAGCCGGACGGCTCAGTCGTCAGCCAGCAGGTGAGCATTCCCGGACGCAGGCGCCAGAGCGTTCATGTCGACAGCGTACCGGGGCTCGAGGCGACGGACGTCTCCACCCGCATCGACTCGGATCTGCCCATCATCGCGGAACGGTCGATGTACTTCAGCTATCAGGGCAGAAAGGGCGGGCATGCTACCATGGGCGCGGCTTCTCCCGAAAGCCAGTGGTACCTGGCGGAAGGTTACACCGGGGGTGAGTTCGACGAGTACGTGCTTCTGCTCAATCCCGGCGATGAAGCGGCCAGCGTGGACGTGGTCTTCATGCGCTCGGACGGCGTGAATGTGAACCGCAAGATAGAGATGGGGCCTCATTCCCGCTTCACCATCCACGTGGACGAGGTGGGAAACCTCGCGGACGCCGAGGTGAGCACCAAGGTGACGTCCAGCACCCCCATCGTCGTTGAGCTGGCGCAGTATTTCAACTTCCGCGGCCTGGCGGATGGGAACAACGCTATTGGCTCATGCCAGCCCTCCACCGATTGGTATTTTGCGGAGGGCTGCGTGAAATAGACCGGTTGAAGGTTTTATAAGGGGCCGCCTGGTTTCCAGGCGGCCCCTCCCCTAAAAAAAAGCGCAGCCCTCACACATATACGCGGGCCGTGAGGGGAGTAGGCAGACCCGCGATCCGCCGCAAGACGCAAGTCGGCCGGTACGCGCACGCGGGGTTTACAGGGGGATTTACACCATGTTAGCATACTAAGCTGTGATAAAATAGCCGTGGAGGTCTGATATGTATGCAGTGATAGAGACGGGCGGAAAGCAATACCGCGTGGAAAAAGGCTCGTTGATCCGTATTGAGAAACTCGACGCCGCTGAGGGTGAAAAGGTAACCTTCGAGCGCGTGATCCTGGCCAGCAACAATGGCAAGGTCGTGGCGGGACCCGACGCCGCAAAGGTAAAGGTGGAGGGGACCGTCGTACGTCAGGGTAAGGGCAAAAAGGTAATAGTCTTCAAGTACAAGCCCAAGAAGGGGTACCGACGGAAGCAGGGCCACCGCCAGCTGTTTACGGAGGTGAGGGTGGATAAGATAACCGGAGGACCCCGTGCGCCCAAGGCGAAGAAAGAGAAGGAAGAAGAAGAAGCCAAGGCCGGCTGAGCCTTGCGTTAAGAGGTGAGGGGATATGTCCAGCAAGAAAGGCGTAGGAAGCTCCCGCAACGGTCGGGACAGCCACTCCAAGCGGTTGGGGGTAAAGAGCTTCGGCGGCCAGTACGTGACCGGGGGTTCGATACTGGTACGCCAGTGCGGTACGAAGATTAAACCCGGGGACAACGTCGGCCTAGGCAGAGATTATACGCTCTTCGCCAAGGTGGACGGTTACGTGCAGTATCACAACAGCGGCGACAGGCATTTCGTAAGCGTAGTCCCGGCGGAATAACACAACCGTTCCGCCGCGGGTCATGAAGAGACTGGTCCCGGCACGGCCGGGACCATTTATTTTCGGCGACTCAGCGCTCTGTGCGTTACGATGGGCAAGGCATGGCGCACGTCGAACGCGCTAAAGGCGCATAAGCGCATATTTGTGGGAGTGAACTCATGTTCATCGACGAGGTTGAGATCCATGTGCAAGGGGGCGAGGGGGGAAGGGGCTGCGCCAGTTTCCACCGCGAGAAGTTCCGTCCGCTGGGAGGACCAGACGGCGGCGACGGGGGCAGGGGAGGCTCGGTTGTCCTGCGCGCGTCAGGCAGCGTAAACACCCTGGTGGAATATACACGGCAACGCCATTTCCGGGCCGGCAGGGGAGGAAGCGGAGCGGGCAACAACTGCCACGGAGCCGACGGGAAGGATATCGTGCTGCAGGTTCCCGTGGGCACTCAGGTCAGGGACGAGAACGGCGTACTCCTGGCCGATCTCGCACATGACGGCAAGGAGGCACTGGTGGCCGAGGGGGGCAGGGGTGGCAGGGGCAACGCCGCCTTCGCCACTCCAGCACGCCGCTCACCTGATTTCGCTGAGAAAGGAGAGCTAGGCAGGGAGAGATGGATAAGGCTCGAGCTCAAGCTGTTGGCGGATGTCGGCCTGGTCGGTTTTCCAAATGTCGGTAAATCCACGCTAATCTCGCGCATATCGGCAGCCCGCCCGCGTATCGCCGATTACCCCTTCACCACCCTGGAGCCGGTGCTGGGGGTGGTAAGGGTGGACGAGGAGCGGAGCTTCGTCATCTCGGACCTGCCGGGACTCATCGAAGGAGCTCACGAGGGAAGGGGTTTGGGGACGAGGTTCCTGCGGCACGTGGAAAGGACCGTCGTGCTGGTGCACATGCTGGACGTGTCGCCGGGCGCGGAGGCCTCTCCCGCCCACGCACTCGAGGTGATTGTGGAGGAACTCGCGGCGTACGGCCCGCACCTCATGGAGCGGCCCCAGGTGGTAGCGGCGAACAAGCTGGACGCTGTCGATAAGCGCAGACTGCAGGAGGCACGCGAGGCGGCCGCATCGCGGGGATGGGAGCTCTTCCCCATATCCGCCGTCAGCGGGGAAGGGGTGCAGGCCCTGGTGTGGCGGCTCGGCGATATGGTCGAGGGGGCGCGAGGGGAGGGGGGCATCGAGATCCCCGAGGAGCGAACGGTTTATACCTATGATCCGCAGCGGGAGCGCGGTTTCCGGGTGGTGAGGGAAGAGGAGGGGTTCTATGTCCTGGGACAGCGAGTGGAGGGTCTGGTGTACAGGCTGGACATCGCAAATCCCCAGGCGTTGTCCTACGTGCAAGGCGCGCTGAAGAAGATGGGAGTGGAGGAGGAGTTACTCGCACTCGGCGCACGGGAGGGCGATGCGGTGATCATCGGGGATTATGTCTTCGACTTCTTCCCCGAGACCCAGCCGGGAAGGAGTGGGGAATAGAAGCAGCGCATATTATTATTGATGGAAGTATAACGATCGGAAAAGCGGAGAGATAGCATGACCGGTGCGAGAAAGCGCGACATCGAGGGAGGACGCCTGGTTATCAAGGTGGGAACCTACACCCTGAACGACAAGGCCGGACGCCTTAACCGCGAACACATGCGGGATCTGGTCGGGCAGATAGCCTCGCTGCGCCAGGCGGGACGGGAGATCATCCTGGTCTCCTCGGGCGCTATAGCAGCCGGGGTCGAACTCCTCGGGCTGCCGGAGCGCCCCAGCGACATCCCCTCGCTTCAGGCTGCCTCCTCCGTAGGACAGGGATTGCTGCTGCGCCTGTATACGGAATTCTTCGCCGCGTACGGCATACTCGTGGGACAGGTGCTGTTCACCCAATACGATTTCGCCCACCGCCAGCAGTACCTGAACGCACGCAATACCTTTCGCAGCCTGCTGGAGCAGGGAGTAGTGCCCCTGGTGAACGAGAACGACACCGTGGCCGTGGAGGAGATACGCTTCGGAGACAACGACCGGCTGGCCGCCCTTGTGGCGGTGTTGACCGACGCAGACCTGCTCGTCATGCTCTCAGACATCAAGGGCCTGTATACTGCCGACCCCAAGAGGGAGCGGGGGGCTCGTATAATACGCGAGGTAGAGAAGATAACCCCGGAGATGGCCAGGTTCGCAGGTAAGGCCATGGAGGAGCACTCCAGCGGCGGCATGGTGGCAAAGCTCGAGGCCGCACGCATAGCCACGGCTTCCGGGATCGGCGTGGTGCTGGCCAGGGGGCGCGATCCGGATGTGCTGGCGGCGATCCTGGAGGGAAGGCAGGTAGGAACGTATTTTCATCCCGGAAGGAAGAGACTGCGCGACCACAAGCACTGGATCGCCTTCGGAAGCCGTCCCCGGGGGACCATCGTCATTGACGGGGGCGCGTGTGAGGCCCTCCTGTATAGAGGAAAGAGCCTGCTGCCGGCGGGCGTTCTGGAATGCCGGGGGAACTTCGTCAGCGGCGATGCCGTCGAGGTTGTAGACGAGAGCGGGAGAAAGATCGCGCGCGGTCTTTGCGGTCTCTCTGCGGCTGACGTGGAAGATGTAAAGGGGATGCGCACGGACGAGGCCGCGCGCCGCCTGGGGGGCGAGCAGTGCGAGGAGGTCATCCACCGCGACTACCTGGTGATAGTGGCCAAGGAAGAATGAGAGGTCGGCGTGAGTGCAAGGGGATCATAGGCGGCAGGAAAACATACATCTCATATATAAAGATTAGACGGAGGAAAGAATGAGCGTTATCGAGGAATTGGGGATCCGGGCCGGCGAGGCTGCGCGTGAACTCGCCGTGGTCACGGCCGAGGCAAAGAACAACGCCCTGGAGGAGATGGCCCGGGCCCTCACGTCCAGGGTGGACGAGATCCTCGGCGCGAACGAGGAGGACCGCAAGGCGGGCATCGAGAACGGGATGAGCGACGCTCTCCTCGACCGCCTCACCCTCAGCGAGAAAAGAGTCGGCGAGATGGCGCAAGGCCTGCGCGAGCTGGCGGCCGCGAGCGACCCGGTGGGCGAGGTGGTGGAGGGATGGAGGCTTGCCAATGGCCTGGAGATAAAGAAAGTACGCGTTCCCCTGGGAGTAGTGGGGATAATCTACGAGGCGCGGCCCAACGTCACCGTCGACGCCGCAGGCCTCTGCGTAAAGTCCGGCAACGCGGTCATCCTGCGCGGAAGCTCGTCGGCCATTAATTCGAACCGTTTTCTGAGCGAGGTCATCGCGCACGCGGGTGAGAGCGCAGGGCTTCCAGGCGGGTGTATCCAGCTGGTGCCCCTCACGGACAGGGAATCTGCGAAGGAGCTCATGCGCCTGCGCAAATACGTCGATGTGCTCATCCCGCGGGGCGGCGCCGGGCTCATCCGTACCGTGGTCGAGGAGAGCACGGTGCCGGTGATCGAGACCGGGGTCGGCAATTGCCACACCTTCGTCGATGCTTCCGCGGACCTGGACATGGCGGAGAGGATCGTGGTAAACGCCAAGACCCACAGGCCGGGTGTATGCAATGCCATGGAGACCATGCTGGTGCACGAGGCGGTGGCGGCGGAGTTCCTGCCTCGTGTGGCGCAGGAACTCACGCAGCTGGGGGTGGAGCTGCGCGGTTGTGAGCGCACGCAGGAGATACTCCAGGGCGTGAAGGCGGCCACGGAAGATGACTGGTACGAGGAGTACCTGGACCTTATCCTGGCCGTAAGGGTCGTCCCGTCGCTGCAGGAGGCCATACGCCATATCAACACCTACGGCTCGCAGCATTCCGAGGCCATCGTCACATCGGACCTGGACGCGGCGCGGCGTTTTACCGCCGGGGTGGATTCTGCGGACGTTTACGTCAACGCCTCCACCCGTTTTACCGACGGGGGCCAGTTCGGGCTGGGGGCGGAGATCGGGATCTCCACGCAGAAACTGCATGCCCGTGGGCCCATGGGCTTACGCGAGCTCACCTCAACCAAGTTCATTATCTACGGAGACGGGCAAGTGAGGTCCTGAGATGGGCAGATTGAGGATCAAGCGCATCGGCGTAATGGGCGGAACCTTCGATCCTATACACAACGGCCATCTGGTGACGGCAGAGGAAGCCTGGAAGCAGTTCCAGCTGGACCAGGTACTCTTCGTGCCCAGCGGCAGTCCGCCGCACAAGGAAGACCGCAAGAGCCTGGATGCGGAGGACCGCTACCTCATGACGGTTATCGCGACCGCAACCAACCCCCATTTCAGGGTCTCGCGCTTGGAAATAGTAAGGCCCGGCCCCTCCTATACCATCGATACGGTTCGGGAACTGCACCGTATCTACGGAAAGAACACGGAGGTGTTCTTCATCACCGGAGCGGATGCCATCCTCGAGATCCTAACCTGGAAGGAGCCGGAAGCGGTGCTGCGAGAGGCGACCTTTATCGCGGCGACCCGCCCCGGTTATGACCTGAAGAGGCTGGAGGAGTCACTCCCGGAGGCCGAAAAAGAGAGGCACGCCAGCGATCCGCGCGTGCTGGTGATGGAGATACCGGCGCTGGCCATATCCTCGACGGATATAAGGCAAAGGGTCAAACAGGGAAGGCCAATAACCTACCTGGTTCCGGAGGGAGTTTCGGAGTTCATCGAAAAGAACGGGTTCTATCGTTGAGCAGGAAAAACAATGACGTGGGGGAGAAAAGCGGCGATAACGAGCTCAAGACTGCCCCGGATGAGAAGGAAAAGCTCTCGCGGGTAAACAAGAGGCACCGCAAGGAAGCCAGGAAGAAGCGGCGTGTCGTGATCATCGTGTTGCTCGTGGTGGGAGTCGTCCTCGCAGTGGGGGCGATACTGGATGTCCCCTATATCAATATCGCACGGGAGACGGGTTCGTGGATAGGAGAGAGATTCTCGTCCTCACAGGAGGATGAGGAAGCGGTTCTCGATTATCTTTATTTCACCCACCCCCAGAGCGAGAGGGAATTCGAGGGAGAGGTCACGGTGCTCCTGGGTATCCACGAGGTCGGGGACGAGGGACCCGGGCGGGTAATCCTTGGGCTCGCCCTCCTCGCCTTCGACACCGACAAAGGATCGGGCGAGATATATCTCATCCCCGAATCGTCGGTCGCCTACGGTGCTTCAGGACAGCAGACGGAGTTGAGATATGCACTACAGGAGGAAGGCGGGGAAAACCTGCTCCGAACCACGGTGAGCAACCTGTCCGGCAGCGACGTGGATTACCTCCTATTACTCGATTTTTGGGAGACGATGAAGCTGTTGCAGGGGCTGCAGGCCCCGGGGGTGGTCCTGGAGGAGGAGACGGTCCTGGTGAACCCGCTCAACGGAGAGACAAATTATCTCGTGGCCGGGCAGGAGATACGGGACGCGGATCGTCTGCTGTTCTACCTGCTGTCAACGGATGCACTGGAGATGTGGGAATCCTTCTCGTTGCGCCTGGGGAGGGCGAGGGGCTACCTTCCCGCCATGCTCCATCAGTTTAAGCCCCAGAGTCTTGATGGCCTGCAGGCCATGCTCTCCTCGCTGGAGGAGGATTATCTGCTGGAACCAGGCACCGGATCCGTGGAAGAAGACCGGCGTTACATGGCCTCCATGCTTCAGGCATATGCAGGACTGGAGGAGACGGAGCTCGTGGTCGATGCCGTGCCGTCTGTCGAGGTGTTGAACGGCTGTGGTGTTCCGGAGCTGGGCAGGAAGGTAGGAGAAAGGCTCGCAGCTCTGGGCGTGCCGGTGGCGGGCACGGGAGGCAACGCCAAGGTCGTTGTGGATGGTGAGGAGGTCAATGATTTCTCCCACGAGGTGAGCAGCATCATCTATCGCAGCGAAGACCCACGCGTGGTGGCTTTTGCGCGCTACCTCGGCATCCTCCTGTCCATAGAGAGCGTAAGTTCGGAACCAGGTCCGGGGCAGGAAATAATCCTCATCGCCGGCAAAGACCTGGCGGATTAGGCGAACGTCCGGGCCTTCTTCATCCGGGTGTGATAATCTAGAGCTATGGGAGCGGGCTGGCGAACAGCCCTTTCGCGTTATGGCAAGAGTATACCCGGCAGGAGGTGCACAGCGGCGGAAAGCAGGGAGATAGCCGTTGCGGCGGCAAAAGCCGCCTCGGATAAAAAGGCCCACGATATCCTGATGCTGGATATGAGGGATGTCTTCATCCTCACCGATTATTTCATCATCTGCAGCGGCAACACCGACCGGCAGGTAGGCAGTATTCTCGAGGCGGTGCAGGAAAGCCTGGCCGCGAAGGGAGTAAAGCCCGTCCGGCGGGAAGGCGAACAACACAAGCGCTGGGTACTCCTCGACTATATCGACGTCGTCGTGCATATCTTCCGGCAGGAAGAACGCGAATACTACGAGATAGAGCGTTTATGGAAGGACGCTCCCATCGTCGAGTGGGATAAGGAACCGGACGAGGCCACGACAGCAACGTGATGGCAAGGGTTTCCCGAGAAACGGCATCATGCAGCGCCTTTCACCTCGTTGACGGTGGATGGGCCAGTCCTTATACTTCATAACGTATGTTTGCGGGGCCGTAGCTCAGGCTGGGAGAGCGCTACCTTGGCATGGTAGAGGTCGTGGGTTCAAGTCCCATCGGCTCCACCAGGTAAAACAGGGCCATTTGGCCCTGTTTTTTTGGCGCTTGCTGGCGAGTTTGCTGCGAGAGTAACGGGAGCCGCGAAAGAATGGCCTTATCTCGGGCTTTATCCTTCACTCCAATACGATATGTTTCCACGGTGCTTACAGCGGATTAACCCCGCCGTTAAAGAACTCCTGCAGAAAGAACGGGGTTCCTTTTTCAAAGAAGCTCGATCACTATCGCGGGGACAACGCCTGAAAATGCAGATTATCCTGCCATGTATACGGGCAAGCGCTTACTGTAAAGAATGCAGCATCTCTTCTCATCTTCGATTCCGATATCTATGTCCGTTCAACCCTGGCTGCAGCTCCGTACTTGCAGCTTGATGCCGGTATTCTGATAATATCCCGATAGGGGTGGGGCTCTGGGAGCCCGGAGTTTTCACGCTTGCCCGTGGTTTGATGGCTCCCAGGGCCGGGTAATACTTAAAGAGAACGGATCCTGCGATACCACACAGGAAGTATACGGAAAGGAGCTGGTCTGCCGTGAAGGGTGCCGTTGTCTATTACAGCAGGTATGGCAATAACGAGAAGACCGCCAAGGCGGTCATGCAGGGCCTGGAGGAGTCGGGACAAGAAGTGGACCTGATCAATGCCAAGGACAAGAAGGAGCTTGCAGCGGGCTACGAGTTCCTGGTGGTCGGATCTCCCACCCGCGCGGGAAGGACCAGCGGACCGGTGAAGAAGTTCATCAAGAAGAACGTGGGTGATGACTGGAAAGGGAAGCCCTTTGCCGCTTTTGGAACCTGCCTGAACAGGGCGTGCGAGAAGGGGGAGCCTACCGCCGCGAAGGATATCCATAAGGAGCTCTCGCAAAGGGGTTTACATCCGGTGACGGAGGCCTTCGACAACGCCGTCTCCGGCATGAAGGGCCCGCTGGCGCCCGATGGAGAGGAGAGCGCCAGGGAGTTCGGCAGGAAAGTGGGAGAGTCCCTTGCCGGTTAGCCGCGGTCGAGACCAGAGCCAGTGACTTCTTGGGTGATATAAGGTTCCCCGAACCGGGAATTCAAAATAGAGATATCGCATTGGTTGTGTTCTATTTATTGGCGTGGTGGCGAAAGGAACGTTAATGGACGAATCGACTTCGTATGATCCCGAGATATCGCGCATGTACGAAAGCGCGGACATCAAAGGCCTGTTAGGGGTGCTGTCGCGCGATGACGCGTCCATAAGGGCGGATGCCGTCAAGGCGCTGGCGATGCTTGGCGATACGGAAGCAGTTGAAGCCCTGGTATCCGCCCTCGAAGACGAGAACGACATGGTGCGCGCAAGCGCTGCATGGGGATTGATGAAGATCGCCGACCCTCGTGCGGTAGAGCCGCTTATCGCCGCTCTGAGGCAGGGGGACGGTTACCTGCGCATCACGGCAGCCGGCGCCCTGGCGGAACTTGGTGACGCGAGGGCGGTGGAACCCCTCATCGATGCCCTGGATGATAAGGAGACGGGGGTACGCATCAGCGCTGCAAAAGGCCTCGCAAGGATAGGGGGCCCCCGCGCGCTGGAGCCGCTTCTTGCGAGCTTCGAGGGGACGGACACGGGAATCGAGATCAGCGTGCGCAGGTATATCGCGGAGGCGCTGGGGGAACTCGGCGACCCGCGTGCCGTACAGGCTCTGCGAGTGGCCGCCGAGGACGAGAAAGAAGAGGAGGCGGTAAGGGAAGCCTCGCAAGAGGCGCTGAAGAAGCTGGAAGGATAGGAGTAGAGTCCAAGCGATAAGGAAATACGGACTTGGTCGAAAGCATACAAAAGTGGGCTTTTGATTGGACTTTTCAAAACAAAGCGGTCATGCTATATAAGAATGTCGAACACAGGATTTCGGGCGTGACCGCGGGATGGCTCCGGGGCGTTACCGAACCGGATCAGGAGAAGGAGGGAGGCAGTTGAAGAAGGCGATCGTGATCTTGATGTTGTTGGGGCTTGTCATCGGGCTTCTCGCCGTGACCGGCTGTGGCGATGATGAGACGACCGTAAAGACCCCATATGGCGATGTGACTGTGGAGGAGGATGGAGGCGAGGTCACCTACGAGACGGATGACGGCGACGTAACCTACGAAGTAACCGACGAACCCCCCTCGGAGGCCGAGCTGGGAGCCCCCATCTATCCCGACGCCGAGTACGTGCCGGGAAGCGGTGGGACGGTTACCGGTAGCAGCGAGGAAGGTGAATTCGCTACGGCTGGAGCCGAGTTTATCACCAGCGACAGTTTCGAGGACGTCTTGGATTTCTACACCGACGAACTGGGAGAGCCGCTGTACATGGATGCCGCGACGGGTGAAGCCAGCTGGATGCTGGATATGGACGAGGAATCATTCACCGTTGTGACCATCACCGACGAGGGCGGCGAGGTGTCGATCTCCATCGGCAGGATGTCAGGTGATATGGGAGAGTAGAGGGAGTTTTTCTTCGCGGAGGCCGGGCTATGATGCCCGGCCTCGTTTTTTAACGGGCTTTTTAGACTCGTGCGGTTTGGCATAAACCCAATCCTGAATCAAACCGCATCAACCCGCCTATTTATTGACTATACGGTAACATGGAAGTATAGTAATGACGCGTCAGTTCCGTAAGGATCGCCCGATCGATCGTGCAGCGGTATGTTGGATCCGTTGTTGACGGACCCTTGATTCCGGAACCACGCGCGATAATCACCGCAGGACCTGACGGAAATATAAAGGCATGCGGATATGATAAGCGGGATTCTTCGGTTAATAGTGAATAAAAACCAAACAAGTGTATAATATTAGCTGGCCAAGTTGTGGATGAAGACTCGAAGGGGGTCGGGATCTATGGATTATCCGTGGTTCAAAGAGTACGAGATCGTCGGCATACCGAGAACGCTGGAGCCGTATCCCGACGAGCCCTCTCACTATTTCCTGGATGTGGCGGCGGAGAAAGTCCCACGCCTGGGCTGCGTACAGCTGGGACTGGAGATCACATATCCCGAATTGAAGGACCATGCCGACAGGCTTGCCAACGCCCTTGCCGGAATGGGGATCGAGAAAGGGGACAGGATAGTCACCCTGCTGCCAACATCCGTCCAGTTCGTCGTCGCCGACGCAGCCATATCCAAGGCGGGCGCCGTGCACGTGCCCTGCAGCTTCCTGGAGCCGGAGGATAACCTGGCCCACAAGTTCACCGAGAGCAGCCCCAAGGCCATCATCTGTTTGGACGAGCACATGCTCCTGGCCGAATCGCTTCAGAAGCACATGGATGCTCCCAAGCTGATCATCATCACCAAGCTGGAGGACTATTCGAGCAGCCCGCCTGAGCGCATGGAGGTCCCGGGAGCCCAGTGGTTCATGGAGATGATAGAGAAGGCGCAGCCGGTCCCTCCCAAGATCAACTTCGATCCCACCAAGGACCTGGAGACACTGCTCTTCACCGGGGGTACCACGGGATTGCCCAAGGGGTGCATGCTCACGCATCGCAATATCGTTGCCAACGCCATGCAGAACCCCGCCATGTTCGGACCTATAAGGAACATCCTCGAGGGCAGCGTATCCGTTCTGATCGGCCTGCCCTTCTTCCACAGCTACGGCCACTGCATCATGCATACCATGATCAATGGCATGTACAATATGCTCATCATCACCGACCCCAGGGATACCAAGTCCATGGTCGAGATGATCCACGAGTACAACCCGGTGCTGCAGTTCGGGGTGCCCACCCAGTTCATGAAGCTGCTCGAGGAGGATATCAAGGCCACGAGGATCATCGGCATCTCCGGCTCCGCTGCCCTGCCCCCCAAGGTGCAGGAGAAGTTCGACAAGGAGAGCAAGACCTTCGTGGCAGAGGGCTACGGGCTGTCGGAGCTTTCTCCCGTGACCCATTTCAACGTCTCGGCGAACGTACGCGCCATGGGGGGTCGCAAGATGGTGCCCATCATGAACAAATTGATGTTCAACAAGTTGAACACGGCGTTCATGAACCTGCAGGCGAAAATGCTGGGCCCGAAGGTGTACGGCCGGATCTTCCTGACCATACTGGGCCTGGTTTCCGACCGTAACCGCAAGTCCGAGAAGCTCAAGAGCGAGGAGAAGCGGGCCACCATCGGCATACCGGTACCGGATACGGTGATCAAGGTGGTGGAGGTGGACAGCGGACGGACCATATCCTACAGGGAGATGATGGAGGAGGGAGCGGTCGGGGAGCTGTTGCTCTCGGGCCCCCAGCGCATGCTGGGATACTGGCCGGAGGCAGGCAGGGGACTGGACGAGGAGGGCTTCGTTCACACCGGCGACGTGGTGAGGCTGGACGAAAACGGCTACTTCTCCATCGTCGACCGCACCAAGGACATGGCCATCATCTCCGGCTACAAGGTCTACACGCGCGAGGTGGACGATATCCTCTACGATCATCCCGCCACGGACGTGGCGGCGACCGTCGGGGTCCCCGATCCGGAGCGGGAAGGAAGCGAGCGCATCAAGGTCTACGTCCAGCTCAAGAAGGAATATAAGGGAAAGGTGAGCGAGGAGGATTATATAACTTATCTCAGGGAGAAGGTCGCCAAGTATGCCGTTCCCAAGGCAGTGGTCTTCCTGGATGAGATGCCCCTTACCGAGGTGTTCAAGGTGAACAAGAGGGTGCTGAGAGAGATGGAGCTGGAGGAGATGTCCGAGGGTCAGGCCTAGCCACGGGCCGATCCTCGGTTGTAACGAAAGCTACCACGCGGCCGGCACTTCATGCCGGCTGCTTTTTCTTCCCGTTCGGGACGCGTGAGGCGATCTCCCGCATGCGGTTCATGCGTACCGGCGCCTGGTTAAAGCCGCCTCCTGATGAGCGATAATAGCGCAAAAACAGGCAGGATTGATTAACGAGAGTGAACGCAGGGAAAAGCGCCGCATAGGAAAGAAGTCAGTCCACTAACTGCGATAACACTTCATTCAATACGCGAGGCAGGAGCGCCGGGAACGACTTACCGACGTTCAAATAAAGGGTAAACACAAACGGCTAATGAATCATTAGGAAATAAAGGGCGGAAAAGCTGAGGTAAGGGGGCGTTAAAATCCAATCCTATGGTCTGACAAGCAGCATTAGGGGGTAAACAGCATGAAACGCGTAACCGGAAGGGAGATGAGGAAGCTCATCCTCGCGGTAACCCTGATGACCCTGGCCCTGGTCCTGGGGGTTATCGCATATTTCATGATCGACGTTATTCTTACGTCCAACAACAACATCGAGAAGAACAAGCAGATGGTCCTGGATAAGACCGTCAATACCATCAGGGACCTGGGAACGCATACGGGCCAGATCAGCAACAATACGGCCTTCCTGGGACTTTTGAACCAGGACGTTCTGGAGCAGGTCCTGCAGGGCGATACTGGATCCCTCTATGAACTGGTCGTACAGATCGCAACCATCTCTACCGAGGTTGAATACGTGGCCATAATCGAAGACGGAGAGGTGGTGACTTACCTCACGCCGTCGGGTCTGGACGTGGATCCAGACGAGCTTCCGGCCATGCCGTCAGACGGGGATCACGTGGTCCTGGACAGCCTGGCCGGCAGAGAAGGCTACTTCGTGTCCGTATTTTACCCCATTGACCTGAGCAACGTTGGCTTCGAGGAGTTCTACGTCAACGACGTCGTGGACCGCACGGCGGAGATGCAGGAGATCGACGACTACTTCGTCGCGCAGCGCAACGACCTCATCTTGCGCATGTCCGTCGCGGCGGGCATCGCCATCCTGCTCACCCTGCTCGTAACCACCTTCGGCCTGCGCTACTTCACGGGCAAGTACGTCATGGAGCCGGTGGAGAAGCTCAACCACATGGCTGAGGAGATCGCCGACGGTACCTACGAGGGAGAGGTGGAGGTGGACAGGGACAGCGCCTACGCAGCCCTGCAGGGTCTGCTGCGCAGCGGCCAGATCATCCTGCAAAGGATGGACAAGGAGATCGAGTAAGCGGGGGCCGGTCAGTTTCGAGTGCCGGTTCGAGGGCGGTAGTGTAGCAGTTCATTGCGCCAGAAAGCCGGCGTCCATTATATGGCTGCGCACCGCCTCCAGGGCCGGGCAGGAGGGGATATCCAGGAAACTGCGGGCTTCCGCGTCGTATTCCCTCACCGTATCGTCCTCGGGGACCCAGCCCAGCAGGGGCAGATCGGTATGGGAGGCGAGCCTTCCCGCCTCCTCTTCGCCGCGGGCGCGGTTGATTATCAACCCAAGTTTGCGGTAGTTGACGGCGTCGTCGGCCACCTTGCGGATGGACTCCGCCACGCGTACGGCCTTGAGGGTGGTGTCGCTGACCAGCAGTAGGTGGGAGACGGAGCGCATGACGCGCCGGTTTACCTGCTCAACCCCAGCCTCGGCGTCGACCAGGGTCAGTGAGAAATGCGAGGAGAGGGACTCTATAGCCTCGCGCAGCAGGGTGTTGAGCTGGCAGTAGCAGCCCTCCTCCTCGGGGCGGCCCACGGAGAGAAAGCCGAGGTTGCCGGAGTCGAGGACGATCTCCATCATCTTGTAGTCAACCGATGCAGCCAGATCCACGCTGTCGGTGGAGTGTTCTCGCACGGTGGAGATGATCTCCTTGCGGATGTCGTTGACGGTATTTTCAGGGAAGCGGTTCAGGGCCATACCCAGGCCCACGGCGGGGTCGGCATCCACCACGAGCACCTTGCCGCGGTTCTCCTCGGCGAGCAGGCGCGCGAGAAGCGCGGAGACGGTGGTCTTACCCACTCCGCCCTTGCCGCAGACGGCTATAACCTGGTTCGCCTCTGTGCGTTCTTCCTTCATTCCACCGCTACTCCTTGGCTTCCCGTTCGCCCTTCAGCTTGTCACGTATCTTTCTGAGCTCCACCACCTCTTCGCATACGTCCACGTACTCGCATTCCTCGCAGTCGAAATTCATCTCCTCGTACATCTTTATCAGTGCCTCGACGATATCCAGTACCTTGTCGGCGGGGCCGGCCAGCTCGTCGACCTCCTCCTTCGAGGACGTGACCATGAGCACCTCCGCGCTGTGCACGAAGTCCAGTTGTTTCAAGGACTGGATGAGCGAGCTGCCCAGTATCTGGGCGCTGAATCCACCCGCCAGGGCTTCCTTGCTCACACGGCACCATATGGACTGCCTGCCCGGGAAGACGCGGGTCATCAGGCCACGCAGGCGCACCTTGTAGGTGGCGTCGCGCAGGTCGCGGTAGCAGTCGTATTCGTCCGAGAAGTCTCCCCCGACCATCACCACTTGTGCGAAGGGAAGGCTCGGCGAGGTGGACTCGAAGAAATCCGGTCCTACCAGGGTTATGCGGCCGTCCACCAGGCTGGCGCCAGTGTCCCAGAGCAGCAGGGAACGCGAGGCCATGCCCGGGTTGCCGAGTTCGAGCCCCGTGTCCTCGCTCAAGATGACCTGGCTGGCATCCGCGCGTGGGATTACCGGAGTAAAGGGAAGTTCCCGCGCCATGCCGGCATCGTACTTGCCGTCGATGAAGGCCCTTACCTCGCTCAAGGGTGAGTCGAAAAGCCCCATCATTCGGCTTCCGCTAAGAGGGCAGCCCCGATGGCCGCCGCGAGGTGTGTATCCAGCGGAAAGGGCTGGTACTCGCCGTCCATGCGCTTGCATATCAGGTCCACCACCGTCCTCACCTTGGCTACGCCCCCGGTGAAGGTGTAACGGGTCCCCACCCCGAAGCGCCGCGCCTGCGAGGTGACGATGCGCGCCACCGAGTCACACAGCCCCGCCACGATATCCTCAGGCGCCTCGCCATTGTTCACGTGGGTGATGACCTCGCTCTCCACGAAGACTCCGCACTGGGAACTGATAGGGACCTGCTTGTTTGCACGGGATGCCGCCTCGTCGATGTGCTCCACGGGTATGCCGACGGCGTTGCTCATGACCTCGAGGAAGCGGCCGGAACCGGAGGCGCACTTGTCGTTGCGCATGAAATCGACTACGTCGCCCTCTTCGTCAAGGAGGATAGAGGTTATGCTCTGGCCACCGATATCCACCACCAGCTCGACGTCCGGGAGGAAGCAACGGGCGGCCCATCCGATGCAGGCGATCTCGTCCTCGAGGATGTTGGCTTCCTCCACGAACTCGGCACCGCTGCCCGTTCCAATGATGCCGTCGAGGGATTCCATGTCCAGCGATGCTTCCCTGCACAGTGAGTCCATGAGGCCTTCGACCTCGCTCGCGATGTTGCCGGTGGTCTCGACCACCCTGGATGCGATCAGGCGTTCGCCGTCCATGATCACCGCTTTCGAGAAGAGACTGCCGATATCGCATCCCATGGATTTCATCATCTGACCTCCGCAAGCATAAAACAGCCGGTTCCTAAACGCATTTTACCACTCTCGGGATAATAGGCTCATGCCCCCCATCAGTCTTTCACCTGGCGCTGAGTGGCATAAGGGCGTCTACGATGATCCTTGCGTTGTTCTCTGGCGGGATGAAAGGCGCTACTGCCCTATACGTCTGGCGTAATAGAAATGGGGCCAGGCCGGAGCCCGGCCCCATGTAAAAGCTACTGGCCCAGGATACCCCCCAGCAGTCCGCCTGCGGTGCCGCTGCCCCCTCCCTTGGGATCCTGCAGGCTGGTCTTCGGGGCCTCTTCACTCGGTTGGATGACCACGTAACCGTTGCCCGAGAACGCAAGCTGGAACAATTCTCCATGCCGGGAGCCGAGCAGCCCGCTCAGGCTCTTCAGGTTGGCGTCCACGTGCACCTGGGGGTCCAGGCCTTGAGACCAGGCGACGGTGGCATTGGGGTCGGTGAAGCATGGTTGCTCCGGAGTTACTTTCAGGGTCAGCGGGTCGCCCTTGCATATGAGGGCCAGGTATCCGGTGCCGGAGAGCTCCACCGTCCACAGGCCCGCGCTCACCATTCCCGCCGCGCCCTTGATCATCTTGATATCCCAGCCAATGCTGGGGGTGAAGGCAAGCAGGTTGAGGGCTTCCACGGTAATGGTCTCGTTGTTGAGATAGAGGAGGATGACGTTGTTCGACGCGTCGGCGAGGAACAGGTCCCCCGTGCCCTGGCATAGCATGAGCGAGAAAGACTCCCCGGATATGGCTTTCTTAACCCACTTGGCGGCGCCGCCACTTCCCTGGCGGGTGAAATTGATCTGGCCCTGGTAAGCCACCATGGAGCCTACCTTGGTCAGGACCTGGCCCCCGCAGGCTGCCATGTTGACCCGCAACAGTTTCTTGCTCTGCAGGCTGAAGGCATCCGGGACCTCCACCTCCTTGGATTCCTCCACCAGGCCGGCCAGGGATGTGGGAGCAAGCTCGCTCTTGGCTTGCTGCTGCGCGGGGGGTGGGCCAGGTGGTGCCTGCGGAGCCGGGGCGGTTGCCGGGGCTGCCTGCATGGCCGTATCGGCCGGCGGTGCGGCCGGAGGCTGCGTTTGCGCCGCAGGGGCACCCTGCAGGGACTGGCCGCAGAAACGGCAGAACGCCGCATTGTCCGCGTTTTCCTGATTGCAACTGGGGCAGAGCATCTCATACCTCCTTCGTCCTACACGAGGTCGTTATCTAATACGGTTATTCAGACATGCCATAGATTGATTATAGACCCTGAGCGTTGAGATTATCGCAATAACACGGGGTTTTTTTGGGCATATAGGCGGTCCCCGCGGGTGTGAGGTCTCGGGGATCGATATCGGTGCATGGTTAAGAGGTCTTTCTCTACGGCTGGCCGTCCTTGAGCTGGTGGTACAGGCGCAGTGCGCTGTCCGCGGCCATCTCGGTGCCTATCCCACGGCCGCCGGCGTCGGCTCCAACCAGGAAGAGTCCGCGAATAGGAGTATGTGACTGCGGGCGCCTGCTTCCGCTCTGGCCGACCTCCTGGGCGATCCCGATACAATCGCCGGCAGCCCTTCCGCTCAAGCGTGAGACGTCGCCGGTCAGAACCCTCTCAACCGCCACGGTCGCTCCCGCGAGCTCCGGGAAGATGTCGTAGGACATCTCCTCGGCCAGGTCCAGAAGGCATTCGGCCTGGGGGGCGCGGTCCAGGCTGGAGGGGGCGGGCACTCCGACGATGAGGCAATCGCCCCCAGGCGGGACCAGGGACGGGTCCCAGTTGCCAGGGGCGGTTGCGAAGAGGAAGAGTTCTTCGGGGATGCTCCCGTCCTGCAGGTAATCGAACATGGTGTGTGGGGAAAGACCAGGCATGTGCAGGAGGCACGGCGTGCGCATGGAGGAGATCTTGCGGTCGAGGAAGAATTTCACCGCTATGAACGCCTCGGAATCACTCAACCCATCCGCCCAGGCGAGATAGTCAACGGGAAATGCATCGCGTCCCGCCAATTCGACGGTGCGCCTCAATCCGGCGCTTGAGACCACCATGTCGCCAGGGATAAACTCGCCCTCGCGAGTGGTAACGCCGCACACGCGGCCCCTGTCGACCTCTATGCCTGCTACCTCGCATGCTGCGCGCACGCTGCCGCCCGACTTCTCCAGGGCACGGAGGAAGGAAGCGGGTATGGCGCCGGAGCCGCCGCGGGGATAGCAAAGTAGCGAGGCCTGCATGGTGCTTGCGAGGATATAGGCGAATTCTCCCATGCTGGCACGGTGCCAGGGAAGCACCATGGTCAGCATGGCCTGGGCATGGAAGGTGCGCAGGAAGTCGTCGGCATCGGAGAGTTTGGCGAAGAATTCGCGCACGCAGATATCCTGAAGCTCGCAATAGAGGGGATAACGATGGTCACCGAAGCGCCTGGCCAGGGAAATAAACCCACCCAGACCCAATTCACGCGAGGCTTTTACGGCAGTGGAGGCCCAGCCCATCTTCTGCCAGCCCCTGACGTGTCCCCTGAGGAAGTTGAGAAGGGAAACGGGATGGGTGATGGAGGAGGCCATCTCCAGCTTGTGACCATGAGGGCGCTTTTGGCCGGCCGTATGCTTTCCTGCGCCGGAGAGACTGAGCGTGAAGGCAGGAGTCGCTGCCGACCAGCTCGGACCCATGCCGACGATACGGCTTATCTCGCCGAAGGGGCCCAGCGGGCCACGTCCGAACATGTGCACGCCGGTGTCCACGATGTATCCGTCGCGGGAAAGCGAAGAGCATTTCCCCCCTACAAAGGCGTTTTTCTCCAGGAGGGTGACGTGATGACCGGCATGCGACATGAGGGCAGCGAAAGCTGAACCCCCTGGCCCGGAGCCTATCACTATCACCTTATGGCTCGACATGTTACTTCCTTGAATTCGGCTTGACAACGGCGCCCGTCACCGCGGCCTGTCTTTCACGCTGTATACCTTAAACGCCGCAGTTATTATGGGGGATAAACCCTCGTTTTGGTAGTACGGCCGGGGAAGCCGCACGGGCTCTGCGGCTGCGCGGCTAGACCTCCGTTGGCTGTTGAGAGATACGGTTGTCTTCCTGATCAACGAAGGTGAAGACCAGTTCGCCGCGGGGGTCGAAGGCGGAGCGTTCCGCCAGGACCAGGTGGTATGGGCTGGTGAGCACCTGGACGGTCATGCTGCCCGGCTCCGGCTCTACCAGCTCCACCTCGACCCTGACCTCGCTGCCGCTCTGGAAGGCGTGCATGATGGAGATGGCATACCCGCCGGTGCTCTTGGGGCCCTGCATGGCAGCGATGACGATATATTTATCGAAGTCGACGTAACCGATTGGTTCCTGGAAATATGACAGGGACACGAGGCGCTGGAACTCCTCCTCGTCGCTTATGGCCACGCATTCCGGAGGGGTGTCCTCGGGAACGGGTATCTCGTCTATGCGACCATATTCGCTGGTAACGTCCTGTGCAAGGGTCTGCAGGGGGATCTCTATACCGGCGCTTTCATCGCCATCCGGGGCTGCCTCGCCGCCGCAGCCGGGAGTGGCTATCGAGACCAGCGCAATGCAAATGCATATTATGGAGAGCAGCAACGTTGTTTTCTGCGGTGGTCGGGTTTCAAGATGCATGGTGTTCACCCCTTGCCATGGCAGGCATCGCGGTTTTCTTGCGGTCTACGCCACTATTATAGAGCAAGGCGTGCGTGCGGCAAGGAAGGCGGCCGCACCGCTCGGCAGGCAGGTGCTGCGTGCATGATATTGAGCGGTAATTATGTTAATATCGAAGCGCCAAATCCGCCGCGGTTCCACGGTGAAATACGGCGCGGCGGAGACGTTACGTCCTGTAATAACTGTAGGAACGGGTATATAATAAAATGGCCGCTCAAGCGGCATGCACCGGGCGATGTAATAGTTCAGGGAGAATAATCGATTTGACCTCACCCCTGGACCGTGCCCGGAGTCTTGGACGGAGAAACCGTGGGGGCCGGTCCCCCGAGAAAGGAAAGGAGAGGGTTTATGGCAGAGGTAAGATTCGATGACCGCGTCGCAGTAGTGACCGGGGCCGGCGGCGGCCTGGGTAGGGAATACGCCTTGCTCCTTGCCAGCCGTGGGGCCAAGGTCGTCGTGAACGATCTGGGCGGCGCCTTCGACGGCACCGGTTCCGGGCACACCGCTGCGGAGCAGGTCTGCCAGGAGATCAAGGATGCCGGGGGAGAGGCCGTTCCCAACTTCGACAGCGTTGCCGACTGGGAGGGTGCCTCCAACATCATCAAGACGGCACTCGACTCCTACGGCAAGATCGATATCCTGGTAAACAACGCCGGCATCCTGCGCGACAAGAGCTTCCTCAAG
>JAFGDU010000123.1 GCA_016931915.1 Actinomycetota bacterium
GGCCTCGGCGGCCAGCTGGTCGATGGGCTCGGTGATGCGCCTGCGGATGAGGTAGTTGAGGACGAAGAAGGTGATGATCACCACCGCGAGGACGGAGAGGAAGACCGACAGGCCCAGGGTGAGGCTGACGCTGCTCCGCTCCTCGTCGTAGAAGGCGTTGATGGCGTCTATGCGCTTCTGCATGGGGATGACGCACACGGAGGTGGTATAGAATCCCTCCATGAGGGGGCTTTCCCCCGTTAAAAGGACCACCAGCTGGGCCCCCTCCAGGTCCAGCTCGGGCACGCCCTCCTCCCGGGAATCTCCCAGCCATGTTCCCCAACCGCTTCGATCTGTCGCCGCGCCGACCTGCCCGCGAGATGATAGAATACTTGCACCACTGGATAAGGGCAGTCCGTTCGGTCAATGGTCAGGAGGAACACATGGTTTCACAAAGTTATATCGATGCTTTTATTCCGGAGGGAAAGAGCTCCGACGTATGTATCAACTGCGGTGAGTGCCTGCAGAGATGCCCGGTGATGAGAATGGGCAGGGAGGAGTCGTGGCGGGAGATCGAGCGGCTCCTGGCGGGCGAGGAACCCCAGCGGGTCTTGGATGAATGCACGTTCTGCTTCAGCTGTAATTCCTACTGTCCCCATGGCCTACGCCCCTATAACCTGATCATGGAGCGCATGGTCGCCAGAAACCGCGTATCCGGTGCCGCCATCCCCGACTACCTGAACTACATGATGACCGGCAAGAGCGAATCGGGCTACTTCACCGATATCTACAGGAGCCTGCCCCAGGAGGACCAGGAGATCCTCGACAGGTGGTCCACCCCGCCGGCCGCATCCAGGGACACGCTCTTCATCGGCTGCTACGGCCGCACCATCTGCCAGCAGCTGGAGAACTCCAGAACGCTGGCGAGCCTGCCCAAGTTCGGTGCGAGGGAAGCCTGTTGCGGCGAGATCCCCCACCGCTTCGGCGATTATCGATACTTCTCCGAGCTCGTGGAGCGCACGCGCGGGCTGCTGGAGGCCCTGGACACCGAAAGGCTGGTCTGTTACTGCGGCTCGTGCGCCAACTACCTGGGCAACATATGGCCCAATTACCACGGCGTCGAACTCCCCTATGCGGTCATCTCCCTCTACGAGTGGCTGTGGGAGAAATATAACGCGGGAGAGCTGCCCACGCCGCGGAAGCTGTCTAAAGATGTCGTGGTCTCCGACTCCTGCTACACCAGCGAGTTGGGCGACAGCTTCTATGAGGCGATCAGGGGCCTGTATGATGCGGTGGGACTGAGGACAGTTGAGCTGCCCAACAGCCGCTTTGATTCCTTGTGCTGCGGTTTCGCCTGCGGTATACGCAACGGCTACGACACGGCGCAGGTCGCCATCGAGGCCGCAAAGAAGCTCGATCAGATCCTGGCCACGCAGGTGGGCGCGGTCAGCGTCAACTGTCCAGGCTGCTGGGCGGGTGTCACCGGCGCGGCAACGGCCGCCGGCAAGGAGCTCAAGGTCCGTTTCGGCATCAGCGACATCCTCAGGGCGTTCGACGAAGCTTAGGCATAAGAAGCTTGTGCCCCTATCTTACCCGAGTTCTCTGCGCAGCTCGCGCTTGAGTATCTTGCCGATGGAGCTCTTGGGCAGGGTCTCTAGGATACGCACCTCACGGGGCTGCTTGAAGCTGGGTAGGTTGTCGCGGCAGAACTCCAGCAGCTCCTCGGGCGTGGCCTCCTGGCCCGGCTTCAGGGCCACGTAGGCCACGATCTCCTCCCCGTAGGTGGGATCGGGGATGCCTATTACCGCGGCCTCGGCCACCGCGGGATGGCCGTAGATGACCTCTTCAATCTGCATGGGCATGATGTTCTCGCCGCCCTTGATGATGATGTCCTTCTTGCGGTCGGTGATGAACAGGTACCCGTCCTCGTCCAGGTATCCAATATCGCCCGTATGCAGCCAGCCCCCGCGCAGCGCCTCCTCGGTCTCCTGGGGCCGCTTGTGGTAGCCCTTCATAACCTGCGGCCCCCGGATGACGATCTCGCCTATTTCTCCAGGTGGAAGCGGGTTGTCGTCCTCGTCGAAGATGGCCAGTTCCATGTTGGGGTAGGCCTTGCCGATGGCCCCGTCGCGCCATTCCTGGCTGGGCCGCAGGATCGCCCCCATGCCCGCCGATTCCGTCAGGCCGTAGAGTTGCCGCATGCCGCAGTCGAACCTGGCCATGAAATCCCGCCGCAATTCCAGGGGCAGCGGCGCGGCCCCCGCTATGCAGTCCTCGAGCGAGCTGGTGTCGTACTTGTCGGCATCGGGATGGTTGAGTATCAACGAATACATGGTGGGGACGGCCGGGAAGAAATTGACCTTGTACTTATCTATCAGGCGCAGGCATTCCTCCGGGTCGTACCAGCGCATGAGGATGGCCTTGGTCTCGGCAATCTCGCTATAATTGCCGGCATTCATGGCGCCTACACCGTAGATATGGGCCATGGGAAGGCACACCAGCGTGGACTGTGCCCTGGTGACCTCATTGGCGAGATAGGCGCTCTCGGCTCCGGTGATAAGGTTCTCGTGGGTGAGCATCACCCCCTTGGGTTTGCCGGTGGTACCCGAGGTGTACATGAGGATGGCTACGTCGTCGGGGTCCCTGTCCACGATCTCCAGCTCCGGCGACGACTCGGCCAGCAGCCTCTCGTAGGAGAGAGTACGCTCTCCGTCCTCCCCTCCCACCACTATGATATGGCGCAAGTCCTCCAGGCCCTCCGTCGCCTCGAGTATCTTGGCGAGCAGGATGACGTCGGTCACCACCGCCACCGCCCCGGAGTCCTCCAGGATGAAACGGCACTCGTCAGCGGAAAGCACGAAGAGGATGGGCAGCGCCGTACCCCCTATGGCGTAGATGGCGCCGAACGTCTCGAAGACCTGGGGGCAGTTGGACATGGTCACCGCCACCACGTCGTCCTCGCCGATCCCCAATCCCCTCAATGCGTTTCCCAGGCGGCCGGAGTTCTCCCTTACCTCGACGTTGGTGATCTCGCGGTCCTCGAAGATCATGGTGACCGTCTCCCCGACCCTGGCGAGATGTTGTTCCCCGAGCATACCCACGTTCATCCGCTTACCTCCGTTTGGATCCTTTGGCGCAATGCGCCCCCCCTGCTTCTCCAAACCGTCTCCGCCAGCCGGCGGTATATTGTATTTTCCCAGACTCGTAACGGTTGTAACGGAAGTGCGATAAAAAAGGTTGGACCTCTATGCCATCTACGTATATTCATGATACCCGATTTGCTCCGATAACGGCAATCTATATTAACCGTATAGTTTTATTGCGATATCCATTGATCTGTTCGCACGCCGGTGCTGTACCATGCCCAGGGCCCAGGCCCGGATTTGGGCCTGTCTTCACTGCGAGGAGATGAAGCCGACGAAGCATCCCCTTATGCACGCAACCCGGTATGTTCTTATAGGGGATCGCTTCGCTGCGCTCGCGATGACAGTAATGACCAAGGCTCAAATCCGGACCCCTGGGCGTGACGTAGACCGGCTCCGGCAGACCATGATAACATCGCACTAAAGATCGCTTCCAGATAAGGGGGTCCGAGGAGGTGGTTTTCCTCGCATAATCTTCAATTCTGATTTGGTGCCGTTCTGACCTGTTGGAGACAGATAGCCCATCCCCGATGCCGGCCAGCCGGTAAACCGCACGAGTGGAGTGGGTGGGGGGTTTTCCGTCACGCGGAAGTAAAACAAAGGGGGATACCTATGAGACCCGCAAGCGGCGCATTCTTCACTTTCCGTACCGTGTTTTTCATCGTTATCGTCTCGGCGGTGGCATTGCTCTTCGGCATGGTGCCCACGGGGCCGGGGCTGGGAGAGGTGGGGGCTGCGGAACCGGCCTATACGCCCGCCACCTTCGACCTCTTCAGCATGTTCCCGCAGCAGATGCTGTCTCCCGCTACCGGAAAGACCCTTACCTGGATGCCGGTGGAGACGCGCAACATAGCCGATGTTACCGAGTGGACCTGGTTGTCCGCACGGAGCGAGTCTCCCTATTTCAACGCCCTGGTCATACCTCCCCTGGTGCGACCGTCCGGCGCGCAGGGGACCGCGAAATCCTGGGTGCTCGTAACCTGCTCCCCGACAACCCCCGAGGGGACCGTGGGCCACATAAAGGTCACCGGCGTACGCGGTTCGGAACAGCACCGCGTCTGGCTCGGCGCGACCGCCCTCGCGTCGCATCCGCAGCTGGTGAACTCGGCGGGAGACCTACTTGCGGGGCAGGGATACCGCGACCCCGTCCTGCAGGCCTACAAGGGAGAGCCCCTCTCGTGGCAGCTCGAGGCCACGAACCGGGGCGGAACCCGCGACACCTACGCCCTGTCGTGGGAGGCGGACTTCCCCTGCCAGGTGAGGTTCACCGACTCGGGAGGTAACGAGATCAGCCAGGTCTCCGTGAACGGGTTGACCCACAACTACCTATACCCGACCCCGGTCTACTACAGAGCGGAGGTCACACCTACTGGTGCCTTGCCCAAGAACCAGCCCCTCGAGGTGACCTTCGAGCTCGGTCCGGGAGATCTGACCGCTTCGTCATGCGAGACGACCATGCAGGTGGTCAATGCCGGGATGCTCTACTGCGCCAACGACCTGGCTGGCATGCGCCCCCACGCCCACCAGATGATGGCCGGCGAGACGACCTCTTTCATCTTCCACGTCACCAACTTAAAAGCTGAGGCAGCCGATATCGGTCTGGCCCTCAGCGGGGACACGGATGGTTGGGAGGTAGGCCTGGACGCAGATACGATCTCCGGGCTGGCTGCCAAACAGACGGGGCAGGCGATCCTGACAGTCGTCGCCCCGGACTCGGCAGTGTTGGGAGAACGCCTCGACCTGACGGTCACCGCCAACAGCAGCCTGGGCGGCGAGGAGAGTGTCGGGGTGGCGGCCGAGGTCACGGACGTCCGCAACGTTTACTACTTCGCCATCGACTCCATGGACCCCGAGTACCTATATCTCGATCGGGCGGGCACCGGTCCCGGCGAAGAGGGAGACTGGCTCATGCCCAACCTGCGCTCTTTCATGGACGACGGCGTCAATTACACGGATGCCAGGGTATACCTGCCTTCGGCCACCGATATGAACCACACCAATGCACTGGCCGGAACCTACACGGGGACCCAGGGCCTGTACATGGTCGGGGGAACCTTCATCGCGTTCACCGAGTACGACGAGGTGATAAGCGCCGCGAACTCCATGAACCTGATGCGTTACGGCACGGAAGGGGAGCCGATCAAACGTGTCTACGAGGTGGCCAAGGGAGAGACGGGGGACAAAGCCCTTACCGGTTTCTGGTCCAACAAGAACTGGCTGGCCGACATCGAGGGCGAGAGGACGGTGGACATCGTGGGCCATAGCGAGCGCTTCCCGCTCTTCTTCCCGCCTCCTTACAAGTACAGCGCGGCGGGTGACCCTCAGACGGACGAGAACCCCTGCGATCCGCTCTCGGGGCCCTTTTCCATGAGCTTCTACTGCGATACCACGCGTGAGGTGCTGATCCCCGCCATGCTGGGCCAGTTCAACCTGCTCCTGGGCTTAGGTATATACGTCCTGCCCGTAAGCCTCATGGTAGGCATGACGCCGGGTAACCATTGCGAGGACCGCTACCTGGTCGATTCCTTCCTGCGCTCCATAGCCGAGGAGGACCCCGACGTCTGCTACATCAACGCGGCCGACCTGGACAATACCGGCCATTTCACCGGCAGCTCTTGGACGGACGACGAATGGGACACCAAGGGTACTCCGGGCGCGACAGACGACGAGAGCGGTCTCAGCCCCTGGATGAGGAGGGACGATTGCCTGGACATCTGCCGCGAGGTCGACACGCTTTTCGCGGACTTCGTCCAGCTCCTCAAGGAGCGCGGGGTCTACGACAACAGCGTTATCGTTGTGCTCTCGGACCACGGTATGGAGAACATGAAGGACCAGAGCAAGGGCTACGAGGTATTGGACCTTCGCCTCATCCTGCGGCAGCAAGGGCTTCTCCACCACGAGGACTACCACGAGGGCGGGGGCACGGAGATCAACTTCATCTGGTGCGAGGATACGTGCAAGCTCCAGGCCATCGAGGAGATCCTGGAGGGCCACACCGTGGACGACCCGGAGCTGGGACCCGTACAGCCTCTCATGGTCATCAACCGCGATGAGATGGTCAGCGGGGTAGACTACGGAGAACACGGGCACGTACGCCCCATGGAGCTGTATTCGGAGTTCTGGGCAGGTCACCCGGACGAGCCGGACGGCCATCTCTGGCCCGACCTCTGTATCTTCCCGTTATATAACTACAATGTAGCAGCCCACGGACAGGTCCTGGCCAGCGCCATCAACCCCGTTGGAATCACCCTGGGAAACGTACCGGACAACGTGGAACTCGGATTCCCGGCAGCCCACGGCGGCCTGCAGACCGCCCATATGCCCCTCATCTTAAAAGCTCCCGCGGGATGGCCGGAATACGCACCAGGTACCACCGTCGCGGAGAAGGTCGAGATAGGAGATATCACTCCCACCATCTACCAGATCCTGGGATGGGAGGCTCCGGGCTGCGTGGACGGGGAACCCCTGCCGGATTAATGCAAGCCAGCAAAAGAAGGGCGCGGGAGACCGCGCCCTTCTTTAAGGCCTGGGGGTCAGGCCCGGATTTGGGCCTTAGGCATTACTGACATCGCGAGCGCATCTACGCTGTCGTCGCGAGCGTAAGCGAAGCGACCCCCTTTCAGGACCTACCGGCTTGCGGTAATAAGGGGATTGCTTCGGCGCCGAAGACGCCGCCTCGCAGTTCAAGCTCAGGAGCCTGCCTAGGCTCAGAAACATGGTGGACACCCCCTATACTTGCTTTGGGATAAAAACAGAGCAAGGAGGTGTCCATGAAAGGCAGTA
>JAFGDU010000014.1 GCA_016931915.1 Actinomycetota bacterium
AGGCGCAGCCGATGGGGCAACCCCCCGATGAACGCAACCGGCGTCTTCCTTGCAGGGGATCGCTTCGCTTGCGCTCGCGATGACAGTAGTAGCGCATTCTCCAGGGGGATCGCTTCGCTTGCGCTCGCGATGACAGTGATGCCCCAGGCCTAAATCCGGGCCTGACCCCTCGGCTTCTACCGCGTTTAGCCCTCGCCTTTCTCCTTTTGCTTGGCGATCTCCTCCTCCCGCAGCGACCTGCGCAGGATCTTGCCCACCATGGTTTTGGGCAGCTCGGCGCGGAACTCCACCATGCGGGGCGCCTTGTAGGCGGCCAGGCGCTCGCGGCAGTAGGCGATGATCTCGTCTTCCGTGCACTTCATGCCCTCCTTGAGCACGATGTACACCTTCACCGTCTCGCCGCGGTATTCGTCGGGTATACCCACGGTCACCGCCTCCTGCACCTTGGGATGCTCGTAGAGGACCTCGTCCACCTCGCGGGGGTAGATATTGAAACCGCCGGCGATGATCATGTCCTTCTTGCGGTCGACGATGTAGAAGTACCCGTCCTCGTCCATGGTGCCGACGTCGCCGGTGTAGAGCCAGCCGTCGCGCAGGGTCGCGGCCGTCTCCTCCGGCTTCTCCCAGTACCCCTTCATCACTTGTGGGCCGCGGATGATGAGCTCTCCCGGCTCGTTTATACCCAGTTCCTTGGTCCCCGTCTCCACGTCTACGATCTTGGCCTCGGTATCCGGAAAGGGGATACCGATGGAGCCGACTTTCTTCATGCCCACGATGGGATTGGAGTGGGTGACCGGCGAGGCCTCGGAGAGGCCGTATCCCTCGCAGAAGATGCCGCCCGATATATGGCTGAACTGCTTTATCACCTCTATGGGGATGGGGGCCGAGCCGGAGTTGCACAGCCTCAGCTTGTCCACGCCGTATTCCAGGGCCTCGGGGTGGCTGAGGATGGCCACGTAGAGGGTGGGTACGCCGGGGAAGAAGTTAGGCTGGTATTTCTTGATCGCCTGCAGCATCATGTTGATCTCGAACTGCGGGATTAGGACCATGGTGGCGGCGTTGAGGATGGCGTTGTTCATGCCCACCGTCTGGCCGTAGGAATGAAAGAAGGGGATGACGTCCAGGTAGACGTCGCCTCCCGGCTCGGTGAACTCCTTGGCCCACAGGGCGCACTGCATGGCGTTGGCCAGGAGGTTACGGTGGGTGAGCATGACCCCCTTGGGCAGGCCGGTGGTGCCGCCGGTGTACTGCAGGGCGGCCAGGTCGCTTTCCGGATCGATATCCACGTCGGGCACCTCCGGCTCGGCGCCCGCGATGACCTCCTTGAGGAAGTAGGTGCCCTCGGCCTTCTCAACGTTGGGGTCCGCCGGGGTCTCCATGTAATCGGTGATGCTGGACGCGATGATCCGCTTCAAGGGGGATTTTCCCTTCACCGCCTGGATACGCTCGTCGAAGAGGTCCAGGTATATGAGGGTCTCGGAGCCGGAGTCGTTGAACTCGTACTCCAGTTCCCTCTCCACGTGCAGGGGGCTGATGTTTACCACCGTCCCGCCCGCCTCCAGCACGCCGTAATAGGAGATGATGAACTGGGGGCTGTTGGGGAGCATGAGGGCCACGCGGTCGCCCTTCTGGACCCCCATGCCCTTCAGGGCGGCGGCCAGCCGGCGCACCTGGTCCCTGATCTGCCCGTAGGTCATCTGCTGGTCGAAGAAGATGGTGGCCACGCTCTCGTCGTACTTGACGCAGGTCATCTCCAGCAGCTGGTACAGGGGTATCTTCGGGTAGCGGATGGACTCGGGAACGTAGTAGTCGTAACTCTCCAGCCAGATCTTTTCCATTTTTCCCCTCCTATGACTTTGGTGTCCTTGCGCGGGTTCGATCGGCATGCCGGCCGTAGGATCGATCCTGGCGCGACGCTTCACCGCCGCGGATATCCTCGACGTGTACGCCCGATCTCGCCTTTGATCTCTGCCGTCGCTGCAATAACAATAAATATAGCTTATCCGCTTTGAGTTCAAGTCGACTTCGGACACCGCTTTGCAGTACCTAGGTATACACGTAGAAACCGCTGCCGCTCTTGCGTCCCAGCATCCCCGCCGCCACCATGCGTCGCAGCAGGGGAGGAGGGAAGAACTTTGCGTCCCCGGTCTCCTCGTAGAACCCCGTGGCTATCTCCATCACTGTATCCAGGCCCAGGTTATCCGCCATGTCCAGCAGCCCCTGGGGCAGGTTGAAGCCCAGGCGGATGGCCTTGTCGATATCCTCTGCCGTGGAGACGCCTGCCTCGAGCAGGCGCACTGCTTCGAGCATGTTGGGCATGATGAAGCGCTGCAGCAACCCGGCGCGCCTGGCATCGCGCTCGGCGTCGGTTTCTGCGGCGAACCTTCCCTCGTTCAGGTAGCTCTCCCGCTTGCCGCTGGAATAGTCGTAGAAACCCTTGCCGCTCTTGCGCCCCAGCATCCCCGCCGCCACCATGCGTCGCAGCAGGGGAGGGGGGAAGAACTTGGGGTCCCGCGTGTCCTCGTAGATGGCCGTTGCCGCATTCATGCCCACTTCAAGCCCGGCGTTGTCCACGATCTGCAGTGGCCCTACGCCGAAGTCGTATCCTCCCGTGGCGCGGTCGATCTCCTCCGGGGTGGCCATGCCCTCCTCGATCATGCGCATCGCCTCGATGGTGGAGGGCATAGAGGCGCGGTTGGCGACGAAACCCGCGTGGTCCTTGGCGACCAGCACCGTCTCCTTGCCCAGGCTGCGCGCCCACCCGTCCGCCGCGGACATGGTCTCCTGCGAGGTGAGCACCCCCTTGATGACCTCGACCAGTTTCATCAAGGGCACGGGGCCGAAGAAATGGATGCCCACAACCTTGTCCGGCCGCGTCGTGGCGGAGGCGATGGAGGATATGGGGATGGCCGAGGTGTTGGTCCCGATGATGGCATGCGGGGGGCATATCCCGTCCAGCCGCGAGAAGATGTCTTTTTTAAGGTCGATCCTCTCCGGTATGGCCTCGACCGCGATGTCGGAGCCGGCCGCCTCCTCCAGGTCGCAGGTGATCGCGATGTTGGCGAGGGCCGCCTCGGACTGCTCCCGGCCGATCTTGTCTTTTGAGAGGAGCTTGCCCAGCGAACTGTTGATGGCGTCCAGTCCCGACGCGAGGCATGCCTCGCTCACGTCGCACAACACGACCTTGTATCCCGCCAGCGCCGAGACCTGGGCGATGCCGTTGCCCATATATCCCGCTCCCGCCACGAAGACGTTCTTTATGTCCATGTGCTCCTCCCGGGCCGATCCGTTTCACGCTGCATACGTACCAGATAATAATATACTCATGCCCCTCGGGGCTGATAGTGCATGAAGACAGACCCGCGGCCGCTGATCCGTTGTGGCGCGAGCGGCGGTAAGGAATAATCATAAGCGAGTGTCTTATAAAGGAGTCTTCCGTGCCCGAAACACTTTCCGTTGGACAGTTGCGCCTCTTGAGGTCGGCGGGACAATGCTTTCGCGATGTGGCGCAACCAGGGGATCCGGTAGGCATCGCGAGCACGCTGGTCGGTATCAATGCCCAGAGGTCATCAGCCATGCTGCTCTCGTTGCGCGCACGTATGCGGGGAATGGACAGGTCCGAAATAACCAGAGCCATCGACGAGGACCGTTCGCTAGTGAAGACCTGGGCGATGAGGGGAACGCTTCACCTCTTGGATACGAGGGATATCCGCTGGATCGTTGCGTGTCTCGGCCCCGTCACCATCGCTAAGACCAGGCGGCGGCGGCTTGAGCTGGATCTGGACGAAGAACTCCTGACCAGGGCCATCAAAGAGATGAAGACAGTGATGGGCAGGGCAGGTGCGGTGACACGGTGGGAGCTGGTGGACGCACTTGCACACAGGGGAATCGTCCTTGGAAAGAAGGGCCAGGCACCCATACATCTCATCATGTACGCGGCGCTGACGGGACTGGTATGCCTGGGACCGGAACGGGACAACGGTGAACCGACATATGTCCTGCTCGACAAGTGGGTCACAAGGGCCGGCGGAAAACCGCGACAGGACGCCGTCACCATAATGGCCGTGCGCTATCTTCGAGGGTTCGGACCGGCCACTTTAAATGATTTCTCCGCCTGGTCCGGGATACCCGTAACACAGGCGCGGAAGGCATGGATGTCTCTCATCGATAGGGAGGAGCTGCACGAGGTCCTGGTAGACGGGAAATCTTTATGGATGATCGGCGGGGGGGTGGGGCGAGCCTCTGCGAGTTCAGATCGAACTCCCCAGGTCAGGCTGCTGCCCGCCTTCGATGCGTACGTACTCGCATACTCCAACCGGGAACTGCTGATGCCCAGGGAGATGCACGCTCGCGTCTATCATGGGGGCCAGACCTTGCCCACGATACTGGTGGACGGAGCGGTCGCCGGGGTATGGAGATACACCCGCAAGGGAAAGCAGCTGAGCGTGGAGTTGTCGCCATTCGATGCGCTGGATGATACGGTCCGCGCGCTGGTCGATGCTGAAGCTCAAGATATAGGGCGCTTTTTCGGGCTTACGGCTACGGTCAAAGGTTGATCTTCCGGAGCCGGGAGGCTCGCCTGGGGCCGCTGCATGAAAATCCGGCAGCTATTACTCTGCATCCTTTTCCTGGCTGATCTCCTCCTCCAGGATCTTCTTCTGCACCTTGCCCACGGGGGTGAGGGGGAGCATGTCGCGTATGATTACTTCCTCCGGGACCTTGTAGTCGGCGAGGTTCTCGGCGACCCATGCCTTGATCTCCTCCGGGGTCACTCCGCCGCCGGGGGTCATGACGTAGGCCCGCCCCACCTCGCCGTAGACGGGATGGGGGATACCTATCACCGCGGCGAGCATCACCTGGGGGTGGCGGGTGATGACCTCCTCCACCTCGCAGGGATAGACGTTCTCGCCGCCGCGGATGTACATCTCCTTGCTCCTCCCCGCCATGCGCATGTAGCCGTCCTCGTCCATGGAGGCCAGGTCGCCGGTGTACAGCCATCCCTCCTCGTCCAGGACGCGCGCCGTCTCATCCGGACGGTTGAGGTAACCCAGGAAGACCGTCTCCCCCCGGATGGCTATCTCGCCGATCTCCCCCCTGGGTACTTCGACGTGGTCCACGTCCACCACCCGCACTTCTATGCCGGGGAGGGGGAGGCCGATGGTGTGCAGCTTGTGCTCCTCGCTGTCTTCGAGCATGGTGGTGGTCACGTTGCCCATGGTGGCCTCGGTGAGCCCGTACCCGATGACCGTCTCCGCCCCCATCTTCTCCTTCACGTCCCGCAGGATCTCGGGTGGGCAGGGGCCGGCGCCCATGAACAGGAAGCGCAGGGAGGAGAGGTCGTATTCCTCGAAGCCTGGCGTGAACATGAGGATCGCGGCCATGGCGGCCACGCCGCCCAGCACGGTGATGCCCTCCTCATGGATGTAGCGCAGGACCTCGGCGGGGCTGAAATCGTCCAGGACCATGGTGGCCTTGAGGGAGGCGCAGCCCGATACGCCGCCGATGGTGCCCGCGGAGTGGAAGAGGGGGAAGAACACGCCCACCACGTCGTTTTCGTCCACGTCCATCCTCTTGTACCAGGTGTCCAGGTTGAACTTTATATTGCGGGCGCTGATCATGGCCCCCTTGGGCACCCCGGTCGTGCCCGAGGTGTAGATGATGATCGCGCTGCGGCCGTCGTCATCGGCCTCCTGCCGCCGGCGCAACTCCTCCATGCCTGCGCCGCGTCCCTTTTCCCGCAGTTCCTCCCAGGTGAGGTGGGGGAAGAGGTCCGTATCCCCCAGGGTCACCACCTGGCGGATGAAGGGCCTTTGCGCGATGGGGCCCGCGAGCATGGCGGCGAAATCCGTGTCCCTGAAATGCGGGCTCATGAGCAGAAAAGCCGGCCTGGAGTCGTCGAGCACGTATTCCAGCTCCTCCACCTGCAGCCTCGAGTTGAGCGCCACCGCCTCGCCCCCCGCCTTAATCACGGCGTTTATCGCGAAGGCGTGCTCGGGTACCGTAGGCATGAGCGTGCCCACTCTCTCACCCGGCTGCAGGCCCAGGGCGATCAGCCCCCGCGCCAGCAGGTCGACCTCCTCGAGGTATTGCGCGTAGGTTATACGCCGCTCGCGGTGCACGATGGCCGTCTTATCCGGATATAGAGCCGCCGCCTCATCTACGAGATCCCACATGGCAAGCACCCTCCTCGGTCAGCAAGAAAAATCCACTGGGCAGCTATATCTTGACACAAAGGTGGACGGTGACGAAAGCGCCCTCCACCATTGCCGGAGGCTTCCCTGTCGTCACGTAAGCGCTGGAATCTTCAGACTTCAGTCTTCAGACTTAAGACTTACTAATGACTTCAGACTAAAGAAGGGGGCCGGGTCACCCCGGCCCCCTCTTCAGACTTCAGTCTTCAGACTTACTAGTGACTTCAGACCTCAGACTTCAGGCTATTTACGAGCCTTCTTCGCGGCTTTCTTCGCCGGCTTCTTGGCAGCCTTCTTCGCGGCTTTCTTCGCCGGCTTCTTGGCAGCAGCCTTCTTCGCCGGCTCCTCCTTGACCACCTCGAAGTACTTCACGTCGTGGATGCTTCCCGTGCGCTTGTCGTTCCAGACAGCGCGCATGCGCATCCCCACATCGAGGTCCTTCTCGTCTTTCTCGTTGCATAAGTGCATCATGCGGGTGTCCGCCCCGTCCAGTGTCACCCAGATCGATGTAAACGGCACCTCTTTCATGGCGCCGTTGTTGGGATCGATATAGGGGAAACGGACGATGGTGAAGCCCTCGAGGGTTCCCTCGTCGGCCAATTCGACCCACTCGTTCATCTCCACGAAGCACTTGCCGCAGTTCACGCGCGGGGGGTTGTACACCGTGCCGCATTCCGGGCACTTTACGCCCATGAAGCGCTTGTTGTCCCGCAGCTCGGTGAGGTACTTGCTCCAGTAATATCCCAGGTGCCAGTGGAAATCGTATTCCAGGTGGCCGGACTCGTGGGTGAGGAGCTCGTAGCCCTCGGGGGTGTGCGTCGTCTTGCGCTTGTCTTTATATATTCCCATGGATGTCACCTCCTCCAAGCCTCAGGGCAGGTCCGCGCCGAGGATCATCAGGCCCGTCCAGCTGCATCCGCCGAACCCCGTACACAGGGCTTTCTTCACGTTTGGAACCTGGCGGTCGCCCGCTTTGCCCATGATCTGCCACGCTGCCTCCGCCACGCGGATGATGGCGGTGGCGCCGATGGGGTTGGTCGAGATGACCCCGCCGGAGGGGTTGATGGGCAGCTGCCCGTCCATTTCGAAGGTGCCCTTGCGGATGAGCTTGGGCGCGCCGCCGTGCTCGCAGAACCACAGGGAGTCCATCCACTTCACCCCGCAGGTGGAGCAGGGGAGATAGAGCTCCGCCACGTCGAAGTCCTTGAGGGGATTGGTGATGCCCGCCAGCCTGTAGGCCTCCGCCGAGGCCCGCTCCAGGGTGGGCATGAACTTCCACTCCAGGTCGCCGAAGTGGGTGTAGTCGTGGCGCACCACCGAGCAGTGCACCCATGCCGGCTTGGGGCAGAGCTTCTTGGCCTTCTCCTCGTTGGCGAAGATAACCGCGCACGAGCCGTCGGAGCGAGGGCACATGTCGAGGAACTTCACCGGGTAGGAGAGCATGGGGGAGTTGAGCACGTCCTCCACGGTCACCGCCTGGCGCGAGTGGGCGTAGGGGTTGTTGAGGGCGTTGTTACGGTCGCGTGCCGCTACCCTGGCGGCATCTTCCTCCGTGGCCCCATAAGCCTTCATGTACATGGAGTACTCGGTGGCCAGGGGCCCGATAGCCCCGGCGAAGGGATCGCGTTCGAGCGTGGGGTTGGCGCAGGTGGCGATGGCCGCCTGCGTGTCGGACTCGGAGTTCTTCTCCCAGCCCACGGCCAGGACCGTGTCGAACAGGCCGCTGGCCACGTGATAGTAGCCGCAGGCCGCCACGGTGGTTCCGGTGGTGCCCCCGGTGGTCACCTTGAACACCGGCTTCATCACGGCACCCAGGCCATCGACGGCCCAGGTGTCCACGTAGTTGATGTTCTCGAAATGGTCCATGTTGCCGACGACGATGGCGTCGATGTCGTCTATGGTCAGCTGCGCGTCGTCCAGAGCCCGGGTGACGGCCTCGGCGATGAGCTCCACGCCCGAGACGTCCAGGCGCTTGGCGGCGTGGTGGGTCTGTCCGACTCCGATGATACCTACTCGTTTACCCATTTCACGTCACCTCCTTATCTTCCCAGGACCCAGACACAGTGGGACTGACCGCACATGCCATTGATGCCGTGGACCACCCCGGTCTCGGCGCCCCTGACCTGGTGCTTTCCTGCCTTGCCGCGCAGTTGCAGCACGGCTTCGGCCAGTTCGTAGAGGCCGGCGGACTGCACGGGGTTGGCGGAGAGGCGGCCGCCTGAGGGGTTCACCGGCAGCTCGCCTTTGAAGTCGAAATAGCCCCTCTCCAGGTCTTCACAGCCCATGCCGTCTTCGCTGATTCCCAGTCCCTCCAGCCACAGCGGCTCCATGTAGGAGAATGCGTCGTAGACCTCTGCGAAGTCGATCTCCTTGCGGGGGTTGACGATGCCGGCCATCTCGTAGGCGCGCTTGGCCGCCTTCTTGAGGGCGCGCGTATCCGCCAGGTCACGGTCCCCGAGGCGGAAGGCGTCGCTGCAGTGTCCCACACCCTTCAACCATACCCGCTTCTTGTTCGTGGTGAGTTTCTTGGCGTTTCTCTCCGCCGCGAGTATCAGCGTGCATGCACCGTCAGTGACCGGGGAGCAGTCGAGGAGCTTGAGGGGATCGGCGATCTTACGCGAGTTCATCACGTCGTCCACCGTGATCTCCATGGGCAGGAGAGCCAGGGGATTGCGCATGGCGTTGCCGTGGTTCTTCACCGATACCAGGGCGAACTGCTCCTCCAGCAGGCCGTACTTCTCCATGTATCTGCGCGCCTGCAGGGCGGCGGAGGAGACGGAGTCGAGACCGAGCCTCCTCTCCACCAGGGGGTCGAAGGCACAGTTGGTGATGCCGTTCATGCTGACCTCAGTGCCCTTGTGATGGGCGCAGACGACGGTAACGCCGAATGTGCCTGAGAGGATACGCATCATGCCGTAAAGGGCGCCGAAGGTCCCGTCACCCTCAACACAGGTTACGTCCTTGCCATAGGCATTGGACGCATCGGTTACCGCCATGGTCGAGATAGTGCGGCCGTCCCAGAAGTCGCTGGACACGGTCACCACGTTATCCACATCGTCCTTAGAGATCCCCGCATCCGCAATGGCCTTGGACGTGGACTCGAAGATCATCTCCGCGAAGGTAAGAGGACTGTTTCTATCGTACTTGGTGTATCCCACACCGATTATCGCTACTTTTTCCATCTATCTCACCCCGCTTCCCTACTTTATGGGGCGGAAGTGCTTGATATCGAGGATATTGCCCTCGCGCTCACCCTCGATCACCGCTTCCACTCGCATGCCGACCTTTACTTCCTCGGGATCCACGCCGCCTATGAAGTGGACCAGACCGGTGTCGGCTCCGTCCATCTTGATCACGCCGTAGACGAAGGGGGCCTTGCGGGGATGTAGCACGGGCTCCTGGTAGCGCACCACCGTATAGGTTTCCACCGTGCCGGTGCCCGGCAACATCACCCAGTCGTGGAGATCCTCGTAGCAGTCGATACACTTGATCTTGGGGGGGACGAAGACCTTACCGCAGCTGGGGCAGCGATTACCCCAGATCTTGCCGTTGTCTCGCAGTTCGCAGTAGAAGCGGCTTAAAGTGCTCCCCACGGTCCAGGAATAGGGGACGCTGATCTTGCCCTCGTCTACAACGATTTCTACATCGTCCTTCCAATTAGGCAACTACCTCACCTCCCTTTATAAAACCATGCTGCCATTGAAGTGCGTTCAAGACCTTTTCATCCATCACCTCCTCGCGGGCCGAAAAGCCCTCAGGGACTTGAATTGTCCACGCGACAAAACGCGATGGGATCGCGATTGGACTTTTTCGACACTATCAGCACGACACGACTTGTATTAAGCAAGCGTTAATATTCTATAACTTTTAAGGTTGCGCGTCACCTTCAACATCAGGCCTAGGCCCGTTAAAGACTAAGGCGGTCGGCCATATCACCCAAACCATATTTCTCCAGCGTTGCGCGGGTGGGCATGCCGTCGGGTGTCATCTCCCGGAACTCGTAGAACTCGCGCAGCATGGTCTCCATGTCCGGGACGGAGCCGGCGATGCCGCCGTCTTCCACCGGGGTCATGATGCGCTGGCCGATGCGGTCGTCCGCTCCCGAGGCGCCCCAGATATGTCCCAGGCAGCGCTGCAGGAACCATACCCTGGCGCCCGCCTCCATCATCTTCTCCACGTCCCAGTCGTAACCCGCTGCCGCGCTGAAGAGCTCCGCCCACTGCGTGACGGTGAATATTGTGCCGGGAAACTCGCACCAGCAGGCGGAATTGAAGATACATCCTATGTCCGCGGTCAGCGCCGCCGCCTCCGCTTTGAACTCCGCGGATTGGTTCTGGTAGTTCTTGTCCAGCCCTATCTCGGGGTACTCGATGGCACCCCACTCCAGCAGGAAGGTCATGTTGGAGACGTGGCAGGCGCCGCGGATGGAGATGGCATAGGCCAGCCCGTCCCCCCAGTTGCAGCGGGGGTCGTGCATGGGGGCCTCCAGGCCCTTGGCGTCCGCGAGGTAAGCCTCGCCCCCGACCTCCTCGGCCGCTGCGCGCGAGCCCTTGGCCAGCAGCTGCGCCAGCTTGCCCTCCTTGGCCACGATACTCGGCAGGAGCTCGATGACGGTGTCGATATCCCCCCACTCCAGCTTGATGCCGTCGTAGTCCTCGGGCTTGAGGATGCCCTGCTCGTAGCAGTCCATGGCCCAGGCGAAGGTGGCCCCGCAGGTGATGGTGTCCATGCCCACGCGGTTGCAGTAATCGTTTATCTTGCACACCGCGGCGAGGTCGTCGTTCATGAGCATGGTGCCGAAGGCGGCCTGTGTCTCGTATTCGGGGCCAGGGCCGGGGGGCATGGCATGGGGCCCCTCGGGCACCTCCACCACCGGCTTGCAACGCACTGCACAGCCCCTGCAACTGGCATGATCGACCACGAACCCGTCGGCCAGGGCGATGCCCGATAATTTCTCCGCCCCCTCCTCCCACAGGCCCTGTCCCCAGTTACGGGTGGGGACGTCGCCCTCGAACATCTTGGCATCCATGTTGGCGCCGGTGCCGAAGGCGGAAAGGGCGCCGCAGAAGATATTGTCCTTTACCTCCTCGCGGGCTGCTTCCTGCATGGCCTTTACCTTCTCGGGGTCCTTGTACTCGGGCTTCTTGTTTCCCTGCGCCACGATGGCCTTGAGGTTCTTGGAGCCCATTACCGTGCCCATGCCGGCACGCCCGAAAATATGGCCGTAGTCGTTGACGATGCTGCCGTATGGTACCAGGTTCTCCGAGGCGGGGCCGATGGCCAGGACCTTGTAGTTCTTGCCGTACCTTTCCTTGAGCACGTCGGTGGTCTCGTAGGTGTCCATGCCCCAGAGGTCGTCGGCAGGGAGCAGGTCGGCCGAGTCCTCTCCCAGGAGTAGGAATACCGGCTCCTCCGCCTTGCCCTTGAAGATAATAGCGTCGAAGCCGCAGCGCTTGAGCTCGGGACCGAAGTTGCCCCCGCAGGAGGCCTGGCCCCATATCCAGGTCAGCGGGGAGCGCGTTCCCACCGAGAGGCGGCTGGAACCGGAGAAACCGATGCCCGTGAGCGGCCCGGTGGCGAAGATGAGCAGGTTTGCCGGGTCCAGGGGTTCGGCGTCCAGGTCGCCGCGGTCGAAGAGGAGTTTTGCGGCCAGCCCGGTACCCCCGATATAGTCGCGGTAGGTTGCCTCGTCGATCTCGAACTCGGAGGTCGTCCCGGAGGTGAGGTCCACCTCGAGCGCCTTGCCCATGTTGCCGTAAGCCATAGTCATCACCCCATCTTTCAGTAGGCGCAAAGGCGGAGACGCTCACGGGCTGTTCGCGTCTCTTATCGCCGCACGCCTGTTTCCTCCCACAACAACGTGCCGCGTGTGCGGCCTTTATCTCTCAGTTAAGGGACATGATCTTGGTGAGCCTCGTTAGGGCGCCCAGGTGCAGGAACATACCATTGATCTTCAGCTCCCGCTTGAGCAGCTTCTTCACCACCGCCATACCGGTCTCATCGAAGTACCAGGGCATGCCCATCTTGATGTTGATATTGGCGAGGTCAAGCAGGGTAGCGGCATCGGTTATGATGGAGATATCCGGTTTCCCTTCCTTGCCCCCGTACACCAACAGGCTCCCCTTGTCGAAGACCATGGTCATCTCGGTCTCGGCGTCCTCTGCGTTGATGTATACCCGGGCCTTGAGCTTATTGAAGTCCTTTAATTTCTCCGGCTTCTCCAGGTTCGCCTTGAGCATATCGGCGAGCATGACCGCCATGGCCACCTCATCGGCCCCGGGCGCCAGTGTAACATCCGCCATCTGGGTAACCTCCTTCATGCCTGTGACTACAGTCCGGTACAGCGATACGATAAAAGACCTAGAAAGCCTTTTTGTAAACGCCCAGAACCTCTTCGGCCTCGAATACCATCTTGGGATTGTAGACAACCGACCCATCGCATAGCGCCATCTCCGAGGCTTCGGCCAGGCCTTCCTCCAGGACTCCGACCTCCCTCAACGATTGCGGTACCCCCAACTTCTTGGTGAACTCGAAGATCGCATCGACGGCCGCGCCGCCGGCTTCCTCGTCGCTCATGCCCTTTTCCTTCACCCCCATGGCCTCTGCCACTATGGCATAGCGGTCAGCGGCCTCGTCCATGTTGTACATCATCACGTGGGGCAGGAGGATGGAGTTGCCTATGCCGTGGGGAACCTTGTAGAGGGCACCGACGCAATGGGCCATGGCATGCACCAGTCCCACCTGGGCGTTGGAGAAGGCGATGCCGGCCATGGTAGCGGCGAGCTGCTGCTGCCCCCGCGCCACCAGGTCGTCGCCTTTCTCGACGCAGATAGGCAGGTACTCCATGATCATCCGGATCGCCCCGAAGGCCAGGGTGTCGGAGATAGGCTCTGACTGCAGGGCGTGGATGGCCTCGATAGCGTGGGTGAGGGCGTCCATCCCGGTCATAGCCGTGACCATGGGCGGCATGCTCGCGGTCATCACTGGGTCGAGTATTCCGGTATTGGGCATGAGGTAGTCATCGCCGTAGAGCAACTTCTGGTTTTTCTCCCAATCCTTGATGACAAAGGCGTAAGTGACCTCGCTGCCCGTACCCGCGGTAGTAGGTATAACGATGTGCGGCGTGATGGGATGGGTGAGCATCTGGAAGCCCTGGTAGTCCTGGAGGTTGCCGCCCTCCGAGACGATGATAGCCATGCCCTTGGCGGTGTCGATGACGCTTCCGCCGCCTACGCTGACCAGGCAGTCCGCGCCCTTCTCGCGCGCGACCTCCGCCGCCTCGTTTACGATGTGGTACCCGGAATCCTGGGGAATGCCATCGAAGGTACCCACGTACCTGCTACCCAGGGCTTTCTCCACCTTCTCGGTGACCCCAGCCTCCTCCAGGCCCTTGTCGGTGACCACGAAGGCCTTGGAGCATTTGAGCTGGTCCACCTCCGCACCCACGTCCTTCACGGAATTGATGCCGAAGACCAACCTGGTGTAATTCTTGTAGATGAACGAAAGATCCTGGTCATAGGCCATAGAAACCACCTCCGGTTGCACCCTGGGGATGTCTCACCCCGGGGTATCGCGATGAGAACTGCACCGGCGCTGTTAAAAGCCGGTTAATAAACCTGGCAACAGGTTCCCGGGCAACCTGCCCGGGAACCCATGCATACAACTTGGAAGAACGCCCAACTAGATTCCGAACTCGTCCTCAGCCCTCTTCAGCAGCGCGCGCAGCTCCTCTACTCCCGCCGCGTCCAGCTCGTCTGGGAACCTGCAATTGGTGGAAGCGGAGAGGTCCACCAGGCGGGCGGACGCCTTGACGGCGCGCACGATGGTGGGGAGGTCGCCCTTTAACTTCAGCTTGCCCTGCATCATGCCCTTGATGGTGTCCAGCTCCTTGGCCATCACCGCGCGCCAGCGCTCGTACTCGCCGGTGATGACGTAGTCCGCGGCTTCCCCCACATCCGCAGGCACGATCTTTATGAAGTTGCAGTCACCGTGCCACAGGTCCATGAACATGTACAGGGCCTTGTCCAGCCCGATCTCCGGCTTGGCCAGGATCTTGATGACCACCGAGCCCTCCCAGTCCTTCGCAGCCTCCTTGTATTCCGCGTCGTTCTGGACGAGCTCCTGGTACTGCTGTACCCACTCCGGTGTGCCCATGACGAAGGGAGGAGATTGGGCTTCCTGCCTCTCCTTGACCAGCGCGTCGTAGGCCTGGTTCCACTCATCGGTCCCATAGGTTAATGCCATACGTGATCCCTCCTCAGACTAGTCGATTCACCCATCCGTGCAATGCTACCGATAGGAATTTACCGGCATGAACAATATATATATTTCATATGCGATTATGCAAACAGATTCCCGATGGATCCTGTAGTCTGTTACGTCCCAAGGAGATAATACCCTCACACCTCCACGTCCAAACTAGCCCTCCCGGGTGCGTGCTGTGGGGAGAGTGATCTCCACCCCGGTTTCCCGCGAGAATATACGGATGGCGTTCTGCCCGCATACGTGCAGGCACTCCCCGCAGCCGTCGCAGAAATAGACGAAACGGGGAACGATGCGGTAACGGGGATCGGCGCCGTGCTTAGTGCGATCTTTCTCCCTCGGCACGGCCAGGAAGACACCCTGCGGGCAGACTTCCTGGCACCGGTTTCCGCATGCTTCGGCGTCGCAGTCAGCCACCCTTATGCGGTAGGCGGCCACCTTTACCACATCCCCGCCGCTGTAGGCACGCTCTCGCGCGCCACCAGGGACAGCGCTCCGCGCGGGCACGCGGTGCGGCATAAGCCGCAGCCGAAGCAATTCCCGGGATGGACGTGCACGCGGCCCGCTTCCCGGTCATAATGGAGAGCCCCAAAACTGCAGCGGGAAAGGCAGACGGGTTCCTCGCAGAAGCGGCAGAGCTCACCGTCTACGGCGCATACCTCGTGGCCCTTGAACATGGCCGCCTCCACGTTATTGGCCCAACGTTGTTTCAACGACGTGCAGTAGCGCGCGTCGCAATTGCAGATGCAGATGGGAAAGGGTACCTTGGCGTAGAGGACCTGGTGGAAATGGCCGCGCTCGTCGCTCTGCAGCACCATCTCCTTGGCCTCCTCCAGGTTTATCTCCTCCATGGGGCCATCGGGCATGAAACGCTTCTGTATTTCCTTCACCGGACCGAAGTTCAGGCACACCATGTCGTCGCGGTGGCCCACCAGCTTGCGGCATTCGCAGGGCAGGAGCACGAAATCCCTGGCGTATTCCAGGAGCTGCAGGGAGTCCTCGAGGGAGATCACCTGGCCCCCGTGCTCGTTGGGGGCCATACGGTTGATGATGGCCTTTACCGCCTTGCCGATGACCGGCCAGTTGATGAGCTGGGTCACCCGGGAGGTGAAATCGATATAGTACTCGATACCCCAACCCGCCACCTTCTCCAGGGTCTTCACGCGCTGGGTGTCCTCCATCATGGTGTCCGAGAAGTTATCGGGGTTCAAATACCAGCGGTTTCCCTGGCCGTGTTTGGCGCAGAATTCGCACATGAAGGCACCTCCAAGCCCGGAAGATGCAAGCCGAGAGCGAGATAATTATAGCATGCCGGCAGGCTTGTTAAGTACGACGAAGGTCCTGGCTCCAACCGTTCCTTAGGCGGATTTTCGTGTGCATGGATGCAAGGGACGAGGAGGGCGCAGACGGCATTTCGGCGCAAGTGGGCGGCTTCGCCGCGGTCCGCAGTGCAGCAGCACTGCCGATGTGATAGATTACGGGCATGAGCTCATGAGTTTAAGGAGGGAGATATGTTCATCCGCGAGAAATGCGACCTGTGCGGCGACTGCGTATTCATGTGCCCCTTCGTCGATTACGACCGCGAGCAGTCCATCGAGCAGTTCCGGCGGCTCATGGAGGGGGAGACCCCCGAGATAGTCAGCCAGTGCGTCACCTGCGTTGCCTGCAACGAGTTCTGTGAAAAAGGGGCCAATCCCTTCGACCTCATCCTCGCCCGCCAGGAGGAGACGGGGGTGCTGAACATCCCGGAGCAGAACACGGAGATGTTCCGCAACCTCCCCAACGCTCCCAGCCAGATAATTCCAGGCGATGAAAGCCGGCCCGCCCTGGCATTATGCAGCGTGGGCGACCTGATACCTGGCCTCTTCGAGGGGCCCCTCTTCGAGGGGATGACCGTGCTCAAGGGAGGGGATTATTTCTGCAATGTCGGATGGGTGCACCTGGGATTCGAGACCCCGGTGCGTGAGGGCGCACAGCGGGTGGTGGACAACCTCGCCGCCAGCGGCGCCGGGGAGATCGTCTGCTATCACGACGACTGCTACGCGCTCCTCGCGTCCATGGTCAAGGACTACGGGATCGAGGTCCCCTTCCGCCCCGTGCATATCATCGAGTACCTTCTGGATTACGTGAAAGCGCATGAGGACAAGGTGAAGCCGCTGGGGATCAAGGTGGCATACCAGCAGCCCTGCGCCTCACGCTATACGCCCTGGAAGGACGAACAGCTGGACGAGCTCTTCCGCCTCATCGGGGTGGAGAGGGTGGAGAGGGAATACGACCGCAAGTTCGCCCTCTGCTGCGGTTCCCCCATGGTACCCAGGGACCGCGAAAAGGCCAACGAGATCAAGTTGCGCAATATCGAGGACGCGGTGGACCACGGCGCCCAGGCCATGGCCTACCTCTGCCCCCTCTGCGTGCTCGGCTTGCGCAAGCGGGCCGACGCGGCCGGCTTGCAAAACTACCACATCATAGAGCTGGTCAAGAAGGCGCTCGACAGCGCCTAAGCGCCAGGGCCCGGACCATTGGGTATAGGGGCGGACGCCCCGGCGGCAGATAATCGAGCCTGCGGTATCGAGCGGAATGGCGGCGATGTCGGCAAAAGCTGAGAGAAACAGAGCAACAGGGAGACAGAGGGTAAGAAAGGCGCTTATAGTCATCTCCTTCCTGCTCTTCCCGGTCACTTTCTTCTACCTCTCCCCGGCCCTTATCATCCAGGGAGCATCCGAGGGGATAATCGTCGGTAGTTTCATCGTCTTCGCGCTCATGTTCCTCTTCTCACTGTTCCTGGGACGGGTATACTGCGGCTGGGTGTGTCCCGCCGGGGGGATGCAGGAGCTGTGTTTCAAGCTCAGGGACAAGAGGGCTAAAGGTGGGAGGCTGAACTGGATAAAGTACTTCATCTGGGCGCCCTGGTTGGGGGCTATCGTGGCCGCGGCCGTGCGGGCGGGCGGCCTGAATTCGGTGGACCCCTTTTACCAGACCTATTACGGCATATCCATCACGGGGATCCAGAGCATGTTCGTACTGGCCATCGTCCTCGTCGTCATCTTCGTCCTGGCCATGGCCTTCGGCAGGCGCGCCTTCTGCCACTACGGCTGCTGGATGTCGCCTTTCATGGTGGTGGGGCGCAAGGTCGGGAACGCCCTGAAGTGGCCGTCCCTTCACCTGGTAGGTGAAGAGGAGAAATGCTTAGATTGTAAGAGATGTAACCGGGTATGTCCCATGAGCCTGGAGGTCAACGCCATGGTCAAGGCGGGAAAGATGGAGAACAGCGAATGTATACTGTGCGGCATGTGTGTCGATAATTGCCCTGAGCACGTCATCTCCTTCGCCTTCGGGCCACGGGCGCGTGCAGGGATCAGAGCGAAAGGGGCAAAGAGATGAAGATATTGGCCATAAGCGGCAATCCCAAGAGCGAAGGGGCGCTTGCCACGCTGCACGATGAAGCCACTCGCGGGGCGGCCGAGGCGGGTGCCGAGGTGGAGACCATCAGGCTGGCGGAGAAGGATATCGGCTGCTGCCGGTTCTGCCTGAACTGCCTGGAAGACACGGCCTCTGACATCGCGGCCTGCGTGCAGAAGGACGACATGGCCGAGATATTACACAAGATCAAGGAGGCGGACGGGTTCATCCTCTCCTGCCCCATGAGCTCGGGGCACATCAATGCCCACATGAAGATCTTCGAGGAACGGTGCGTCATGACCCTGTGCACGCCCACGAAGAAGATCCTGTGGGTATCGGGAATACCCGAGAGCCGCATCGGGGACAAGAAGCGCCACGCGGTCACCATCACCACCACCGGCGCCATCCCCAATGTCTTGAGGCCCGTTTTTCACGGTTCCACGCGGGAGATGGCGTCCATGGCCAGGGATATATTCAATGCCGAGACAGTGGGAAACCTGTATGCCGGCCGCCTCTGGTTCCGCAAGCTTTCCCGCAGGGAGAAGAAGAAAGCCTATAAACTGGGCAGATCGCTCGTTCAGGCGGGGGGATGATCCCGGCCTCGAGTGGATGGATCGACGTCCGGGTAAACGGCTCCCTTTTCGCTGAGGCGGTGCTGCCAGGGGGTTGCGGGCCGGTACTGATCAACAAGGCATCAGGTTACGCTTAGCGCTATTACGCTGTTCAAAATAATAACTATTCGAGGCTTGATCTCGGCGGGTCAGCTTGCCCTCAGATGGTAGAATGAGTACAATTTCAAGTTGCATATGGGAAATACCGGTAGGGATCTGAGGGATGCCGAAATACCCGTGGAAGGTTCGTGTTATATACAGATGGGGGGAAACATGCACAGGCGTGCCATACTTTTTGAAACCGCCTCGACCGTTCTTCTCTTCTTGCTCTTCGTTATCTTCTCCTTCCCCTTGCTCCCTTCCTGCGGCCGCGAGTTGGCCGTCGCACAGGAGGACCCCGGCCCGGGCTGGGTGGATGTGAGCCCGACCGGTATCGTGGGGGAGATCACGGGCGTCTCGGCGCTCGACGGCGACACGGCCTGGATAGCCGTGTACGATAGTAGTCTCCATTCGGTCGAGTTCCTCAAGACGACCAACGGTGGTGCGGAATGGCTGTCCTGCGGGACTTATTTGGCTTCAGGCGAGCCGGATATATGTGCCGTCGATTCCGCAACGGTCTGGGCCACCGCCGCCAACACGGTCTTGAAATCGAGCGACGGGGGGATCACCTGGGACAAGGTATTGGAGGCCCCCTATTACCCCAAGGCGTACACATACTACATGGACATACAGGCCCTGGACGGCGATAGAGCATGGGTGGGAAGAGAGGATTATGCTTGGCTTGGGGGTGCCGCTCCCGCGATCGACAGAAGTGTCCTGATGACTTCGGATGGTGGAGCAACCTGGACGCAGATCACAGTCCCGCATCCCGCCCCGTCCGGCTATGCGCTGAATATTACCGACGTGGAACCGATCGATGATTCCGTCGTGTGGGTCGGCGGTGAAGAAGTCATAATCGCTTCCTCCTACTCCCCCACCAATAACGGCTTTATATCGAGATCCCTCGATGGGGGAACCACGTGGGGGACCACTCCCTTCGGCAATACGCAGGTTTTCGATATCTGCCCCCTGGACGCCGCCACCGCCTGGGCTACCGTGTACGATTTCAGCAATTTCTACGATCCGAAAAATGGCGTTATTCTCAAGACCACCGATGGTGGCGCTTCCTGGAACGTACAGTACACGGACCCGCAACGTTATCTCTACGAGATATGCGCTGTCGATGCCTTTACCGTATGGACGGTAGGAGAGTCACCCTATTATGGATCAACGGATATATCGAGAGTGATCCTGAAGACGACGGACGGGGGGACCGCGTGGAGCGTACAGTACGAGTCACCGGGGGGTTATCTCACCGACGTCAGCGCAGTAGACGCCGCTGCTGCCTGGGCCGGAGGTAAAAGCCCGTCCGGTGGGCCCCTGGTACTCCGGACGGAGGACGGGGGGGACTTACGGCCCGACGTGGTCTCCATCTCGCCGCCTTGCGGCTCCGGGGGGTCTGAGATCTGTATCTCCGGCTGTGATTTCGGGGGGACGCAGGGCTCGTCCCGCGTATTCTTCGGGAATGTAGAGGCTACCGAGTACACCTCGTGGTCGCAGGGAGAGATAGTCGTAAGGGTGCCGGAGTCTATTCCGCAGGGAGAGACCGCGGTCACGGTGACCACTGCGGAGGGGACCTCCAACCCCATGGGCTTAGAGGTGATGGGAGAGATCTCGGTAACATCCATAACTCCCGACCACGGCACGCAGTACACTCTCTTCCTGGATATCGAGAGCCTGGCTGGAGACGATTTCATGCACGGCGCAGAGGTGAGGCTGGAGAAGGGCGAGACGCTGCTCAACGCTTATAACGTCAACGTGGTCTCGGAGACGGAGATCACCGCGAGCATCAGCCTCCTCGGGGCACCGCCGGGGACCTACGACGTCGTGGTGGAGAACCCCAATGGACAGGAAGCCCGCCTCCCCTCCGCCTTCACCGTCGATCCGTTCTGCGGCACCGGCAGCGGCACCGCCCTGCTCATGCTGGGCCTCACCCTGGGCCTGCTCTCCCTGGCGGGGACGGCGCGGAAGCGGCGGCGAGGGAAGTAGCTGAGCTTTCACTGCATGTGAGGCGCAAATATTATCTGCGGGCAGGGATCGGTCATAGCTCCGGCTGTACGGCGTAGAACGCAGCCTCCAGGGGATGGGCCCAATCTTGGATAAACGCGCTTCCTACCCGCAGAGGCCATCCAGGAACTCCATGGCTTCCCGCATGGCCATGCGGGAGCAAGGCGAGAAGGGGATGTTTAAGAAGCCGTGGTTTCCGTCCAGGTACTTCGCGGTCCTGGGGAAGATACGGGTGCGGTGGGTAACGCCCACCTCGCTCAGCAGTCTGTCGAAGGCCACCGACTCCGAACACAGGGGGTCCCAGCCGCCGGCGGTGATGTAGGCGGGCGGGTAATCCGCATCGACATGACGTGCCGGTGACGCCGCTTCCTCCCTCCTGGTCCGTTCCTCGCCCTCCTCGCCCAGGAAGCCGCGGGTCAGCAGCCGGCCGAAGGGGAACCCCGTGTGCACCACGGTGGCGAAGTCGTACACGCCGTAGAAGAGCAGCAGTCCCCGCAGGCATTGCGGGGGGATGGGATCGACCACGGCAAGCCCCTCCTGCAGTCCGGGATCGCCCAGTGTGGTGGCGTAGATGGCGGAGAACTGCGCTCCCGCCGAATCGCCGGCGAGGAACATGCGCGTATTATCGCCTCCATAATCGGCAGCATGGTCGTATGCCCAGCGGATGGCCCTGGAGACGTCCGTTACCTGTCCCGGGTAACCGCAGCCCGGCGCCAGGCGGTAATTGATGCTGACCACGAGATAACCTCGCCTGGCGAAGCACCTGGCGATCCTGCGGTAGCTCTTCTTGTCCATGACGTGAAACCCGCTGCCGTGGACATATACGAGGACGGGAAAGGGTGGTTTGCCCGCGGGAACGAAGACGTCCAGGGATTGCTTCCTCGGGTTGTCTTTTCCATATCGGATGTCGAGTTCCTCTCGTCCGATCTCCGGCGTGGAGAGGTTGAAGACAAACAGGCGTCCCATCACCTCGATGGCGGCGCAAACGGCCTTAAGCGCGTACGCCTTGAGCCTGTAGCCCTTGATCCCGTCGGACATGCCGCTTCCTCTCATCATCGGTGCCGTACCCTGTCGGGCGGTATCGATACCATATATTCCGCAGCGCGGTTAAGCAAGGGCGGGGGATACGTGTGAGACTGCGATGCGTAGTGCGGTTCGGCGGTGTTCATATATCCGCAACGCCGGTAAATCCGGCGCTGCGATTTCATGCATGATCTCACTGTTCACTTCCATGTCCCTGGTCCTCACTTGATCGGATATCTCCCGTATAGCTCGGCCGCACGCACTACCGCCAGGGCGTTCGCAAGATCGGCATTGGGAGGGTATTCGCAAGCCGGGGCAAGGACGTAACCGCCGCCCGGGGCCAGGATGCGTATCTGTTCCCGCGCCAGCTCCATGATTTCTCTGGGAGAATATACCATAATACCCTGGGTGGGTATAAGCCCGGCGAGCGCGACCCGCTGGCCGTATTTTCGTTTCATCTCCTGGAGGCTGTCGCAGTCGTCGGGCAGGTCCGCCAGGGATACCAGCAGGGGTTGCATGTACTCGAGTTGCAGGTCGAGGTAGGGCCTGGTGCCGCAGTTATGCAGGGTAACCATGGCGCCGTTGCGCCTTATCTCGTCGGTGATGCGCCTGACGTATACTCCTTCCATCTCCACCCACTGCTCGCGCGAGATGCCGGACTGCGAAGCGAAGAGGGTATCGAGCATCACCGAATCCACGCCGGTGTCGCATTGGGCTCTCACGTAGGCGATCAACACCTCCGTGATCACCTCCAGGGCCGCCTTTACCTTCTCGGGATGCTTGAGGCAGTCCAAGAAGAGCCTCTGCGCTCCGCGCATCATGGAGAGTACTCCCAGGGGCCCGAAGACAAAACCCACTACCGGGTAGCGAATGCCTGCCTTCTTGCACAGTATCCTGCCCAGCTCGATGCTCTTGCCCATACGGGGCGTCTTGCGGGGATCGAAGACCTCCAGCCTTCCGTAGTCCTCGACGCAAGAGATGAGGGGGTTGTGGTAGTTGGGGTGCGCGGTGCTGTAAGGGGGGTATACTATCTCCTGCCCGAAGTCCGCCGCCTCCACGGAGAGGTCGATGACCGTGTAGAGGACATCGCTCCCGAACAATTCGTTGGCGGTGAGGTAAGCGTCCGCCGTCATCTCCGGGTCGCGGGAGAACTGCTCGTAGGTAATTCCCGTGAGCCTGCGCGTCGCGCCCTGCAGGAAATGGACCACCGGGACACGATCGGGTTCCTTGTGGAATACGGCACACAGTACTCTTTCCAGCGGAAGCAGCTCTCCCACCCTGGCGTGGAGATGGAACATACCCGACGCCGCTCTCATCAACCCAAGGGAAGGCCTGATCAGCCTTCCGCCCATGCGGGGGTAAACGGACATCTTTCCTCGCCACCCATGTTAAATGCTGCAGTTGTGCCGTAATGTTAGCATCGATCAGAACATGGAGGAAAGTATCCGAGTGTGGTCCAGTTTAGCGGATGCACGCCAGGAGATCGCCGCCTCTCCCTGAGAGCATCCTTGCAGATCACGCTGTCGTTCGGGATGCTCTCGCGGTGCGGCGACAGGTAGACTTCATCAGCGCAACCTCAACCAACAGTCTGCGTTGGTATGATAGACGGAAAGGCCGACGCCGGAGAAAGGTCTTCGGAAGGGAATAGAAAAAAGGAGTAGAAATATGAAACCAGCCAGATGCTCCGACTGCGCCGCACCCCTCTGCTACCTGAACGTCTTCGAGCACGCGCCCGCTTTCTGCCCCTCGACCAGGTACGAGGAGGAGATCAGGGAGGCAAGCAGGGAGGTGATCGAGGGCGGACTTGCGGAGGTTGCCAGGGTGTCCAGCATCGTGGAGGCCGCCGGCTACTGTAAGAAGACCAGGGTCGAGGAGATCATGGACTTCGCGAGCAGGTTGGGCCTGCACAGACTGGGCATAGCCTTCTGCGTGGGTTTGCGCAGGGAGGCGGGAATTCTCGCCGACATCCTGGAGGGGAACGGTTTTGAGACGGTATCGGTCTGCTGCAAACTCGGAGGCATAGCCAAGGAGGAATTCGGTCTCGAGGACGGCGAGAAGATCAATCCCGGCACCTACGAGGGAGCATGCAATCCCGCCGCCCAGGCCATGGTCCTCGAGAAAGAGGGAAGCGAGCTGAATATCCTGCTGGGCCTCTGCGTTGGTCACGACACCATCTTCTTCGCTACGACCAACGTCCTGACCACGGTCCTGGCCGCCAAGGACCGCGTAACCGGGCATTGCCCGCTGCAGCCACTCTACCTAGCGGATGCCTATTACGGCCGCATCAAGAACCCACAGTAGCAGGAGCGGAGAGGACCCTGGATGGGGGAGGCGGAGGCCCGCGACAGGCTCGTGAGGCTGCAGCGGTGCCTCCGATGGGTGCGGCATAAGCAGGTATCGGCGTGATCAAATACTGGAAAAATAAAGGGATTAGGGTGATATAGATATATCTCCTACGCGGTATACGGCGCGCCGATTCCTTCCCGAGGCATAAGCCGGCACTCAACTGGTGCATGGGGTTTCGCGTATGTTATTATCACCGCACGTTACTACTTGAGGTTCTTGTGCGCAAAACGTGGGTGAATGAATGGTAGAGTCGGGTATGGCAGGCACATTTTTCGCACAAGGACCTTGCCTAATTATGGAAACGATGATCTGTGAGGTAGGGCAATGCATGAGAATCCAGCACTAGAGGACGATGTACAGGAGAGAAGGCGCAAGATCGCCCAGTGGTACGACCAGTACGAGACCTTGTCGGAGATAATCCTCGATTCCCAGCTGTCCGGCGTATTGCTGAAGGGCAAGAACTGGATGGAAGGCTTCCGGGCCGAGATGGTCTATCAGCTGGCGGGGGACGTCACCGGGAAGAAGGCCCTGGATATCGGCTGCCAATACGGTGTCTTCTCGTTCTATCTGGCGCAAAGAGGTGCCATGGTAACGGGCATGGATATCTCTAAGAACTGGGTCAACAGATGTGTAAGGGATGCCGCCAGGTTGTATCCTGATAAGGGGTGCGAGTTTCTGGTGGGAGATGCGCAGGACCTGCCCTTCGAGGACGAATCCTTTGACGTGGTGGTGTGCACGGAGGTCATCGAGCACGTGGACTTCGCGGGCAACGTCCTCGCGGAGATCTATCGCGTTCTGGTGCCGGGCGGCGTCCTGGTGATCGGAACCCCCAACACCAGGTCCTATTACGTATGGATATGGCAGGTATTGAAGGGGATCCTTCCCATGAGCCTCATCAAATCCGCCATCAGGAAGGTCGTGAACCTCAGCCAGGAGGACATCATGGAGCGCGTCCGGGCCAACCTACCGGAGGAAAGGCGCGAGGAATACGAGAGAGAATACAGGAAGCTGGAAGCCCTGAGCCGTGAATTGGGCATTGAGGAAGAGGGCGAGGAGGAGTTCCACGAACACATAAGGGAGTTCAGTGGCAAGGAGCTCGAATCATTGCTCGACTTTTCCGGGTTCGAAGTCGAGAAGAGGACGGGATTCCCGGTGTTCCCCACCTATTACTTCCTTACCCTGCGCATGCTCTACCGTGAACACTTCGTCAAGGTCAAGGACAACAGCTGGTGGAGATACCGCAGCTCCCCCATGAACTATCTCCGGGCGGTAAAAGCCGCAAAGCCGGTCTTTCACCTCTGATCCCCGTGTGACGTCACGTCGCGCCTCTACGCTGAACATCAGGGCAACGGTCAAACCTCGGCTGTGGGCGGCAGGACTCACATATCATGGATCCTTCCACATCCCATGCCGGCAGCCGTTTCAGGATGCAGAAGGGGAACCGATATAGTAATAAGGACATTTTAAGGACGTGATGGGGGCTTTCCATGCGCGCATTTGCTGGTATCGCCTTAGCCCTGCTGCTCGGCGTTTGCGGGATCTCACCGGTTGCGGCACATCCGGCCAATGCCGCATCGCAGGGAGGGGTCACGTCGAGCGAGGAAGGTGATACCGCGTCGCGCTTCGGCGCCGCCTCCAGCCACCTCAAACTCTTCGATGAAGCTGCCATGGAGGGAGAACTCGACTCCATGCAGGATGCCGGCATCGGGATGGTACGCTGTGACTTCGCCTGGTCGGACCTGGAGCCCGTCGAGGGATCGTGGAATCTCGCCGGGGCGGACCTGGTCGTGGAGAAGGCCGGGGAGCACGGCGTGAGTGTCCTGGGTATCCTGGGCACATCGCCCCCCTGGGCCAATGGAGGCATGGCGTGGAACTATCCCCCTACGGACATCGACGCCTGGAAGACATACGTGTTCACGGTGGTGTCCCGTTACGCGGGCGAGGTGGAGGCGTGGGAGGTCTGGAACGAGGAGAACATCCACGCTTTCTGGCAGCCCGAGCCCAATGCTGCGGACTACGTGGCGCTGCTCGCTGCGGCCTCGCCCGAGATCAGGGCGGCCGATCCCGAGGCCACCATCGTCATGGGCGGCGTGGCGGGCCTGGATCCCGACTACCTGGACGCCTGCCTTTCCCTGGGGGCGGCGGACTACGTCGATGCCATCGCCTACCATCCCTACGCGGAGACCATGGGGGTGGAGGGTCAGCCGGAGGAGGACCTGCTCAAGCCCAAGGAGGCTCTCTCCCGCTTCCTGGTGGAGTTCGTACACTGGCTGGTCTCCCAGTATTCCACCAGGGATCTCGAGGTATGGATAACCGAGGTGGGCTGGACCACGTGCGCCGAGACGCCCCCGGGGGTGGACGAGGATACCCAGGCCGCTTACATGCTGCGCACCCTCATCAACTACGCCACTACGGATGCAGACCGCGTCATCTGGTTCAACTTGCGCGATACCCTCTTGAACGCATGGGATTATTACGGTCTCTTGAGCTACGGCTTTGCGCCCAAGCCATCCTATGGCTGCTTCTCCACTTTTATCGACGTCTTCGGACCCGCCACGGCCGTGGAAGATGCCACCGTCTCCTTCACCTGTGCGGACCCCTCCACCCTGGAGGCGCACTGCTTCAGCCTCCCCGACGGCAAGCTCGCAATCGCGGCATGGAAGAGCGACGACGGAGCGGATACCCTCGCGTTCAGCGTGAGCGATCCCGCCTACCAGGTGGTGAATGGCGTGGACCCGGTGAGCGGCGAGCGCAGCGCGATCACCGCCATCACGCGCGATGACCAGGACAGGATAACGGTAACGGATCTGGCGGTCGGTAAAACCCCGCTCATCGTCGAGCTGGAGACGGGCTCGCCTCCGCCGCCTCCGGGACCGGACGCGTCGACCTTCTATTTCGCGGAGGGGTATACGGGAGAGGGGTTCCAGGAGTACCTGTGCCTGGGGAACATGGATGATGTGGACGCGGCGGTGAGAGTCGAGTTCCTCTTCCCCGATGGCGGCAGCGACGAGACATGGGTGTCGGTCCCCGCCGGTTTCCGGGCTACGGTTAACGTCAACGCCGCAGTGGGGGCGGACAGGGAGGTATCCATGGTGGTCGCCTCGGAACAGGACATCGTGGCGGAGCGGCCGATGTATTTCAGCTATGGTGACGGATGGACGGGCGGCCATGACGTCATGGGCGCACAGGAGCCCGCGACATCGTCCTATTTCGCAGAAGGTTATACCGGAGAGGGCTTCGACGAGTGGCTCTGCATACTCAATCCCGGCGATACGGCGGCCGACCTCACCTTCCGCTTCCAGACCCAGGAGGAGGGGGAGAGGGAGATAGGGGGTTTTACCGTAGGCCCTCATTCACGCGCTTCATTCAAGGTCAACGACATACTGGGCCGGAACCTTCAGGCGTCTTGCGTGGTAGAGGCGAGCCGGGCGGTGGTGGTCGAACGCCCCATGTACTTCGCTTACCGGGGAAGGAGCGGTCACGCCTGGCAGGGTGGCCATTGCGTGATGGGCGCCGCCGCCCCATCAACCCGGTTCCTTTTCGCTGAGGGAACGACGCGTACGGGTTTCGAACAGTGGCTCACCATCCAGAACCCCCAGGCGTCTGCCATCGACGTCCAGGCCGTGTACCGGTTCGGGCCCGGGCAGGGAGACCAGGTCGCGAGGAGCTACCGGCTGGAGGGCGAGAGCAGGACCACGCTCTTCGTCCCCGACGAGGTGGGGCGGGAAAAGGACGTCGCGGTGGAACTGACCTCCCAATCGGCGTTCCTGGCCGAGCGCCCCCTCTACTTCGACTATGCGGGGACTGGCACAGGCCACTGGCAGGGCGGGCACTGCGTTATCGGCTCCGGCGCTGCGGCCTCCGCGTGGTATTTCGCGGAGGGATACACGGGAGAGGGTTTTCACGAGTGGCTGTGCCTGCAGAACCCCGGCGATGCCGGCGCTACGGTGAGGATCGACTACCTCACTCAGGAAGCGGGAGCCCTGCCCGCGAGGTGGGCAGAGGTCCCCGCCGACACCAGGTTGACGGTGTTCGTCAATGACGACGCGGGTCGTGACTATCAGCTGGCGGTGAGTCTAACGGTAACAAGCGGACCGGACATAGTCGTCGAACGCCCCATGTATTTCGCTTGCAAGGGCGGGGAGGGTGGACACGATGTGGTCGGTTATGCTCCCTGATGCCCCGGGCAGGACAGCGTATGCGGCCTGACTGCGCGCGCCTCCCGTTCCCGGATCCGGCATCACCCCGACTTTAATCCGCACCGCATCGCGGGAGCCTGCATGCGAATCCGAACTCAGCCATGCACGGCGGTTTGTATTGCGCAAAAACGTGTATAATAGGCCATACAAATATGGCCAATATGTCGGTCTTATGGTAGCATTGTTACCAACGGGTAGATGGGGCGTGTATCAGCCTATTGGCAATTTTTGAGAATAATCGATAGAAGCGGTAAGCGGCCGCTGGGGGATAGCATGTTGGGGGGATCTCGACGGCGTCCTTTACAGACGCCCTTCCAGGTTCGTGACGGGATCTCTTGCAATGCAAAGGTGATTCTACAAGGGACGGGAGGTCTGGACGTGAAGAACCATTGGAAGCGAGCATTCGGAAGGGTAATCGTTCCCCTGGTCATCCTGGCGATGACCCTTGTGCTGCTGGCAGGCTGCGACCCGATTCCATACCAGGAGCCCGTAGCCGGCCTGGTGTGCCGGTGGGACTTTCCGTCCTCGGCGGACGGGTTGGGCATCCCCTGCAACGTTTACCTTCCGAAGGGTTACAACCCCACCGTGGCTTATCCGGTATGGGTCGAACTACACGCCCTTTACGCCTACCCCCTGGTTGATAACGACCCCTACAACCCTTTCTCCGTAGAGCTCAGGAGGCTTGCCGACGAAAGGGGATGGATACTGATGGCGCCCTGGGGAAGAAACCTCCACAGCCTTTTCGTGGACGGCATGGAAAGAGACCAGGCACCATACTACGAGCCGAATATCTTCGACGATTTCTCGGCCGGCGCCGGGGACTGGCAGGCGATCAACGGCACATGGACGGTGACTGAGGGGCGTTACGTGCAATCGAACAAGGCGCCGGCCTGGAAGGAATCGGTGTGCCTGAGCTCGCAAGGAGAGGATTATGCGGTGCGCGTAAAGGTGCGCGACCTCACTCCTCTGGGGACGGAGAGCGCCTTCGGGATCAACCTCCACCGGGCGGACAACGGCGATTGTTACCACGTCGACCTCTACAAGGCAGCGAACAACGCGAAGTACGTGCGTTTCTTCAAGCTGGAGAACGGGGTGTGGCAGGGCATAGCGATCATGCCTTACGAGTGGCAGCCCCTGACCCCACTGGACAGCTGGATGACCGTCAAGTTCTCCTGCTACGAGGACTACCTCGAGGTCTACGTGAACGAGAAGCTGGTGAATATGCAGCCCGGCTACGATGCCACCCCCTACGGCTACGGATGGGACGTGCCGGGAACGACCCTCCCTCCGGGCGAGATAAGCCTGTGCAGCTTCGGGGGCACGCACGAGTTCGACGACGTGCGCATTCAGAACGAGTACGAGTACGGCGAGCGCGACGTGCTGGATTGCGTGCTGGGCGCGATGGAGAAATACCGTATCGACCCCTCGCGTATATACTTTGCCGGCCATTCCCAGGGTGGCCTGGGCGCCTACGTCCTGGGCTTGCATCACCCGGACCTCTGCGCTGCCCTGCGCCCCGCCGACGGTTTCTCCGATATCTATTACGATTACAACTGGCTCAAGGCGAATTACCCCCCGAACCCCGGGGTCCCCTACGCCGATATCAACGACGGCAGGTTGACGGAATACATGCGGGTCCTCGCCGGCGGGGAGGCCAGCTCGAGCTACCCCGAGAGGATGAGCGTGCTCAACGGCAGCAGCGCCCGCTACATACTCGAAAACGCGGTCAACAATTACTGGCGCATCGTGCACGGTACCCCGGATGCGAACGTGCCCAACTCCAGGAACCCGGTGGCGATCAAATGGTGGGCTCCCTGGTGGTTCACGTGGGGGCAGACGGACGCTCCGGCGGAATACAATCCCGCGACCGCTACTTATGCCAATGGACAGGACATCGCCGATCTGTTGCAGGCCTGGTCTGCGAGGGGTGGATACTACTGCGAATACCTGACCAATCCCCTTATCGGCCACGGCTTCTTGGACCCCTATGCCGACACCGCGAACTTCTTTCAGAGCAAGTCGTTGACCCGGCGTCCTGCCGAGGTCGCTTTCAAGACCTACGATGACGTCAACAACGGGGCCTGGTGGCTGCGGCTGGAGATACCCAACCCGGGGAGAAACGAGCCGGGCATGGCCAGGGTGAACGTAGACGCAGCGGCCAACTCCGCCGCCGTCCACGCCCGCAACCTCTCCCGCCTGACCCTGGACACGGCATGGATGGGATTGAGCAACGCCGCGGGCCAGACCATGACCTTCACCCTGGACGACGATACCTCGCCCAACGTCTTTCCCATTACCGACAACACGGGAGGCGTGACCCTGGAGCTGGCGGGCGCCTGGATCGCCACGTCCGGCTATACGGTCCGCCTTGACGGAAGCACACTTGCCCCGGGTACAGGATACACCGTAGACGGCACGTCACTGGTACTGCCCGACCTTGCTACCCAGGGCGGACATACCCTGACCATCACGTCCCCCTCGTCGCTGCCCTCCAACCTGGCCCCCAATGCGGGCGCCGAGACGGACGGCGGCGGCGGCTACCCCGCAAGCTGGAGCGGGGAAGTGCAGGGAGGCGGCAACGCCTACATGCTCTGGGATGACCTGGAGGTGCATTGGGGGACCCGCTCTCTGAGGGTAAAGGACGCCTCTTTCTCTACTGCGGGGGCCAGGGCGGTATGGAAGTCCAGTAATTTCTCGGTGACGGCGGGAAGGCAATACCTGCTCGGCGCCTTCGCCCGCGCCAGGATGCTCAGCGGTGCGAACCCCGTGATCGGGATCACCTGGTACGACTACTGGAGTCGGCCCATCTCCACTGCCTGGACGGAGCCGCTCGTAACGGAGGATTTCGCCCTCAACAGCGCGTGGTCGCCGATGCAGCTGGAGGCCACCGCTCCAGTCGGGAGTCGCTATGCCTCCATACAGTTGGGGATAGAGAGCGAAAGCGCGGGTCAGACCCAGGGTAGCGCCTGGTTCGACGATATCTCTTTCACCGCCCGGTAGAACATCGGGAATGCCTGGCGGTGACGGTACCCGCCTTGGCACGAAGCGGCGATTTGATTTGAGCGCCGGTTGGGGCTACCCTTGAATCAGGTGTTTGATGATGGGAAGCCTACTGCGAATGCTGACAAAAACCGGCTGCGGCAAGCCCGGCGTCCGACCGTTCTTTTTTACCCTGGTACTCGCGATTATCACCATGGTATTTCTGGGCAGCGGCCCGACCTTTGCTACGTCGTGGGCGCGAGCGGCGAGCGGCGACGCGAACGGGGAAGAGGCGCTCCAGACCGCCGGCACTACCGCCTACAGGGCGGGAGAGGTACTGGTCAAGTTCGCCAGCGGCGAAGTGGCCGGGCGCGTCTCCTCGTTCCTGGACCTCATGGGCCTGAGCGATGCCGCCCGTGAGATATTCAAGGAGGACGGCGAGACGCTCGCACTGCTCGAACTGAATGACATATCGGTTGCAAACGCCGTGAGCCTGCTGGGGTCCCTCCCGGGCGTCATCTACGCGGAGCCCAACTACACCTACCATACGACCTATGCGCCCTCGGACCCCGATTACCAGCCCGAGCAGTGGGGGCTGAACAACTACGGTCAGGATATAGGGGGCTTGGGGCTGCCCGGGGCGGATATCGGCGCGCAGGAAGCCTGGGACATCGAGAAAGGTTTCACGAACGCGGTGACGGTGGCGGTGATCGACTCCGGTATCGACGCCCTCCACCCCGACCTGGATGACAAAATATGGGATAACACCGACGAGATACCCGGCAATGACATCGACGACGACGGCAACGGCTACGCCGACGACGTCGCCGGGTACAACTGGGCCGGCATAACCCAGAGCCGCTGGGGTTATTACGATTACAGCGATGAAAGCACCCATGCGACGGTCAGGTTACTTGGAAGCAGCAGCTATCCCGGCCGCAGGTGCGCGCAGGCGATACTGGGGACCGGCGAGGAGCTGACGCACGCCGGGGTGATACTGCAGAAAATAGGCGACCCGACGGAAAACATCACCGTCTCCCTGCGCGAGACGCGGGACGGCGCGGACATCGCGTCATTCACCGTTACCCCCGCGGAGATCGATACCTATTCACCCTTGCTCTATCCTGTCTACAGTGAGGTCTACAAGCCCCTGTCCTCCCCGGTGGTCCTGGCGGACGGAGCCACCTATTACCTGGTATTGGAGACCGCGAACGACAGCTCCAGTGACTATTACTACCTCTACGAAAACCAGGGAACGTACAACCCCGACACCGACCAGTACGATACCTACCGCGACGGCACGGAGTGGATCTGGATCTCCTCACCGCCGGGATGGACCGAATACGCCGAAAACGACCTCTACTTCCGCACCAACGCCAACCCCAATCCCCGCGACGATAACGGGCACGGCACCCACGTGGGGGGCATCGTGGGCGCCGAGGAGGGGAACGGCAAGGGGGGCGTGGGGGTCTCCTTCGGCGCCGCGCTCATGCCCCTCAAGGTGATGGACTGCACCGGCAGCGGTTACAACTCTGATATCACCGCGGCCATATATTACGCCGCCGACAACGGGGCTAAGGTCATCAACCTAAGCCTGGGCGGCACCTATTACTCCTCGTCCATGCAGGATGCCGTGGACCATGCCCATACCGCGGGGGTGGTGGTGCTGGCTTCCGCGGGCAACAGCGGCGACGGAACCATGCAGTACCCGGCGGGATACGATAACGTCATCGGCGTGGGAGCGACCACCAATACCGACACGATAGCGGGCTTCTCCACTCACAACTCCAGCGTCGACCTGTCCGCCCCCGGCCTCTACATCTATTCCACCATGCCCACCTATCCTGTCGCGCTTAGCGAGTGGTACGCACAGGACTATGATTTTCTCTCCGGCACCTCCATGGCTGCGCCCATGGCCTCGGGCCTGGCTGCACTGATCCGTTCCCGCGGGCCCGGATTCTCCCCCGCCCAGACAGAAGAGGTGATGGAGACCTACGCCCACGACCTGGATACTCCCGGGCGCGATGACTACTTCGGGTATGGACGTATCGACGCATACGCTGCACTTGACTACCTTGTCGCAATCTCCCACATAGACGGCATCGATCCCACCTCCGGCAG
>JAFGDU010000015.1 GCA_016931915.1 Actinomycetota bacterium
CCCTGGTAGGTCACGGACGCGCCGACAAGAGGCAGGTGGAATACATGGTCCGCACCCTTCTCCATATAGAGGGGGAGATCGGGTCCTCGCATGCCAGTGACGCCCTCGCGCTGGCTATCTGCCATGCCCACAGCGAGAGGATGCGCGGCCGCCTGGAAGAGGCGATGCAGGACAAGGCGGCGGTAAAGAAACCCGCACACAAGAAGAGGAACGTGCAGTGAGGGGTGTCCAGGCGGAAGCCGTACCGCGGGGAAGGATTTGGCCTTGATCGATTTCGTCGAGGGCGTGCTGGCCGAGAAGAGCGAGGAGGGAGCCGTCATCTCTGTGGGAGGGCTCGGGCTTTTCCTTTCCCTCTCCCACCCGACGCTTCAGGGCCTTCCTTCCAAGGGAAAGAAGGTGAAACTCCTCAGCTACCTGCACGTCAAGGAGGACCTCCTGCAGCTCTACGGTTTCTCCGAGCGTGGTGAGAGGGATATCTTCCTCAAACTCATCGCCGTCACCGGCGTCGGGCCCAAGGTCGCTCTGGCGGTTCTCTCGGCTTACGCGCCAGACGCTTTCGTGCGCATCGTCGCATCGGAGGACCTGGACTCCATCACGGCGATCTCCGGGATAGGCAAGAAGAGCGGCCAGAGGATCATCCTGGAGCTCAAGGACAAGCTGGCCCCCCTGGCCGGCGAGCTGGGCATCGCGATTGGAGGACCTGACGGGAGCGACCTGGCGCGCGAGGCGCGCGAGGCACTGAAGGGACTGGGGTATACGACCAGGGAGGCTAACCAGGCCCTGGATGGTTATGCAGCCGACGACCCCAGCGTTGAGGACATGATCACCTATGCTCTCAAACGGCTGGGGGGGAGCACATAGATACATGCAGGGGTGGGAGCAGCGGAGAAGCAGATGCTGGCGATGCGGAAACGCACGGGGAAGACATGCGTAAGGAAGGCAAGTGAGTGGAGATGAAGGATGACCGTGAGGAGATAACGGGAGACCTGGAGGTGGGAGAAGATCGTCTGCTGGATCCGGAGGCGAGGGAGGACGAGCAGGAGTTCGATATCACCCTGCGGCCCCGCTGGATATCGGAGTTTATCGGACAGGACCGCATCCGCGAGCACCTCGAGATATTCATCACCGCAGCCCGTGAGCGCAAGGAATCACTGGACCATGTGATCATCTCCGGCCCACCGGGGCTGGGGAAGACCACCCTTGCCGGTATCATCGCCAACGAGATGGGGGTGGCATGCAAGCAGACCTCGGGCCCGGCCCTGGAGCGCGCCGGCGACCTGGCCTCCATCCTCACCAACCTGGAGCCGGGAGACGTGCTGTTCATAGACGAGATACACCGCCTCAACCGCGTGGTGGAGGAGGTGCTCTATCCCGCCATGGAGGATTTTAAGCTTGATATCGTCGTGGGCAAGGGCCCGGCCGCGCGCTCCATAAGGCTAGATCTGCCTTCGTTCACGCTGGTAGGCGCCACAACACGCGCGGGGTTGCTGACCTCGCCTCTGCGCGAACGATTCGGAGTACAGAGCAGGTTGGACTATTACAACCGGGACGAGATAAAAGCCATAATACAGCGCTCGGCACGTATCCTGGCGGTGGATATCGACGAGAAGGGGGCGAGCGAGCTGGCACGGCGTTCGCGGGGCACCCCGCGCATCGCCAATCGCCTGCTGCGCCGCGTACGTGATTACGCCCAGGTCAGGGCCGAGGGGACCATAGACTACGAGGTGGGCTGCGAGGCGCTTTCCCTCTTCGAGGTTGACGAGATGGGCCTGGACAAGGTGGACAAGATGATCCTGGCCACCATCATCGAGAAATTCGGTGGCGGTCCGGTCGGCGTGAATACCCTGGCCGTCTCGGTGGGAGAGGAGATCGATACCATCGAGGAGGTCTACGAACCGTACCTGCTGCAAGTGGGCTTCATACAGCGCACTCCACGCGGCAGGGTAGCCACGGAAAACGCTTACCGCCACCTCGGCCTGGACAAGGGGAGTGGGGGCACCCTCTTCTGAGATGCGGGACAAGGTCATATGGAGATATCTCTAGGCAAGTTTGCTGCAGCCAAAGACGTATCGAGATGCTGCAAACCGATGCCGCGGGAAAGGTGATGCCTTTGCGCAGGATCATTGTGGACACCTGTTGCGGGCCCTGCGCCATACCCACGCTGCGTATCTTCGTGCCCCCGGAATACGAGGCACATTACCTCTTCTACAATCCCAACGTACATCCCTTCCGCGAGTACCGCAGGCGGCTGGAGAGCTTCGAGGCCCTGATGGGCGAGGAGAGCCTGGCATACACCGTGGTCCCCTACGAGCCCGAGGAATGGATAAGGGCGGTGGCATACAGGGAGGAGAGCCGCTGCGAACTCTGCTACCGGCTGCGCCTACGCAAGGCGGCTGATATCGCCCTAGATGAAGGTTACGAGGCCATCACCACCACCCTCTACGCCAGCCCGTACCAGGACCACGAAATGGTAGGCCTCCTGGGCAAGTCCATCTGCCGCAGCCGGGGGCTTGAGTTCGTCTCCTGGGACGGGAGGGACGAGTATTACGACGCCATCGCATCGGCTCGAGAGCGGGGCATGTACACGCAGCCCTATTGCGGCTGTCTGCTGAGCGAATGGGAACGTTACGACCGCGGGCGCCGCGCCGCAAAAAAGGGTGACTGACCGCCCATGCGCGTGGGACTCTTCGACTACCATCTCCCCGCCGAGCTCATCGCCCAACGCCCGGCAGAGAAGCGTGAGGGCTCGCGTCTCCTGGTGGTGGACTGTGACAGCGGGAGGATCGAGCACCGGCGCTTCCCAGAGCTCACATCGTACCTCGAAGCCGGGGATTGCCTGGTTTTCAACCGCAGCCGCGTGCGACGCGCGCGTCTGCGAGGACGCAAGAGGGATAGCGGGGGAGAGGTAGAGCTGTTGTTGCTCGCCAGCAGGGAGGATGGGACCTGGGATGCACTGGCTCGCCCCGCCCGCCGGCTGCGCCCCGGAACCCGTATAAGCATAGGCGGCGAGCTGGAGGCGGAGGTGATCGAAAAAGGGGAAAGGGGAGAGATACGCCTCAGCCTGGCTCCCGGCGGGCCGGAAGCCGTGGAGGCTGCGGTAGAGGCCTTGGGGGAAGTCCCCCTTCCCCCTTATATTAAGGAAGAATTATCAGATCCCGAGAGGTACCAGACGGTCTACGCCCGCGAGACGGGATCGGCAGCCGCGCCCACCGCCGGTCTTCATTTCGAACGTTCTACCCTGCATATGCTGGAGAGAAAAGGGATAAGACTGGCCTTCCTGAACCTGGACGTAGGTCTCGATACCTTCCGACCCATAGAGGTGGATGAGGTTGAGGAACACCGCATCCATAGAGAGGAAATGGTCCTGGGTGCCGGTGACTGCGAGAAGATAAACGCCACCCGACGCGAGGGAGGCAGGATAGTGGCCGTGGGGACAACGGTGGTGCGGGCCCTCGAGAGCGCGTCGCAAGGAGGTGAGGTATCTCCGAAGCGAGGTCCCACCGATCTCTTCATCTATCCGGGTTTCCGTTTCCAGGTAGTGGACTGCATGTTGACCAATTTCCATATGCCCCGTTCCAGCCTGCTGCTGCTCATTTGCGCCTTTGCCGGCAGGGAGCTGGTCATGGAGGCCTACCGCCGGGCGGTAGAGGAACGTTACCGCTTTCTGAGCTTCGGGGACGCGTGTTATTTTCACTATGCACATGGCTGGAGAGAATACGGAGAGCGGTGAGATGTTCGCCTTCGAGATCATGGAACGAGATGCGGGGACAAGGGCGAGGACCGGCCGCATACGAACCGCCCGCGGCGAGGTGTTCACGCCGGCGTTCCTGCCCGTGGGAACGAGGGGAACGGTGAAGGCCATGGCCCCCTGGGAGTTGGAGGAGATCGGCTACGAGATGATCCTGGCCAACACCTACCACCTCTACCTGCGTCCCGGTGCTGAGGTGGTAAAGGAGGCCGGGGGGTTGCACGCCTTCATGGCATGGGGGCGCCCCATTCTCACCGACAGCGGAGGCTTCCAGGTCTTCTCCCTCTCGCCTACCCTCGAGGTGGCGGATGAAGGAGTGCGCTTCCGTTCCGTCTATGACGGCAGCGAACATCTCCTTACACCGGAGAAGGCGATAAGGGCCCAGGAGGACCTGGGCTCCGACATCGCGTTGATACTGGACCACTGTGTCGCGTATCCAGCATCCCGGGGCGAGGTGGAGAGATCAGTGGAGGTAACCTTGAGATGGGCTGAAAGGTCCCTGGCCGCCCATAGCCTGCGTGACCAGGCACTCTTCGGCATCGTGCAGGGGGGGACCCACAGGGATCTGCGCGAACGCAGCGCGGAGGCGACGGCGAGCATGGACTTCGCAGGTTATGGTATCGGGGGCCTCTCGGTGGGGGAGCCCCGCGAGGTCATGCTGGAGTGCCTGGAGGTGCAGGCCGGGATACTGCCCGGGGCAAGTCCCAGGCACCTGCTGGGTATCGGAGATCCCGAGGGCCTAGTGGAGGCGGTGGCGCTGGGTATGGATCTCTTCGACTGCGTTCTCCCCACGCGACTGGCGCGCAACGGCGTCGCCTTGACGCGGCAGGGAAGGATGAACCTGCGCCATGCACGCTACCGGAGGGACCTGCGGCCCCTGGAGGAGGATTGCACCTGTGCCGCATGTGCAGGTTTTACGCGGGCTTATCTCCGCCATCTCCACGGCCTTAACGAGATAATGGGACACCGCCTCCTGACCTGGCACAATCTGGTGTTCATGCAGCGTCTGCTGGTCGATTGCAGAGCCGCAATCGAGGCTGGTAGAATGGTACAGTTAATCCAGGAATGGAGAGGCTACAGCGAGCGCATCCCGGGGGATTAAGAGGGAATACGCAAGGAAGATCATGGGAAGGTAGGTTGAGATGAACGAGAGCACAATGTCCATACTGCTCATCGTGGGCTTGATCGTTATATTCTACTTCATGCTCATCAGGCCGCAGCAGAAGCGCATGAGACAGCAGATGGAGTTGATGAACAATCTGCGTACGGGCGACGATGTCATGACTTCCTCCGGCATCTATGGCACCATAACCGAGATCGAGGAGGAAACCGTGCTCCTGGAGATCTCCGAGGATGTCGAGGTGAGGGTGGCCAAGAGCGCAATTGCGCGCACCTTTGCCGAGCACGAGGAGCCGGAGGAAGAGACGGAGAAGGAAGCGGAGGAGCCCGGGGAAGAGGAAGAGGCGGAATCCGCCGAGGAACCCGAGTCTTCCGAGGATACGTCGAAGGACGAGGAATAGGCGGAGGAGCGAGGGTTATCGGCGATCGCAGGCTTTCTTGAGCCCGTATCGCCTAAGGACGTCACGACGGCAATAATCCTCATCAGGCACGGGAGAGCACCAGCCCTGGAGAAGGTACGCAAGCTCTTTGCGCCGAACTAGAAAAGCGGCATATCGTTGATGATCGCATGAACGCAAGCGGAGGCGGGATTTGAACAAAAGAAGAGCAGTAGCATATATCGCGTCCGTAGTCGTAGTACTGATGGTCATGTATGCTTTTATTATCATCTACGGGCTATCACCCAAACTCGGGCTGGACCTGGAGGGAGGGGTGAGCGTGACCCTGCAGGCGCTCGGGGAAGCCGATAAGGACCAGATCGAGAAAGCCGCGGACATCGTACGCAACCGCGTCGATGCCCTAGGGCTGGCCGAGCCGGTAGTCGCCGCACAGGGCGATAACCGCATCCTGGTACAGATACCCGGCATCCAGGATACCGAGAGGGTACTCTCCATCATCGGCAGCACGGCACAGCTGCAGTTCCGCGAGGTGCTGGAGGTGCTGGCACCGGGAGACGAGAATTACGATACCACCGAGGTCACCATACCCGACCCCAACGAGCTGGAGACCTACCAGGCTCTCAAGGACCAGGAGATCGTGCTCACCAAGGAAGGGCCGGACGGGGAGGAGCTCAAGGTACGCATGGGACCCACCCGTCTTACCGGAGATATCATCGCCTCGGCGGATGCGGCCGTCGACGAGGAGAACGCAGGTTATCGCATCGTCTTCGACCTGACGGACGAGGCATCGCAGCAGTTCGGAGAGCTGACCACCGAGCTACAGGGCAAGCAGCTGGCGATAGTACTGGACTATCAGCTCGAGTCATACCCGAACGTAAACGAGCCCATAACCGAGGGCAACGGTGAGATCACCGGCGACTTCACCCGCGAGGAGGCCAGGGATCTAGCCCTGGTGCTGAAGATAGGTGCCCTGCCGGTGGAGTTCGAGCCGGACCCGCTGGTGGAGAACATCAGCGCGACCCTGGGGCGCGACTCCCTGCGCCAGGGACTCATAGCCGGTATCCTGGGGCTCATACTGGTCGTCCTGTTCATGATCTCCATCTATCGCGGCCTGGGATTCGTGACCACCCTGGCCCTGATAGTCTTCGGGCTCTTCGTATACGGAATCGTCTGCCTGCTGGGGCAGATCATCGACTGGAAGCTGACCCTGGCGGGGATAGCCGGTATCGTGGTCTCCATCGGTATCTCGGCCGATTCCAGCGTGGTCTACTTCGAGCGCCTCAAGGAGGAGGTACGCGACGGCAAGACCTTGCGTTCCTCCGCCGACCGCGCGTACAAGTCGGCTTTCCGCACCATCATCGCGGCCGATACCGCAACCTTCATCACCGCCTTTATCCTGTGGATACTGGCCATGGGTTCGGTGAAGGGTTTCGCTTTCACCCTGGGCATAGCCACTATACTGGACGTGGTCATCTCCTATTTCTTCACCCACCCAACCGTCTATCTCCTCTCGCGCCTCGAGGTCTACAACAAGCCGCGCTTCGTGGGAGTGGGACGTGAGGTGCTGGGGGGTGAGTCCTGATGTTTATAAGGGCCAGGGAGGTGAAGTTCAACCTCATCGGCTCCAGTGCTGTCAAGCCCCCCAACCTCTACTGGTTCGCCTTCTCGGCCACGCTCATCGTCCTCTCCCTCGCGGTCCTCTTCACCATGGGGGTAAACCTGGGGATCGAGTTCAAAGGCGGTTATCTGCTCAAGGTGCGGCTGGATGAAGCTGCGGACGTGGAGGAGGTACGTGGCATCCTCGGAGAGTACGCCGACCAGGGCCTTGACCAGACAATAGTCCAGGTCGGAGACACCGACGATGGGCCCATTCTGATCCTGCGCATGCCCTATATCGAGGAGAGCCAGGCTCGCAAGGACACCATCGATGCGGTGACGGAGGAGATAGATGCGCGCTACGGCATAGAGGAGGTCCTGCAGGAGGAGCAGGTAGGCTCGGAGTGGGGCCGCGAGGTAAGCAGGAAGGCGCTCATCGCCCTGGCAGTCTTCCTCGTGGTCATCCTCATCTACATCACCTTGCGCCTGGAGTTCAAGATGGCGGTGACGGCCATCATCGCCCTCATCCACGACACCCTGATCACCATCGGCATATATGCGCTTACCGGGAGGCAGGTGACGCCGGTCACCGTCATCGCGTTCCTGACCATACTCGGTTATTCCCTCTATGACACCATCGTCGTCTTCGACCGCGTGGAGGAGAACGCCAACCTCTTGGCCCGCTCGGGGAGGATATCCTACGCGGACATCGTCAACGAGAGCGTAAACCAGACCCTCATGCGCTCCATCGGCACCACCCTCACCACGCTGCTGCCCATCATCACCATCCTCATCTTCGGCGGCGATACCCTCAAGGACTTCGCCTTTGCCCTCTTCCTGGGAGTTTTCCTGGGAGCGTATTCATCCATCTTCATCGCCTCTCCGCTGCTGGCTATATGGAAGGAGAGGGAGCCACGCTACGTGGCGATGCGCGAGAAGGTGGAGGCAAAGGGGGCGCGGGAAGCCATCCTCGTCGCCAAGCCCAAGCCGGCGGCCGCAGGTGCGGGTGGGGAAAAGGCCGCCGAGGCCGAGCAGCAGAAGCAGGCGGCAGAGGAAACCATGCAAGCGAAACCGGAGGCGCAGAAGGAAAAACCGAAACCGGCATCCAAGCCCGCCGCTTCGAAGGGAGCTTCCCCGGCACAGCGTAAAAAGACCACTACCAAGGGTCCCAGCGGCGGCAAGAAAAAGAAGAAGAAGAAAAAGAAGTAAAACCGCCAGGCTTAATCGCAACTCTTGAAATCCGTTCCCTGGACGCCGTGATCGTACGACCCCCCGATATAAATACCGAGCATACGCGGCGAAAAGGTAGCACTATGCGAGGATACCGTTCGGCCGGCGATCACGATGACAGTAGTCATCCTTGCCACTAATGTGGCAGTATCAAATATAGAGCCGGCATGCGCAGAGGGATCGCGGGAGGAGCGACATTGCCGCAGAATATAGACTCGCTCATCCAGAAGGTGAGGTCATATAACGGCAAGGTGGAGACCCGGATCATCCGGGAAGCCTACGAGTTCGCGCGTACGCATCATGCACAACAGATGCGCCGCAGCGGGGAGGAATTCATACTCCATCCCCTGGGGGTAGCGCACATACTTGCGGACATGCAGATGGACGAGACGACGCTCGCAGCGGCATTGCTACACGATGTCGTGGAGGATACGGAGATATCGCTGGAGGACGTGAAGGAGAAGTTCGGATCCGAAGTGGCGGAGATCATCGACGGGGTGACAAAGCTGGATCGTATCTCCTTCGCCAACCGCGAGCAACATCAGGCCGAGAATTTCCGCAAGATGTTTGTGGCCATGGCCCGCGATATAAGGGTGGTCATCATCAAGCTCGCGGACCGCCTGGACAACATGAAGACCATCGGCCATCTCTCAGAGGACAAGCAGCGCGAGAAGGCCCGGGAAACCCTGGAGATATTCGCACCCCTGGCCCACCGCCTGGGTATATCCCAACTGAAGTGGCAGCTCGAGGACCTCTCCTTCGCCACCCTCTATCCCCTGCGTTTCCAGGAGATCGTGCAGATGGTCAACCAGCGCGGACCCGAGCGCGAGGAATACATGCGGCTGGTGGAGGGGGAGCTGCAGGCGCAGCTCAAGCAGTCGCACGTAAAGGCAGAGATAGGCGGCCGGGTGAAGCACTACTACAGCATCTTTTCCAAGATGAAGGAGCAGGGCAAACAGTTCGACGAGATCTACGACCTCTTCGCCGTGCGCATCATCGTCAACTCCAAGGAGGATTGCTACACGGTGATGGGGATCGTGCATTCCCTGTGGCATCCCGTGCCGGGCCGCATAAAGGATTACATCGCCAAACCCCGTTTCGGCATCTACCAGAGCCTGCACACCACGGTCATAGGCCCACAGGGCAGGCCCATGGAGATACAGATACGCACCGAAGATATGCACCATACGGCCGAATACGGCATCGCCGCCCACTGGCGTTACAAGGAAGCGCAGCGCTCGCAGGACCGCATCCGCGAGAGGCTGGCGTGGATAAAGCGCATCGTGGAATGGCAGCGGGACCTGGAGGACCCCCGAGAGTTCATGGAGAGCCTGAGGATCGACCTCTTCGAGGACGAGGTATTCGTCTTCACGCCCAAGGGCGACGTGATAGACCTGCCGCGCGGGTCTACTCCCATCGACTTCGCTTACTCCATCCATACCGAGATAGGCCACCGCTGCGTGGGGGCAAAGGTCAACGACCGCCTGGTCCCCCTGGAATACAAGCTGCGCAACGGCGATATAGTCTCCATCATCACCTCCAAGACATCCCCCGGGCCCTCCAAGGACTGGATGAACATCGTGCAGACGACGCGGGCGAAGAACAAGATAAGACAGTGGTTTACCAAGGAAAGGCGGGTGGAGGATGTACAGGAGGGCAAGGAGGTCCTGGTGAAGCAGATGCGTAAATCGCGTCTGCCCGTCCAGAAGATAATGAGCTCGGGCATGCTGAACGAGATCGCCCGCGAGGAGTACAGTTTCGTGGCCCTGGACGATCTCTACGCCAGCATCGGGGCGGGAAAGACCTCGGCCCTGCAGGTGGTCAACCATCTCACCGCCCGCCTGGGGCCTGAGGAGCAGAAGCCCGCCGAGGAGGTCGCCACGCCACGCCGGCGCCGTCGCCCGCCTGCATACACCAAGGGGGTCAAGGTGGAGGGAGTCGACAACGTGCTGGTGCGCATAGCTCACTGCTGCAACCCCGTGCCCTACGACGACATCGTTGGTTTCGTCACCAGGGGACGTGGGGTTTCGGTCCACCGCGCCGACTGCCCCAACGCTACCCACATGGCGGAGCAGGACTATCGCAAGATCGATGTCAGTTGGGATACCGAACAGCCCACGTCCTTCCAGGTGGAGATATGCGTGGAGTCCATGGACCGGCCCAGGCTGCTGCGGGACATCACCACCATCATGGGAGAGTATCACGTCAACATCCTCTCGGCGACCATGAATATCAACCGCGAGAATGTCAACGTCAGCCGCTTCGTCTTCGAGCTCTCGAATATCGCGCACCTGGAGGACATACTGCGCAATATCCGCCAGGTGGACTCGGTGTACAATGCTTACCGCATCGTGCCGGGGAGGATGACGTGGACGCCGGCTCCGTGATCTCAGCCACTACTGCTTTGCGGAGGCATGAATGAGGGCGCTGATCCAGAGGATATCAAGCTGCGCGGTGAGGGTTGACGGGCGGGAGGTGTCGCGTACCGGCCCCGGACTGCTGGTGCTTCTTGGGGTATCCGCCGACGACGATAAAAGGGACGTCGATTTCATCGTGGGCAAGGTATTGGGATTGCGTATATTCGACGATGCGGAGGGGAAGCTGAATCTTTCCCTGGCCGAGGTGGGAGGGGAACTCATGGTGGTCTCACAGTTCACCCTTTACGGAGACACGCGTAAGGGCAGGCGGCCCAGCTTTGTTCAAGCGGCGGAACCGGAGCGTGCTCAGATGTTGTACGAGATGGCGTGCGAGCTCTTTGCCGCCGAGGGATTTCCCCCTGCCAGAGGTGTATTCCAGACGCACATGGAGATAGAGCTGGTAAACGACGGCCCGGTCACCATCATGCTGGAATCCCCACGGCATGACCGCTAGCCCGGATGAGCCATCGCGTCGAGGATAGAAAACCATACCCACCATCGCTTCTACGGTGCTGCAAGCATGGAATTATGCAGCGGGAGACGAAATATACCATGAGAGCAATGGTATTTACGGTACTGCTGCGAGAAGCGTGGGTGAGTGGATGGAGGAGTCGAGTTTATCAGGCACGGTCCACGCGCAGGAAGCGTATTTATAATGCGGGGCACATAAGGGTTATAATGTCCACAATATTTTAAGGAGAAAAAGGGATGTTACTGGAGAGAATGACCATAGGGATGCTGGCCACGAACTGTTACATCCTGGCCCCGGACAAGCGCGGGCCTGCGGTGGTCATCGACCCGGCGGGCGAGATAAAGACCATCGTCTCCAGGTTGCATAAAGCGGAACTCGACTGCGTGGGGATCCTCTGCACACACGGCCACGTGGATCATATGGCCGGAGCCGGGCCGTTGAGCGATGCGGTGGGAGCCCCGGTGTATATAAACGAGGCGGACGCCGGAGCCCTGGCCAGCCCGCGCACCAAGCTCATAGGATTGGCGGGAGGGGTCATGGCGACGCGCCCACGCCAGGTGCGGTTCCTGGAGGACGGCGAGAAGGTAGAGGTCGGGGATGTGATCCTGGAGGTGCTGCATACCCCGGGGCATACGCCGGGTGGTGTCAGCTTCTATCTGCCGGGGTATCTCTTCTGCGGGGACCTCATCTTCCAGGGCTCCATCGGCAGGACCGACCTGCGCGGGGGCTCGCTGCAGGGGCTGCTACGCGCGGTGAAGGAGAAGGTGTGGGACCTGCCCGACGATACGCGTATACTGCCCGGGCATGGCCCGGAGACCACCCTGGGAGAGGAGAGGGTACACAATCCCTTTCTCAGGGGTTTGAGCTCGGCCCGTACGGGGTCGGAGTAGATCGGGGACAGGAAAGGAAGGGTTTTTGGAGATCAAAGCCCCCAAGGGGATCATGGACATTCTCCCGCCCGAAAGCAGTAAGTGGCGTGAGGTGGCGGGCAAGGGGACCGCTCTCTTACGTTCCTACGGCTATCGCGAGATAATGCTGCCGGTCATGGAGTACACTGAGGTGTTTGCGCGCGGCATCGGCCAGGGAACGGATATCGTACAGAAGGAGATGTTTACCTTCGAGGACAAGGGCGGCCGCAGCCTTACCCTGCGCCCCGAGGCTACGGCGGGAGTTGCACGCGCGTTCGTACAGCACCATATGGACAAGGCTGGATTGCCGGTAAAACTCTATTACCAGGGGCCGATGTTCCGCCACGAGCGACCGCAGGCGGGGCGCTACCGCCAGTTCCGGCAGCTGGGGATCGAGCTCATCGGTTCGCCTCATCCCAGCGCGGACGCAGAGGTCATACTGGTATGCAGCGAGTTCTTCTCGCTCCTGGGGATAGGGACTGATCTGGTCATCAACAGCGTCGGTGACGCCGCCTGCCGTCCTGGCTACATCGAGGCACTGAAAGAATATCTTGCGCAGAACAAGGCATCGCTATGCAGGGATTGCAGGCGACGCGCGGTTGAGAATCCCCTGCGCGTACTGGACTGCAAGGTGGAGGGCTGCGCCGGGATAATAGCGGGAGCCCCCGGCTTGGAGGGATTCCTGTGTGAGGCATGCCGGGAGCATTACCGCGAGGTCATAGCACTCCTGGAGGCCGCCTCGGTCGCTTTCCGCATGGACGGCCGGCTGGTGCGCGGACTCGATTACTATACCCGCACGGTGTTCGAGTTCCAGGACCCGAAGGCGGGTGGGCAGAACGCAATAGCAGCCGGAGGAAGGTACGACGATCTCATCGGGGAACTGGGAGGAAAACCGACGCCGGCCACGGGCTTCTCCATCGGCATGGAGCGGGTGATGCTGGCCGGTCCGCGACTGGAGCCGGGCGAGGATGCGGGGATCTACATCATGGCCATCGGGGATGAAGCACGCAGCAAGGCATTCCTGGCCGCGTACGAGCTGCGCAAGGCGGGAATACGCGTTGACCTGGACCACCTGTTGCGCAGCCCCAAGGCCCAGATGCGCGAGGCGGATCGCGGTGGTTTCGCCCTCAGCGTGATCATAGGTGAGGATGAGATGGCTGGGGGCTACTATACCCTGAGGGAGATGTTGGAGGGAAGTCAGGAGCGCGTAGAGGAAAGCGACCTGGTGGAGACGGTTATCAGGCACCTGGAGCGGTGGATGCCCACGCGCGGTGTATGAGGAATGGAAGGATATGAAAGAGGAACACTGGAGCAAGCGCACGCATTACTGCGGCACCATGCGCCGCGAGGACATCGGGCGGGAGGTCATCCTGAACGGATGGGTGCAGAGGCGACGCGACCACGGCGGGGTCATCTTCATCGATATACGCGATGTTACCGGGCTGGTGCAGGTGGTGTTCAATCCCGAGATAAGCAAGGAGGCGCACGAGACCGCCGGCGATGTGAGGGGCGAATACGTGCTCTCCTGCCGCGGCGTGGTGAGGGGCCGCCCCGAGGAATCAATCAACCCCAAGCTCCCCACGGGGGAGGTCGAGGTGATGGCGGACGAACTCACCATCATCTCCGCGTCCCTTACCCCTCCCTTCGAGATCGAAGAGGATTCGGACGTGGACGAGGCCCTGCGCCTGCGTTACCGATATCTCGATATACGCCGGCCGGACCTGCGCGATTCCCTCATCATGCGCAGCCGCGTGACGGGCGAGGTACGCAGCTTCCTCTCTTCCCGGGGATTCCTGGAGATCGAGACGCCTGTACTCACCAAGAGCACGCCGGAGGGAGCGCGGGATTTCGTGGTGCCCTCGCGCCTGCAACCGGGCAAGTTCTATGCCCTACCGCAGTCGCCCCAGATACTGAAGCAATTGCTGATGGTGGCCGGACTCGACCGCTATTACCAGATCGCGCGTTGCTTCCGTGATGAGGACATGCGTGCGGACCGCCAGCTGGAGTTCACCCAGATAGACCTGGAGATGTCCTTCGTCCAGCCCGAGGATATCATCTCCCTCATGGACGAGATGTTCGCACACCTTTTCCGCGAGACACTAGACATTGAACTGGAAATCCCGTTCCCGCGTATGACCTGGCATGAGGCCATGGACCGTTACGCTACCGACCGGCCGGATACACGTTTCGCCACGGAGATAATGGATCTATCCGGTATCTTCACGACCAGCGGTTTCAAGGTATTCCGCTCCGCACTGGATGGCGGCGGCAGGGTACGCGGCCTCAGGGTGGAAGGTCTCTCGGCCCCACCGCGACGCGAGCTTGACGGTATGGTGGAAGAAGCCCAGCGGCTTGGCGCCTCCGGCCTGGTGTGGGCGGTGCGCGAGGGTGAGGGGTTGAGATCGCCGGTAGCCAAATTTCTGAGCGAGGGCGAGATATCTGACCTGGTGAAGGAGGTGGGACTGGCTGAGGGCGAGGTCATCATCCTTGCGGCGGGGGGCAGGGAAACGGACCCCATCCTGGCCGGTATGAGGGACTACTGCACGCGTCGCTACTCTCCGGCACCAGGGAAGAGGTTTTCCTTCGTCTGGGTGACCGATTTCCCCCTCTTCGATTGGGACGAGGAGGAGAAGAGGTACAAGAGCAACCACCATCCTTTCACCAGCCCTTCGCGAGACAGCCTGGATTACCTGGAGGAGCGACCGCTGGAAGTGACCTCCGACTCCTACGACATGGTCCTCAACGGCATCGAGCTGGGGGGCGGGAGCATACGTATCCACGATCCCGGGCTGCAGGACCGCGTCTTCCGCCTGCTTGGCCTCTCGCAGCAGGAGGCGCAGGAGAAGTTCGGCTTCCTCCTGGAGGCATTCAATTACGGGCCTCCGCCCCACGGCGGAATAGCCTACGGTCTCGACCGCATCGTCATGCTCATGGCGGGCAGGGAATCCATCCGGGACGTCATAGCCTTTCCCAAGACACAGTCGGGTGCGGATCTTCTCAGCGGTGCCCCAGATGCCATTTATCCCGATCAACTCAAGGAGCTGCGCCTGAGGCCCATCTGACAGGGGTATCATGAGGATGAGGCGTTGAAGCATCAGGACCCGGCGGCAAGCCCGCTCTTGCTCGCTTTGCAGACATCGCCAGGTCGCAACGATCCGACTTCGTCAACTGGCGTTGTTCCCTGCGGCCAGAAGGCCCTGCGGGTGCCGTCCCCCGCGCCCGATAATATTCCGTGAGCCGGCGTTTCGTGCGGACGCTGGATGCGTATAATAGATGTTGTTTTACGAGAGGGAGAGGTCATGGAGATAACGGTAGCCAAATACGCGGGTTTCTGCCCCGGGGTAAAGCGGGCCATCAAGATCGCCGAAGGTATCCTTGACCAGAGAGCCGGCAAGGTCTATACGCTGGGGCCCATAATCCACAATCCACAGGTTGTACGCGAGCTGCAGGATAGAGGCCTGGAGATACTTCCCGACGATATAGACGAGCTGCAGGATTATTATCTGGGGGGGTGTAACGTGGTGATAAGGTCGCACGGCACGCCCCCGAAACTCACGGAGTTTCTTCTGGACCGCGGCGTGAACCTGGTTGACGCTACCTGCCCCACGGTTAAAAAGGCGCAGAGAGCCGCCATGCGGCTGGTGGGTGAAGGGTACAAGCTCTTTATCATCGGAAACGCCGACCACCCCGAGGTCAAGGCGATCCTGGGGCATATCAACGGCCAGGCAGTGGTGATCAAGGAAACCCACGAGCTCAAACAGTGGTGGGAGGAGCGAGCCCGCAGGGTACGCAAGGTAGGCCTCATCGCCCAGACCACGGTGGACCTGTTCATGTTCCGCAGCCTGGTAGACGGGCTTATAAACGAGGTACCCGAGCTCATCAGGGAGTTGCTGGAGTTGAAGGTAATCAACACCCTGTGCCGCAACACTTTGGCGCGCCAGACCGAGGCTTTACAGCTCGCACTGTTTTCGGATTTCGTGTTGGTCCTGGGCGGCAGGAACAGCTCCAACACCGAGTTTCTGCGCAAGATATGCGAGACCGCCGGCACTCGCACCATCAAGATAGAGACCGCCGATGAACTGGACGTCTCCCTTCTGGAGGGCGTGAACCACCTGTCCATATTAGGCGGAGCGTCCACTCCGAAGTATATCGTAGAAGAGGTCAGGCGTAAGGCGATGTCCTGAGATAGCGGACGTTATAAGAACACTTTTTCGGCATTCCGGATTTAATTACACCAAACGGGAAAATTATGTTATAATTTCATGCTTGGATGAAGCTATTCGCACTACATCTGTAACAGGGGAGGGGGGCCTGATGAGGTCGCCCCCTTTGCATGAAAGGAGACAGAAAATGACACAGCATGATGCAGCTGAGACCGACAAGAGGACCATCCTTTACCCACCCGAGGAATTATCAAAGAACGCCTACATAAAGAGCGTCGACAAGTACAGGGAGATGCACAAGCGTTCCATCGAGGAGACGGATTCCTTCTGGTCAGAGATGGCGGAAACGCTCGACTGGTACAAGAAATGGGATACCGTCTACAGCTGGGAACCGGAGGAATGCATCTGCACCTGGTTCGGTGGCGGCAAGCTCAACGTCTCCTACAACTGCCTCGACCGGCATGTCAACGCCGGAAAAGCTGACCGCGTGGCCATCATCTGGGAACCCGACGAGCCCGGCGAGGGAAGGACCTATACCTACGGACAGCTTCTGGAGGAGGTCAGCAAGTTCGCCAACGTGCTAAAAAAGCACGGCGTGAAGAAGGGCGACCGCGTATGCATCTATCTTCCCATGATCCCCGAGCTCCCCATCGCCATGCTGGCCTGTGCCCGTATCGGAGCCATCCACAGCGTTGTCTTCGGAGGGTTCTCCTCCGACGCCCTGCGGGACCGTATTCTGGACAGCGACTGCAAGACCCTTATATGTTCCGACGCCGGCTACCGCAGCGGCAAGACGGTGCCGTTGAAGAAGAACGCCGATGCCTCACTGGAGGAGTGCCCGGGCGTTGAGAACGTCTTCGTGGTCAAGCACGCGGGCGTCGACGTGGAGATGGCCTCCGGGCGGGATTACTGGTGGCACGAGGAGACCGCGGCGCCGGACATCACGGCCGAATGCCAGCCCGAGGAGATGGATGCGGAAGACCCCCTCTTCATCCTCTATACCAGCGGCAGCACCGGAAAGCCCAAGGGCGTGCTCCATACCACCGCCGGCTATCTGCTGCACACCTCCCTGTCTCTGAAATGGATCTTCGACATCCACGAGGACGATATTTGGTGGTGCACGGCGGACATCGGCTGGGTGACCGGACACAGCTACATCGTCTACGGCCCCCTGGCCAACGGCTTCACCGAGGTCATGTTCGAGGGCGTTCCCACCTACCCCAAGCCGGACCGTTTCTGGAAGGTAGTGGAGAAATACAAGGTAACCGTCTTCTATACCGCTCCTACCGTCATACGCTCCCTCATGAGGGAAGGGGAGGAGTGGACGAACACCGCCGACCTGTCATCCCTAAGGGTGCTCGGTACGGTGGGAGAGCCAATAAACCCCGAGGTGTGGTTGTGGTACTACGACCATATCGGAGAGGGACGTTGCCCCATCATGGACACCTGGTGGCAGACGGAGACGGGGGGAATCCTCATCACCCCCCTGGCCGGCGCGACGCCCATGAAGCCCGGATCCGCGAGCTTCCCCTTCTTCGGGGTGGACCCGGTCATCCTCAACCAGGACGGCCAGAAGGTCGAGGCGGACGAGAGCGGTTTCTTGTGCATACGCAAGCCCTGGCCGGGCATGATGCGCACCGTATACGGCAATCACGAGCTCTTCATCAACACCTATTGGACCATGTTCCCCGGACTCTACGTGACCGGTGACGGCTGCCGCTGCGACGCAGACGGATTCTACTGGCTGCAGGGCCGCATCGACGACGTGATCAACGTCTCCGGACACCGTATCGGAACCGCCGAGGTGGAGAGCGCGCTGGTGAGCCACGAGTACGTCTCCGAGGCAGCCGTGGTGGGCATGCCCCATGACATCAAGGGTCAGGGCATCTATGCCTACGTAACCCTCAAGGCCGAGTATGAAGGCCTCGACGAGGATGAGGTCAGGAAGGCCCTGGTGGCCCATACCCGCAAGGAGATCGGGCCCATCGCAACGCCAGACATCATCCACTTCACGCCATCCCTTCCCAAGACCCGCAGCGGCAAGATCATGCGCAGGATCCTGCGCAAGATCGCGGAAGGGACATCGGATACCCTAGGCGACACCAGCACCCTGGCGGACCCGTCGGTAGTCGATTCTCTCATCGAGGGAAACAAGCAATTAATGAAGTAGAGAAATACCTAGTACGCAGTAAGGTAGTGGCAAAGCAGGGAGAAAAGGAGTGTGAGCAATGGCAGATGACGTCAAACTAGCCAATCCGGCGGTCCTGGGGCTGACTTGTTTCGGTCTCACCACGATGCTGCTCAATCTGCACAACGTGGGAATCATCAATGATTTCGACACCGCCATCATGGGGCTGGGCTTCTTCGTGGGAGGTCTCGCCCAGGTCATCGCGGGCATCATGGAATACAGGAAGGGCAACACCTTCGGCACCACGGCCTTCATCGCCTACGGCACTTTCTGGATCAGCCTCGTCTTCGCGGTGATAGCCAGCGGCAGGTGGGAACTGGGCACCCTGGTGCATACCGAAGGCCTTGCCTGGTACCTCCTGTTGTGGGGCATCTTCACGCTGTTCATGACCTTTGGGACCTTCAAGGTCAACCGCGTGCTGCAGTTCGTCTTCGTGACCTTGACCGTGCTCTTCTTCCTTCTGGCCATATGCAACTGGGCCGAGATCGCGGCTGGAGAAGGCCTCATGGTAGTCTCGGGGATCATCGGGCTATTCACCGGTTTCGCTGCCCTTTACCTGGCCATGGCGGAGAACCTGAACGAGATGTTCGGCAGGACCGTTCTACCCATATGGCCCATGGGAGAAAAGGAGGCCTACAAGAGGCCGGAGGACCTTTAACCCGGCTGAAGTAGAGACCATTTGAGCGGATAGCATTTACGGCCGGATCATCAAGAGATCCGGCCGCATTTATATTTCCGCGCATTGCGCCTGACCATAGCCCACGCGGTTTACCATTTACGGTCATCCGCAGTCATTATGGAGTAGAGAAAGATCATTACGGCTTGGCCGCAGGGAAAAAGACATCAATTATATCGCTTTCCCGGGGCATACTACTGGTAGAATCGTAGTAGGAAACGGAACCGGGCCAGCAGCGTACCGGAGCCTTCAACCGGGATAAGGGCTGGCACGGCTGGCGCATATCGTCATATCAGGGAGGAAAGCAGGCATGGAACGTACACAGCGCATCATGACGGAGATGCAGCAACGCTATCCCGACAAATTCGTTCCTGAGCAACGCGTGTTCGAGAAGATCCGTCGCGGAGCGCATCTCTTCATAGGAACCGGATGCGGCGAACCCCAGCAGCTGGTTAATTTGTTGGCGGAATACGTTGCAACCCATCCCAAGTCGGTATTCGACGCCGAGGTCTTCCATGTATGGACCCTCGGTGTGGCCCCTTATGCCAACGAGAAATTCGAGCGCAACTTCCGGCACAACTCCTTCTTCATCGGCGACAACACCAGGGAGGCGGTAAACGAGGGTCTGGCCGACTATACGCCAATCTTTCTCTCGCAGGTACCCGACCTATTTCAGCGGGGGTTCATTCCCATAGACGTCGCCCTGGTGCAGGCATCTCCCCCCGACCGTAACGGTTACATGAGCCTGGGTGTCAGCGTCGATATAACCAAGGCGGCGGTGGAAAAGGCAGCCCTCGTGATCTGCCAGGTGAACTCGTTCATGCCCCGTGTGCACGGCGACACCTTTATCCATGTAGATGACGTAGACTATATCCTCTACTTCAACGAGCCTCTCCTCGAGTACAGGCCCACGATATCGGACGAGCTGGCCGACCAGATCGGAAAGTATGTGGCCCGCCTGGTGGAGGACGGGGACACCATCCAGGTGGGATACGGCAGCATACCCAACGCTATCATGGCGAACCTCGGGGACAGAAGGCACCTGGGAGTGCATACAGAACTGGTGAGCGACGGCATCGTCAACCTGATCAAGAAAGGCATTGTCGACAACAGCATGAAGACGCTGGACCGCGGCAAGACGGTGGCGACTTTCTGCATGGGGTGTGCCGAGACCTACGAGTTTCTGGACGACAATCCCAGCATCGAGTTCAGGACCATCGACTATACCAACAATCCCCTTATCATCGCCCAACAGAGGAACATGACCGCCATCAACAGCGCCCTTGAGATAGACCTGACCGGGCAGGCCTCGGCGGAATCCCTGGGCAAAGTGTTCTACAGCGGAATAGGCGGTCAGGCGGATTTCATGCGTGGAGCCGTGATGGCCACCGGCGGCAAGACCATCCTGGCACTGCCTTCCACGGCGGAGCAGGGCGAGGTCTCGAGAATCCTGCCCATGATACGGGAAGGGGCGGGGGTTACCTTGAGCCGGGGCGACGTACACTACGTGGTGACCGAATACGGCATTGCCTACCTGCACGGCAAGAACGTCAGGGAGAGGGCCATGGAGCTCATCGCCATCGCGGATCCCAAGTTCAGGCCCTGGCTCATCGACGAGGCCAAGCGCAACAACATGATCTACAAGGACCAGGCCTTCATACCCGGCAAATCCGGAGAATACCCCGAGGAGCTGGAACAATTCCGCGGCACCAAGAGCGGGGTAGAGGTACTCTTCAGGCCGGTGAAGATAAGTGACGAGCCCATTCTCAAGGATTTCTTCTACTCCCTCTCCGACAAGAGCCTCTACCGCCGTTTCGTCTCCACTCGCCAGGATATGCCCCACGACCGTCTGCAGGAATTCGTGGTCATAGACTATACGCAGGAGATAGTGATCCTGGCATTCCTCGAGGAAGACGATAAAGAGACCCTGGTAGGGTTGGGCCAATACAGCATCAACACCGGTACGCACCATGCGGAGGTAGCCTTCGTGGTAAAGGACGAGTTCCAGAACCGGGGTATAGGAACGGAGCTGCTCAACTACCTGACCCAAATGGCCAAACGCCAGGGCCTGCACGGTTTTACCGCCGAGGTCCTGGCTGAGAACAAGCCGATGATGCACCTCTTCGAGGAAGCCGGCTTCGACATCGAGAGGTCCGTGTCCTCCGGCGTGTACGAGCTTACCATGAGTTTCCGGGACTAGCCCGGACCGCATGGAAGTAGCATTCACTCCGTAAAGAATATTGTTGTGAGCTCTTTATTGCCCGAGCCCCGGGGGTAAAGGTCCTCGTGCTTGATCTATAAAAGGCCCGACGACAAGGCTGGTCGTCGTCGCAGGCTCCTCCGAGCATCTTGCTCGCCGGGCTGGTGGCTGTTAAGACGCAGGGGTGCTCGGTGACCGTTATCCCCGGTTCTCGGGCAAGTTTGGTTTTAATCCATCCGGATCCTTCTAATTATCCTCTTGCTCCGCTCATACCTTTTGGGGCGAGTCCGTGCACAGCGTTCTTAGCTGGCTAATGCCCGGTAGGGATTACGATATTCCATGCGGACGATGGCACACGGATCAGCTCTTCTTTTTACTACTTCTTTGTGCGGGATCATATGCGGTTTGATGGCGTGCGTGGCAGCGCAGATGGGGCGAGTATGGGCACAGCGTTCTTAGCTGGACTATGCAGGTTTTATGTGCCTGGGCCCGGGGGTAACGGTCCTCGCTCCTGTGGGGTTGGTGTGCCTGGGCCCGGGGGTAACGGTCCTCGCTCCTGCTCGCAGGTTGCATAACCATGGCTAGGCCTTACTCTCGTACATGCTGCTCGCAATGTCGCTTCAGACCGACCCCGCAGTTCCCAGGCAGTGGGTTCTATGCTGGGCGACACCCGGACAGGGTCATATTTACCTTCTTCTATAAATGCACGTATGCTCCCGATGTCGCTTCGGACCGACCCCACAGTTTCCAGGCAGTGGTTTCTATATAGGCTATGCCCGGCGGGGATTTACGCTATCGTTTGCGGACAAAGACACACGGACCATTTTCATTTAGCAACTTCTTGTTATTGGATTGCTCAGACATATGGGGTTCGCCGGCGTACGTGGCAGCGCAGATCACGGGTGCCAGGCCTCCAGGGATAGAAGACGGGTATCAGGCCTCCGAGGGCATAAGACGGGTATCAGGCCTCAAGGGATAGAAGACGGGTATCATGCCTCAAGGGATAGAAGACGGGTATCAGGCCTCAAGGGATAGAAGACGGGTATCAGGCCTCCACATGGAAATATGGAGGCGCTGACACGCCGGCAAACAAATGTGGAGGCGCTGACACGCCGGTAAAACAAACGTGGAGGCGCTGACACGCCGGTAAACAAACGTGGAGGCGCTGGGACACCGCAGCGACATCCTTCGGATGCCGCCGTCGCTTACGCGATGCAAACCACTGTACTGTATCGCTCAGACATATGGGGTTCGCCAGCCTGCATTGGGTGCACGGACTTGGTGTAGTTGACAACTCGCTGTGATAACATAACTAGAGAGGACGAGTGTTAAGGGCTCGACCCTGTGCGTTTTGCACCGTGATTTATCGTTGAGCCAACACTTCGATTAAGGGAACCGTTTTCCGAAGGTGGACGTAAAGCCCCGAACCCGGGTTGGGGACTACGGAGATCAGAGGTAGGTGCCCACCTGCGAGGGCGCAGGTTCAAGATAGCGGTGTTGACGGCAGGGTGGAGCCCATTTCTTATCACCCCCACATCTTATAATGGATCTGTCTTGTATTTGATCGCTCGTGAAAGGCGGCCCGTGGACCTCTTCGACTCCATAAGGGAGGACATCCAGCGCAAGGAAGCGCCACTCGCCCTGCGCATGCGTCCGCGCGCGCTCGAGGAATTCGTGGGTCAGGAAGGAGTCGTGGGCGAGGGGACATATCTGCGGCGAGCCATCGAGGAGGACCAGCTTCAGACAGCTATCTTCTGGGGGCCTCCTGGTTCGGGTAAAACCACCCTGGCCGGTATCATCGCCAATATGTCGAGGGCTCACTTCCAGCAGATATCCGCTGTAACCAGCGGAGTCGCCGAGGTAAGACGCCTCATCCAGGAGGCAGAGGACCGGCTGTCAATGCACGGGAGCCGGACTATAATCTTCATCGACGAGATACACCGCTTCAACAAGGCGCAGCAGGATGCGCTGCTGCCTGCGGTGGAGCAGGGAACCATCGTCCTCATCGGGGCCACCACCGAGAACCCGTATTTCGAGGTCAACTCCGCCCTGGTATCGCGCTCCAAGATCTTCCGTCTCAATCCCTTGAGCGAGGAGGAGGTGAGCGCGGTGGTGAAAAGAGCCCTGGTGGACCGGGAACGCGGCCTGGCCGGCCTGGAACTGGAGCTGGAGCAGGAGGCCCTGGAACATATCGTGGGTATGGCCGGAGGTGACGCCCGGGTGGCACTGAATACCCTCGAGGCTGCAGCCCTGCTGGCGGGAGAGGACTCGGGGGAGAGGCGTGTGACCCTGAAAACCGCGGAGGAAGCCGCCCAACGCAAAGCCCTTCTCTACGACAAATGGGGGGACAGCCATTACGACACCATATCAGCTTTCATCAAGTCCATGCGCGGCTCGGACCCGCATGCCGCTATCTACTGGCTTGCGCGCATGCTGTACGCGGGCGAAGACCCACGCTTTATCGCCCGCCGCATGGTGATCTTCGCCTCGGAGGACGTAGGGCTCGCAGACAGCCGTGCGCTGATGGTGGCCGATGCCGCCGCAAAGGCAGTGGAGTTCGTGGGCCTGCCCGAATGCCAGCTCAACCTGGCACATGCCGCCCTGTATCTGGCACTGGCGCCCAAGAGCAATTCGGCCACCCGGGCCATCGGGGCGGCAGGCAGGGAGGTAGAACGGGGAATAACGCCTCCGGTGCCCGCCCACCTGCGCGATTCGCACTATCGCGGCGCGGAAGCCCTGGGGCACGGTGCCGGCTATCTCTATCCCCATGACTATCCCGGCAGCTACGTCGAACAGAGGTATCTTCCCGAGGAATTGGAGAGCCGAGGGTTCTATAGCCCCGGCGGCGAGGGGGATGAAGGCGGCATGGCGAAGGACTGGAAGCGGCGTACCGCATCGAAGGATGAAACCTGACCCGAAAACATCTCTATCGTGGCTTGGAAGCGAGTTCTCCGACGACAAAGTTGACGGTGAAATGTGAAGGGCTACCTGATGATCGGCTCCATGATCGCGCTATTTGACACCCTGGAATGGCGGATGCTATTCTCGAAAACGTCGAAAAACCAGCATAAACAGGAGATAACAACATGTATTCAGACCAGGTGATAGAGCACTTTCAGAACCCGCGCAACGTAGGTGAGATCACGGACCCTGACGGCGTTGGCAAGGTCGGAAGCCCGGTGTGCGGAGACATGATGGAGGTATACATAAAAGTAGAGGACGGGCGGCTTGCGGACATCAAGTACAAGACGTTCGGATGTGGGGCGGCGGTTGCCTCGGGCAGCATGGGCACGGAGATGGTCAAGGGCAAAACGCTGGAAGAGGCCATGCGTATTACTGACCAACAGGTGGCCGAAGCATTGGGCGGCCTGCCCGAGGAAAAACTGCACTGCTCCAACCTGGCGGCGGAAGGTATCCAGGCGGCAATCGAGGATTACCGCTCCAGAAACGGCATAAGCACCGGGTAGGTTCAGTAAGGGAGGCGCGAGATGGGGGGCGTAGCGGCACTCATATGTGCGATATCCTTCGCCTTGTTAATGCTGGCACTGATGATAGTCGTGCTCAAGCTGGCCCGGACGATGGCCATAACCAATTACATACTCGACGATATCCGCAAGGAGGCAATACCGCTCATGGCCAGGATCGAGACGACTATCGACCATATAAACAACGAAATGGGATATGTGGACGGAGTATTAAAATCGGCGGAGAAGCTGGCGGTGCGGGCCAATACCATGACCCAGGCTGCCCAGTCACTTGTAACATCGCCCTTGGTAAAGGTGCTCAGCCTGGGACTGGGTGTGCAAAGAGCCCTTGGACTCAAGTCCGCAGGGAAAGGGAGAACGGAACCTGTGGAGGAGGTTGGACGGGAATAAGCGTGGGGGCGGCGGCGGCGCCATCCATCTTATGGAGCCCGGGGTTTCATCGTGGCGACCCTCTCTAAACGCCTCATCAAGGTGATAGACTTTACAAGAGGTTTTTTACGCGAAAAGCATAGGTGAAAGAATGGTGGTGATGACCCTTCTGCCCGACGGCATCCTCCCGCGCTTTTTGCCGAAGAACCATAATGGATTACCTGTCGAACTGCGATGGAAGTTGAATGCGGGGAGGTTTGCATGAGGTCATATGCCCCCCATCTGGATACCATGTAAGGGAAGGATGGCATTATTTATGGCGCGGGAGGAAAGAGCTTGAGGAGCGAGCAGATACGGGCCAGTTTCCTGGAATTCTTCCAGGGTAGGGATCACCGCCTGGTCAAGAGCTCATCCCTTATACCGGATGATCCGACCTTGCTGGTAACCAACGCGGGAATGGTCCAGTTCAAACCGTACTTCCTGGGGAGCGAGAAGCCCGAGTTCAGCCGGGCTACCACCTGCCAGAAGTGTGTGCGCACCACGGATATCGAGAAGGTCGGCCACACGGCCCGCCATCTCACTTTCTTCGAGATGCTCGGCAATTTCAGTTTCGGAGACTACTACAAGCAGGAGGCGATTCCCTGGGGATGGGAGTTCCTCACCGTGGAGATGGGCCTGGACGGAGAAAGGATGTACTGCTCCGTTTTCGAGGACGACGATGAGGCCTACGATATCTGGAGAGATATAGTGGGCATCCCCGGCGAGCGCCTGGTACGTCTGGGTGCGGAGGATAACTTCTGGGACATGGGGACCACCGGGCCCTGCGGGCCATGTTCCGAGATACTCTACGATCAGGGCGAGGAATTCGGATGCGGAGAACCAGGCTGCAAGCCGGGTTGTGATTGCGATCGTTACCTCGAGCTCTGGAACCTCGTTTTCATGCAGTATCATCGCGACGAGCACGGAGAGCTGCACCCACTGCCGTCGAAGAACATAGATACCGGCTTGGGATTGGAGAGGCTGGCCTCGGTGTTGCAGGGTGTATCCAACAACTTCGAGACGGACACCATGGCAGCCGTGCTGCATGCCACCTCCGATCTCTGTGGTGTGAAATACGGGAGTGGAGAGGAGAGCGATATCTCCCTCAAGATAGTCGCGGACCACGCGCGCGCCGTTACCTTTCTGGTGGGTGACGGCGTGCTGCCCTCCAACGAAGATCGCGGATATATCCTCAGGCGGCTGGTGCGGAGAGCGGTTAGACATGGCCGCCTTCTGGGTATCACCGATATCTTTCTGCCGCGCATGGTCGGCGTTGTTACGGAGATCATGGGAGAGGCATACCCCGAGCTCAAGCAGAACAACGCGTTTATAGATTCCATCGTGCGCAGTGAGGAGGAACGCTTCTCGCAAACCCTCCGTACCGGGCTTCTCTATCTTGAAGAGGCCGTAAACGAACTCAAGAGTGGTGGGGGAAAGGCAATACCCGGCGATGTGGTTTTCCACCTCCATGACACCCTGGGGTTCCCCCTCGAGCTGACACGCGAGCTCGCCAGGGAACGCGGCCTGGATCTCGAGGAAGAGCGGTTCGCGGAGCTCATGGAGGAGCAGAGGGAGAGGGCCAGGGCGGCCAGGGTTGAGGAGGGTTATACTTCACGCGTGCATGAGATATATGCGGAGATCCTGGACAACTACGGCGAAAGCCGTTTCAGCGGTTACGAGAGCACGAGCGACAGGGCGACGGTGGTGTCGCTGGTCAAGGATGAGCGCGCGGTAGCCCTTGCCGTGGAAGGAGAGGAAGTAGAGATATTCCTCGACCAGACACCTTTCTATGGCGAGATGGGCGGACAGGTGGGCGATACCGGCCGCATATCCTCTTCCACGGCGGAGGCGGAGGTGATAGAGACATTCCACCCCGCCAAGGGCCTTACATCCCACCGCTGTCGCATCACACGCGGAGAGATAAGGACATCCGATAACGTCGACGCCAGCGTGGACACGGAGAGGCGCAACGCCATCCGGCGCAACCATACCGCCACCCATATCGTGCATTGGGCTTTACGGCAGGTGCTTGGTGACCATGCGAAACAGGCAGGTTCCCTCGTGGACCCGAGGCGGTTGCGCTTTGACTTCACCCACTTCCAGCCCCTTACAAAGGAGGAACTGGCAAGGGTCGAGGAGCTCTCCAACCGCAAGGTCATCGAGGATCTGCCGGTGCGTGCTTACGTAACCACCTACGAGTATGCGACGAGCATAAACGCCGTCGCCCTCTTTGGTGAGAAGTACGAGGATTACGTACGCGTGGTGGAAGTAGACGAGATTAGCAGGGAACTGTGCGGTGGCACGCACGTCGGCAGGACCGGTGAGATCGGACTGCTGGTCATCGCGGGTGAGGTTGGAATCGGCGCCAATATGCGCAGGGTCGAGGCCTTCACCGGCATGGAAGCTTACCGATATTTTCACTCTCGCCGGGAGATGCTGGAGGAAATAGCTGCGAGCCTGAAAGCGGAGGTGAGCAAGCTTCCCGAACGTGTCGATAAAGTGTTGCATCGGGTCAGGGAACTGGAGTCAGAGTTGAGGAAGAAGGGCAGGGAGGAGACCGCGTCTCTTATCGACGGGGGGATCCGCTGGAACGAGAGCGAGGCGCCCGGAGGGATAAAGATCCTCACCGCAGCCGTGGACAACCTCACTGCACAGGACCTGAGAGAACTTGCGGAGCGTACCCTGGCCAGATATGCGGCGGGTGCGGTCGGGATAGCCACCGTAAATGATGGTAAGGCCAACATGGTGGTTGCATTGTCGAGGGAACTGGTAGATGCGGGCTTGGATGCAGTGGAACTGATAAGAAAGGCCGGACGTCTCTTAGGCGGAGGTGGAGGAGGTCGACCGGACATGGCGGTCGGTGGTGGGTCAGAGACCTCTCATGTCGACGATGCGCTTGCGGTCATGGCGGAAGAAGTAATGGCGGTGTTGAAAGAAGGCCATGCGTAGCCTGGGCCTGGACATAGGAAACCGCCGTATAGGAGTTGCCATCTCGGACCCCCTGGGATTAAACGCTACCCCCCTCGAGGTTCTTAACGACATGGACGCCGCCGCTTTGCGCGCTTACGTGGAGGAGAAGGTGCAGCAGGGCGTGAAAGCGGTGGTGATCGGGCTTCCCCTCACCATGGGGGGGCGGGAGGGGGAACAGGCGAGGATTACGCGGGAGTACGCCCGGTCCATCCAGGACATCGGGGAGGTCCGGGTGGTGCTCTGGGACGAACGGCTTTCTACCGTGGAGGCCAAAAGAAGACTGCGGGAGGCGGGCCGCTCTCTGCGGGGGAGGAAGGTCGATGCCGAGGCCGCGGCGGTGATCCTCCAGGCTTTTCTCGAGCATCACGCGCACGATAATGCTGGAGAGGAACGGGATGGTTGTTGAGATGAAGGATGGCGGTAAGGACCGGAGAAAATGGCTTATCCTGGGACTGGTGTGCGGCCTTGTCGTCATCACCGTCCTTTTCGTCGCCCTTTTCGTACATTATTTCTACCCCACCCGTGGCGATGAACCCGTGCAAGTGTTCATAGGGGAGGGTGAGTCCGCGTCCCAGATAGCCGACAAGCTTCATCAGAACGGGGTGATCACTTCCGCTACCATCTTTCGCTTCCTCTCCTGGTTGCAGGGGAAGCAGGGGGATTTCAAGCCCGGCAGTTATATCTTCTACACCGGCATGCATTACGGGGAAGTCTTCGCCATGCTGGAGGAAGGCCCGAATTACCGCGTTCGTCTGACCATACCGGAAGGCTTGACGGTGGAGCAGACGGCGGCAAAAGTCTCACAGAACATGGCCGTTACGGAGGAAGATTTTCTTGCAGCAGCTGCGAGCGGGGATTACGAGGTAGATCTCATAACGCCGGAAAACCAAGGCAACCTGGAAGGATTTCTCTTCCCCAAGACGTACGAACTCGAGGCATACGGGCCGGCGAGGGAGATCGTAGAGATGCTCCTGGCTCAATTCGAGGCCGAGACAGCGAACCTGGATTGGGCGAAGGCCGGCGAACTGGGCGTCACGCCCTACGGGGCGGTGATAGTAGCTTCCCTCATCGAGCGTGAAGCCGTCCTGGCCGAAGAAAGACCGCTGGTGGCGGCGGTCATCTACAATCGTCTGCGCCAGGATATGCTCCTGCAGATAGACGCCACCGTTCAATACGCGCTCCCGGAATGGAAGGAGGCGCTCACCTACGATGACCTGGAAACCCCATCGCCGTACAATACCTACCTGCATAAAGGGCTCCCGCCTTCCCCCATATGCAGTCCGGGGCTGGCGAGTATCGAGGCCGCATTGTCACCGGCAGACGTCGATTATCTCTACTATGTGGCAACGGGAGATGGTGGACACTTCTTCACCTCGGATTACGAGGAGTTCCTGCGCGTTAAAGAGGACGTACAGAACTAGAGCCCCGCTGGTATAGCACCGCTGCAATCAAGATGGCTTTCTCCATTCGACGGGCGGCATGCACCCGAGTTCTGTCCATTGCGTTCGAGGTCTAGGAGGTATTCTGCGCGAGTCATGGGGCGGCACCAGGTAGCCTGCACGGCATGGTTCATGTTTAATAGGAAATGGCCGAAATATCTTTTTAGGATAGACGCGGCATAGGGTTGAGGCTGCAAAAGCACGGGAATAGGCTGCGAAATCGTTCCAAACCCGAATGAAACGGCCGCTATGCGGGAATCGAAAACCGAGGTACTCGGGGGAGATTTTTTCTGACATGGCTGATGAGAGCGAGGTACTTAGAGAGCGCCTGCGTGCGACTTCCGAAGCCCTGGGGGTGATGAACCTGGCCGGCCACGAGGTGACCGGCAGATCGGCTCCCCAGCTCATGTACTTCGCCGGCAAAGACCTCGGCCTCAAGGAAGCGACCGCCTACGACAACACCGACGATATCGAGCGCGCCTTGAAGAGCGTTTTTGCGGGACGGGAAGAAGTATGGAAGGTCTCCCTGTGGAAAAACAAGGAAGACGACGACTTCTGGGTATACGAGGTAGAGACGATGTTCATACGCCTGCTGTTCGAGCGGTGTCCCGTAAGGGACGCCTGCCTTGCGGCAGGGGTGAGAATGGGAGGCGTTGCCTGCCAGACCGTACACGGTTACGCGGCTGGCATGCTGGAGAAAATATTCGGGCGCAAGGTAGATCTCCGGACCGAGCACATGGGTCCGGGATCCTGCCTCGTGATGCTGGTGACGACACTGGAGTAGAGGTATGAGGCTGGCCATAATTTCATTGAGCTCCTGCCTTGGTTGCCAGATGGTCTTTCTCAGCCTGGAGGATTACCTTCTCTCCCTGATGAGTGAGAACAGCGTATCCTTTGCCCCCTTCATCGTTGATCAGAAAAAGCTGACGGAAGTCGATATCGTTCTCGTGGAGGGCACGGTGAGAAACGGCGAGGATTTCCGTAAAGCAAAGGAGGCACGTGAAAAAGCGGAACAACTGATCGCCCTGGGCACCTGCGCGTGCCACGGCGGGGTACAGGGTCTCGCGAACATGTTCTCGGAGAAGAAGCTCATGCGGAGGCGCTTCGGGGACGGAGCTTCGTTCGAGGGGGCGCCGCAGGGCGTCATGCGTCTGTACCCACTTGATTCCTATGTGAGGGTGGATGCCTACCTGCCTGGTTGCCCCACACCCAGAGAACTGCTCAAATCCTTCCTCGAATTCGCCCTGTCCGGAACGCTTCCGTCGCGCCAGGGCGCAAGCGTCTGCGCGGAATGCCAGGTTTCGGGCATCCCACTCCCCCAGCCCGGCCCGCGTAGAACGACGGATGCCATACCGGTGGCGGGAAAGTGCCTTTTGGAACAGGGCTATATCTGCATGGGTCCCCTTACACGGGATGGTTGCGGGGCGAAGTGCCCGAGCGAGCTGGGTGTCCCATGCAGCGGATGCAGGGGGCCAAGCGACGCGGTGCTCATGTATCCGACACAGGACCCGAAACTCGAGAGCGTTAGGCGGCTGGTCAGGGCCACGGAACGTAATGCGCGTGATGTGCTGGGAGCGATCAGCGACCCCGCACACACATTCTATAAGTACTGTCTGGCGGAACCTATCCTGCGCCGCCGCAGGCCTGCGGGAACCTCCCCATACCTGTACCGCTTGGGAGAAAGGGAGGAGCGGTGAAAGTCGATGAACCCGGGAAACGGGTAGAGCGGTGGTCGCATGGCTGAGATCATAATAGATCCGGTGACGCGGATAAACGGCAATGCCCGTGTAAGGGTTGTACTGGATGAAGCCGGGAACCCGAGCAGGGCGGATTTCCTGGCCTTCGGATACCGGGGATTCGACCAGATCGCGGCGGGCGCACATATAGATAACCTGTTGCCTATTGTATCCAGGATCTGCGGGGGCGATTCCCTCTTCCACCAGATCGCCGCGGCGCTCGCGGTGGAAAGTGCGCTTGGCGTGGAGCCCCCGCAGGAGGCGCGCCGGCTGCGCGAACTGGCCATGTGGGGACAGCTTTTCGAACGGCATGCCGTTTCCCTGACCGTGCACAGCATGCCGGATATGCTGTTCCCTTCATCGGATCCAGGGTTGCGCAATATCATCAGCATACATAGCGTGGACGAGGAAGTGGTCAAAAGGCTGATGACACTAAAATCCCTGGGAACCGGCGTGCTGCGGGAAGTCGGTGGAAGGGCGGTACACCCCGTTAACTTCGTTCCCGGTGGAGCCGTCAGAGACATACCGGAGGAGAGAAGGAAAACCTTGACGGATAGGCTGAACGAGGCAAAACCACTGTTGATAGAAACGGGACGTCTGGTGAAACTGCTCTTGCGCCGGAACGAAGAAGCGGTGAATTCCCTGGGGGTCGAGAAGACGGCCTGCTTGGCTCTCAAGAACGACAGGGGCCTGACCATCACTGGTGCATCGCTGCTTGCGATCGGTCCCGAGGGAGAGGCGCTGGGTACTCTAAGCCCCGAGGAAGCAGCAGAACGTGTTGAAGAGAGCAACGCGGACCATTCTCACGTGCGCAGCGCCAAGCTTTCGGGGGTGGGTGAGGTTCGGGTAGGGCCCCTGGCCCGCTTGAACGTAAACGGTCTTTACGGAAGCCGGCAGGCAGATGAGGAACTCGAGGAGGTCAAGGCGCAATGGGGGTTCCCGCTGCACCGCAGCATGATCGGCCACGTGGCCAGGATCCTGGAGATGATACATGCCTGGGAGAGGATGATGGAACTACTCGGCATGCCCGCTGGAGAGAGGACGAGGTACGAACTCTCTCCCTCGTCCGGCCGGGGTGTCGGGGTGGTGGAGGCACCGGAGGGGACACTACTCTACGATCTGATTCTGGAGGAGGGACGAGTGAAAAAACTCTCCATAACAGCCCCCCTGCAGTTCAACCTGAAGGCCCTGGAGCGTTCTCTGCTGGAAAGCGCCAGGGCGGTCCTGGGTGGTGGTGCCGAAGCTGACGCCAAGGCGGTAGCCTTTCTGGAGACAGCGATTCGCGCTTACGCGCCCTGCATCCCGTGCGGTGTGCACTGATAGACGCGCTATGTTGAGAGAGGGAAGATATGATGGTGGAAGGCCTGGAAGAGCAACAGGAGCCTTTGATAAGGATTGACCGCGAGAGGTGTATAGGCTGCGGTGAGTGCATCGATATATGCCCGCAGTCGAGGGACACCGAGTTCCCCGTGTTCGAGAGAGGCGAGGATGGTCGTCCGCAAGTCGTGAACGAAGACAGCTGCATAGGTTGCCTGAGCTGCGAGCAGGATTGCCGAGCCGATGCCATAAGGGTAGAGGTGGAAGACAGGGATGATCGCTACGGTCCACCGGACCAGAGAGCTGAGATAAAATGCAGGGCCATGTTTTAGGCGGGCTTCCAGGGGAAGCATTGATAACGAGGAACAATGCGCCGGGAACATACACTGGGGCCCGGACACCGGCCTGTGCCAAGCCTCACAGTGAGGTATCCTGGTATGAAAGGGCCCTTAATCGGAGAGGGGAGTATAAGTGGGTCAAGAAAAGGACTGAAATGACGATATCTATACCTTGGAGTCTCTAATTTAACTTTAGTATAATCAAGCAACAATATTAACGGGATTAAAACCCAAAAGGGTAATGTCGATAAGAGTTGTAAGCGCACAAAACAGCTTGTCGAGCATATTGTAAAGGCAATAGAGGGGGAAGCCCTGTTTCTCCCCTAGGGCAGGAGGTGGTGTGGATTGCCCGATCTGAGAAAGGTCCTGGAGGAATTAGTGGCCACCGGCACGGTACGTGCCGCGCTGGTAGTGGGAAGAGACGGTTTTATCATCGAGACGGCAGGCGAAGATGCCGCCCAACTCGAGGCTGTGGGGGCAATAGCCCCTAGCTCCCTGGGTGCGGCTGAGGTCATCGGGCTGGAGTTGGCGCAAGGTCCTATGGCCCAGGCGATGTTCGAGTTCGAGAAGGGCGCCATACTCATGAGCGCCGTCGGCGCAGACGCGATCCTGGTGTCCATTCTCCCCACGGGAGCTAACCTGGGGAAGGCGAGGTACGATATCAGGAAATATCTTCCTGCCATTGAGACATCCCTGTAAGCAGGACGTCTCTAAATGATCTACCCCGAAAGGGGAAGGCATCACGGTATTCTTTCAGGAGGTAAGATTGGCTTCGGACAGAATAGAAAAAATGAACTCCATCCTCAGGGACCTGAGATCAGGCTTGCAGGAAATCGAGGCGGCGGTGCTTATCAGCTCCGATGCCATGGCCCTTGCGTCTGATATATCCAGCGAGGCGGACGAGGAGATGATAGGAGCTCTGTCTGCTTCCGTGCTCAGCATGGGCGAGAGGGCGGCACGAGACCTCAAGCGTGGAGTGCTCGAACAGGTCTATATAAAAGGCGATCAGGGCTACCTCTTGCTAGTTCATTGCGGCCCCGACGCACTCCTGTCCCTGCTGGTTAACCCGGAGGCGAAGCTTGGCGTCGTGTTCATGGAGGGCAAACGCACTGCCGAGGAACTTGCGAAGCTTTTTGAATGATGGGGAGAGGACGTAGAACATACGAATACATATAGGAGGTCGATTACTTGGCGGAGTCTAGAGAGGAGAGACTTCGAAGCGCACTCAACGAGCTGGTTTCAAGATCTGCCGAAGTAGATGCAGCTGCAGTGGTCAGCATGGACGGCCTGGTGATGGCCTCGGTTCTTCCCAATACCCTGGAGGAAGACCGGCTGGGTGCGATGTCCGCGGCTCTCCTCAGCCTGGGCGAGAGAACTTCCGAGGAATTGGGGAGAGGCGAATTGGCCCAGGTTTTTGTCGAGGGCAATTCGGGATATGTCTTCCTCATGTCCGCGGGGGAGGACGCCGTGTTGACGGCGTTGGTCCGCAAGGGGAGCAAGCTCGGGCTGGTCCTTTACGATGTGAAAGGAGCTGCGAAGAAGATCGCGGAGATTATCAAGGCGGAATTTCGCATCGAATACGAATGACTGGAATGAGTGCTCGTGGCATGTTGATGCCCCGGCATTGCATAGACCGTGATCGGGCGGCCGAACGAAAGAAGAGTAATCAAAATACGGGATTGGAACGAATATGTATAGAGAAGGAAATTGAAGGAAGATACGTTACCTGCATGATAACGAGACGCGTTGAGAGATGATGTTGCATGGCGCTTAAGGGAAGCCTGAAAGATTTCAGCATACCGGACCTGTTCCAATTACTGAACTTCGGTAAGAAGAACGGGACACTCAACCTTACGCGGGGTAAAGCGAGGGGTTATATCTGCTTCCGCAACGGTGAGGTTTTTTTCGCCACCACCAACTGGAAACGGCAATCTCTGGGAATGAAGCTCCTCAACGCGGGCATAGTCACAAAAGCGCAGGTGGATGAGGCTCTGGAGCTCCAGAAAACTACCGCGCGAGGTCAACGTTTGGGGCAACTCCTGATACGACTTGAATATATCACCAAAGAGCAGCTCGAGGTTTTCGTGGAGGAACAGATACAGGATGCGGTATTCGAGATGTTGCGCTGGACTGACGGAGATTTCGATTTCCAGCCGGGCGTTGTTTTTCCAGAGGAGGACATAGGCCTCTCCATAAGCACCGAGGAACTGATCATGGAGGGCTCGCGGCGCCTGGATGAATGGAACCGCATCGAGAAGAAGATTCCCAACCTGAACGTGGTCTTCAAGATGACATCGATGCAGGGCAGGGAGGCAGCACAGATCAGCCTGACCCCCGAGGAATGGATGGTGCTTACTTTCGTCGACGGCGAGAAGTCGGTGCGCCAGATCGTGGAACTCACCGGCATGAGCACTTTACACACCTGCAAGATACTCTATGGTCTCATCGGTTCCGGCCTGCTCGTGAATATCACTCCGGCGGTGGAGGACCAGGAGGCCGACCTGAAACTGGAGAAACTCGCTGAGGAGTTGGAGAAAGTAGAGGAGGGGGTTGGCGCCGAGGCACCACCGGTCTTCGAGGAGTTGCCGGAGATGGAGGGCGAACTCGAGGAAGCGGTCGTCGAGGAGGACATTGGCGTTCTGGAGGCTGAAGCTCCACCGGCGATTGAAGAAGCTGAACCGGCAACGCAAGAAGAAGTGGTGCTCGAGGAGGAGACAAAAGAAGTCGCGGATGCGGTAGGCGAAGTTCTGGAGCGGCTGGAGGTAGCTTCCCAGCTCGAGGTAGAGGAGGCCCCTGCTGTCGATATGACCCCAGAGGCGGAGACGATAGGGGTCTCAGAACCGACGATACAGGGGCTGGAGCCGCTCGTTCCCGCGGCAGAGGATGTCCTGGAGACCGTGCAAGAGGTGACGGGAAGGGTCGAGGAAGCTGCTGAAGCCGAGGAAGAAGTAAGCGTATTAGAGGAGATGCAGGCGGAGACCCCCTTTGCTGTCACCGGAGAAGAGACCCCCACGATGGAGCCGTTAGCAGCGGGTATGGAGAGCGAGACCGAGGCTATCGAGATCGAGCTGGGAGATGAAGGGGAAGTAGACATCCTTGTCGAGGAGGTCGTATCCCCCGAAGAAGAGATCGAGATAATCGAAGAAACCGCAGCGGGGTTGATAGAAGAGCCGGAATTGCCAGGAGAAGAAGAGGAGACTCCCCCGCCCGAAGATATACTCGCCGAAACGGCTGCACCACTAGGCGCACAGAAGGTTCTGGAAGAGGAGAAGAAAAAGGAAGAGGAACACATCTTGGAGATGAAGGAAGCCGCCATGGAAGAGACCATGGAAGCTGATGAGATTCTCCAGATAGATAACAAGGAAGCGGAACTGGATGAGCTGAAAAAGAAGATCAGCTCTCTTCTGCCTGAGGGCGTAGGTCTGGACGAGGAGGAGGAAGAGCCGGAAGGGGAGGAAAAGCTGGCGCCACCAGCAACCGGCTATGGCCTCGAGAAGATGACCAGGGAAAGCGTCGAGGCAAGGGCGGCCAAGAGGGAATACCTGGAGAAGAAGTACGGCAAGGTAGAAAGGCTGGCTGAGGACGAGGAGATCGCGGAACTGGAGCCGGACGAAATACCAGAGGAATGGAAGAGCCATCTCAACCTCGGCAGAGAGATCAAGGACGAGCAAGCGGTTACCGTAAGTGAAGATGAAGCCGTTGATGAAGAGCTGGAGGAAGGCGGGTTGGAGGAGATCCTCGAGTCGTTCGAGCCGAGCGGCGTTCCCGCCGAGCAGCAACAAGGAGCTCAGACGGTTCGCTTGTCCGCCGAAGAACTCGAGGAGAAAATGGGCCTGCCGGGCGGTGACGGCACATCGCTGGACGCCGTTTCTGCAGCCGACATACTGGAAAGCGTGATGCTGGAGGATGTACCGGAGGGCGCCGAAGGGTATATCGACTCCGAGATAATGGCCCTGACAGAGGAATTGCTGAAGGACAAGGCGGGGATATCGGGTGGCGAGACCACGGATGTATCGGCAGCCGACATCCTGGAAAGCGTGATGCTGGAGGATATACCGGCGGCAGAGAGAACTCTACCCCTGGGGGATGAGGTAGCTGCGGGCGAGAAGAATATCCTTGAAGCAGAAGCAACTGGCGCCGCCGATACGTTCTTCGATATGGATGAGGCCATGGCGACGGATGATGGCGCAGTAGAAAGCGGTGCCGGACTGTATATCGATGAGATAGAGGAACTGGAGAAGGAGATCCTGGAGACCGAGAGGGGGGTCCCCGTCCTTGATATTGCCGGCCTCGAGGATGAGATAGCAGCTCTCGAGGAGGAGATCCTGGCGGAAGAAGCGCTGCCCGAAGAATTGATGGAGGAGATATCAGAACTCGAGAAAGAAATCGAAGAGGCGCATGATGATGTGGGGGCCGCAGAAAAACTCGCTGGCGAAGAAAGCGAAGCACCCAGCTCCCTGGCTGAACTTGAGGAAGTGATCGAGTCGGGAGCGGAGGTATATCAGGAGGCAGCTGAGGCAGCGGAAGAAGTCGAGGCAGAAGCTCCCGAGCCCATAGACCTACTCGAGAAGCTGGCGGAAACCTCGGAGGCGGAGGAGCCATCTCCTGCATCCGGGGAGGCATTGTTGGCGGAAATAGAAAACGGTGTCCCGGAGCCAATCGACCTGATGGAGCAGTATCTAGAGACGCCCGGCGGAATACAGCCTCTCGTCGAAGAAATCCCGCAGGAACTCGTACCTGAAGAGTCCGAACCGTTTATACCTGGTGGCATGGAGGAAGAGGCACCCGCTGCCTCTGAGGGTCCCGTGGCGGAGCCGCCGCAGCCCGAGGTGATCCCCGAGGCCGCGCAGGCACCGCCCCAGGCGCCTCCACCCGCGCCGGA
>JAFGDU010000124.1 GCA_016931915.1 Actinomycetota bacterium
AGGATCAGGGCGATGATAGTCGCCGAAGCGTCGTAGTAGACCGCCAGTTCCAACCCCGTCCCGCTGATAAAGGAGGGAAAGAACGTCGCGATCACGCTGTAGAGGTACGCCGCGGTGGTGCCTACGGCGATGAGTGTGTTCATGTCCGTTGTCCCGTGCCGTGCCGCCTTGAAGGCAGCGCGGTAAAAAGTAAGGCCGGGCCAGAACTGTACGGGTGTGGCGAGCACGAAAAGGACGATGAACATGGTCCGCTGCGGAATATCCTGCAATCCGGGTATATGCATGCCGGCCATGGAAAGAAACATGATCACCGCTGCTGAAGCGGCACTGTAGATCAGCTTTATCCTGAGCAGCCTGGTCTCCCGCTCGCGCCGCCTGCGTTCGCGATCCAGTGCCTCCTCACCCTCGGCCGTGGCCAGCAGTTTATAGCCGGCGGCATCCACGGCACGCGCCATGCTCTGGTAAGAGGTCTGCTCGGGGTTGAAAGTGACCGTGGCACGCTCGGTCGCCAGGTTTACATCGGCGCTTACGACCCCCTCCACCTCGGAGAGCGCCTTTTCCACCCTTGCTACGCACGACGCACAGGTCATGCCCTCCACGGCGTAAACGGCCTTCTCGAGGCTTGCCTGGTAGCCCAATCCCTCTATGGTGCCCACGATGTCGTCTATATCCGTCTCGCCGGGTCGGAAAGCGACCGTCGCCTTCTCAGAGGCAAGGTTGACCGCGGCGCTGTCCACCCCCGGCATGCCGCTCAAGGCCTTCTCGACCTTGTTGGCGCAGGTGGCACAGGTCATGCCGCCGACGTTAATCACCACCCTGCTGGCGGTATCCTTATTTTTCTCCTTGCTCTCATCCGCTGCATCCAATCCGACCCACTCCCCTCTAAGTCGGCGGCCCCCCTCCGGGCGGCCGCCGCTCAAGGTTACTCTTCAGTTCTTCCCTCTCACCAACCATTTCCGTCCGGTGGGTCCATCTTTCCTCCATACCTTTCTCTATCCTATATTGTCCCGCGATAACCCCGCCTCCGCTATGAGCGAGGTCACCGGGGGTCAGCCCTCCATTTTCAACGTTGGGGGTCAGGCCTCCACGTTGCAAAGAACAGCTGGCGTACACCTACAGATGAGATCCCTATGAACCGCGTGGAATGTCACGAGCTTTCTATAGCATCGGGGTCAGCGGCTGCCAGGGGTCAGCCCTCTACATTCCATCCCTCCACATTCCACATGATTGCCAGCGCCAATCGGCAGATGAAGACTCCATCGAATCAGGTGGAATGTGGGGGGCTGACCCCGTTAGAATGCCGGTATGGGCGAAGAGATGCTACCGGATGGACAGGGTTCCCTCGACAATGCCAGGCTGCGGCGGGGCCTGATCCTGGCTGTAGCACTCTCGGCGGCCACCCTGGTCATCATCTCCCTGGCCACCCTGGACCGCGCTACCTTCGAAGCCCTCTCCGATCTCTCTCCGGGTTTCCTGGTGCTTGCAGCTGCGCTCTCTCTCGGAAGGTGGCTGTGGTCGGTAGTGCGCATGCGTATCCTCGTAGGCTCCATCGGCAGAAACCTCCCCCTGGGCAGCATCGTGAAGACGGTGTATGCCGGCTATTTCACCGGTCTTATCACGCCATGGAGGGCCGGGGGGGTAACGGGAGAGATGGTCTTCCTGTACGGATACGGGCTGGATGCAGGAGAGGCCATCGCCGTGGTCTCCTTCGGCGCCTGCATTTCCACGGCGCTGCTCATGCTCTTCTTTCCTTTCGTCATCTGGATCGCCAGCAGCCATATCGACCTGTCCCTATCCATCCAGGGGATCCTTTTCTCCGCCCTGGCCGTCGGGCTGCTGTACCTGGCCCTGGTGCTGTGGGCGATCCTGCGTCCCCACACCATGGTGGGAGACACCCTCCTCAAACACTCACCGGGATTCCTGCGCAGTAGGGCGTGGTACCGCCGCTTTCTCGCACGCCTCTCGGCTGAGATCCAGACCTTCGTGGAGTCGTTACGGCGCATCGTGAAGCTGGGCAGGGTGAGGCTGATGGCGGTGGTCGCGCTTACCGCTCTCTACTGGTTTACCGGGTTCATGGCCATCCCGGTGGCGGTGGTGGGCCTGGGATACGGTTCCTATTTCTGGAAGGCGATCGTTGCGCAGCTCGTGGTCCAGATCCTTATGCCCTTCGTTCCCACACCGGGGGCGAGCGGCATAGGGGAGGTCGGCTTCCTCTTCGTATACAAGAGCGTCATCCCCGACGCGGGGGTAGCCGGGCTGCTTACCCTTATCTGGCGCTTCATCGACTTCTACCTGGGTCTCCTGGTGGGAGGGGCCGCTTTCATCCTCATCATGCGAGACTTCGGCAAGCGCCCGCGCAGGAAGACGGAGGTGGAAGAAGCGGGGCAGGAAGCGCCTGGGGACGGGAACGGACAGCGGTGCGATGGCGGGCTCGAGCGCCCGGGCGACTGATACGCTGATATAATCTTGTTTGGTCCAATATCGGACGATAGCTTATCGCGGCAAGAACGAGTTGAAAGGAGGGGACATGTTCGGTCCCGGCGACCTCACATTGATCATAGGAGAGAGGATCAACCCCACCGGGCGCGCCGTCCTGGCCGAGGAACTGCGCGAGGGCAAACTCGACCGGGCTCTGTCCGACGCCGCGGCTCAGGCTGCGGCCGGCGCGGACTACATAGACGTAAACGTCGGCGCCGCGGGCGTTGACGAGGTAGCACTGCTGCCGCGCCTGGTAGAGGCCGTTGCCGCGGAGACCGGACTGCCCATATGCGTTGACTCCGCTGACCCCGCCGCTCTCGCAGCAGCCCTGGATACATACGATGACCCCAACGCTATCGTCAACTCTGTCACCGCCGACGATGAGAGCATGGACGCGGTGCTGCCCCTGGTGGGCGAGTGCGGTTGCTACGTCATCGGCATGACCAAGGACAGGGGGGGCATTCCGGCGAGCGTGGATGGGCGGAGGGAAAAGGCGGAGCGTATCCTGGAGCGCGCCAATTCCTTCGACATCCCCGCCGAGAGGGTACTCGTGGACTGCCTCACCATACCCGCCGCCACGGACACGGACGCAACCGCGGTAACGCTGCAGGCCATCTCGGACATCAGGCGCAAGCTGGGATGCCCGGTGGTCCTCGGTGCCTCCAATATAAGCTTCGGCATGCCCGAAAGGCCGGTGCTCAACTCCACTTTCCTGGCGCTGGCGGTGCAGGCAGGCCTCGCGGCAGCCATCGTCAATCCTCTGGAGGAAGGCCTGGTCCTCTCCATACGCGCGGCCGATTTCCTGCTGGGCAAGGACAAGATGGGGAGAGCGTACCTCAAGTATTACCGCTCCCACAAAGCATGAAAAGAAGGGCGTCGTGGAATACCGCATAGACGTACAGCCTCTGGGAAAGCAGTTTCTATATGGCGGTGAGGATGACCTTCTCACGGCCCTCCATGACGCCGGCATTGACGTCGAGAGCGTATGCGGCGGCATGGGATCGTGCGGCAAGTGTCGCATACACATCCTGGAGGGAAAAGCCTCCGACCCCACGCCGCAGGAAGGAGACCTCCTATCGCGCGAGCAGCTTGCCCATGGTGAGCGGTTTGCCTGCCAGGTTTACCCCCAGGGCGACCTGTCTATATATATACCCGCCTCTTCCCTTACCTCGCAGCAGAAACTGCAGCTGGACAGCCAGCTGGAGGTCAGCGATACAGCGCCGGCGGTGTATTCCCGCGATCTCGAGGTCGAGATTCCCACCACTCCCGGAGACCCGGGGTCGGACCTCTTCCGCGTGGAAGACGCCCTGCGCACCGCGGCTCCCGGAGTGGAAGTAAGGCGGGTGGACCTGCTGGGATTGAGAGATATCCCCAAGCTGCTGCGGGAAAACGGGGGGAAGGTAGCCGCCCTCCTGCGCGGGGAGGAGTTGCTCGGCCTCGCCCCCGCCGGGGAAACCCCCCTCGGCCTGGCGGTGGACCTCGGCAGTACCAAGGTAGCCCTGTTTCTCTACGACCTCTCGCAGGGGATCATGCTCGCAAGCCGCGGCTTTCTCAACCCCCAGATAGCGCACGGCGAGGACATCGTCACCCGCATACAGTACGCCATCGAGGGCAATGCCCCACGCCTCATGCAAGTGGTGGTCGAGGGCATAAACGCCGCCCTCAGCGAGATGCTGGCGGAAACGGGGCACACCCGGAGAGCGGTATGCGAGATGGTACTGGTCGGCAACACCGCCATGCACCATCTTTTTCTCGGCCTTCCCGTGGAGCAGCTCGGCAAAAGCCCCTACCTCCCGGCTACCGACCTGCCGCTGGAGGTCAAAGCCAGGGAGCTCGGCCTGGAACTCAACCCTGCCGCCGTGGTATACATGCCGCCCCCGATAGCCGGCTACGTGGGGTCCGACCACCTGGCGGCGCTGGCCGCCGCGCGCCTTTGGGACAATCCGGGCCCGTGCCTGCTGCTGGATATCGGGACCAATACCGAGGTAGCGCTCAAGGTGGGTGACACCATACGCTCCTGTTCCTGCGCCTCCGGGCCCGCCTTCGAGGGAGGAGGCCTGAGCCAGGGCATGAGGGCCGGAGAGGGTGCCATCGAGGGAGTGTCCATCGATGCCGGCGGCAAGCTGGAGCTGGCCGTGATCGGCAATGCACCGCCGGAGGGCATCTGCGGCTCCGGTATCCTGGGGGCCATGGCTGCCCTTGTCGCGGCGGAGATCGTCGATGCCAGCGGACGCATACTGGAGGGAGTGTCCGGGGTGGAACGGCGCGACGGGGAATTGGTCTTCTACCTCTCTCCTCCCGGCAGCGACGGCAGCAGCGGAGTGGCGGTCACGCAGAACGACATCCGCGAGATACAGAAGGCCAAGGGGGCCATACGCGCGGGCATAGACGCCCTCCTCGCGGAGGCCGGACTGGGCCATGATGAACTGCGGGAGATCATTCTGGCGGGAGCTTTCGGTACCTACATCGACCCGGCCGCGGCCCTCTCCATCTCCCTGCTCCCTCCCGTTACCCTGGACCGCATCAAGCAGGTAGGCAACGCCGCTGGCGCGGGCGCCCGCTCCATGCTCCTCTCCACGGCCATGCGCAGCGAGTCGGAAGAAGCTGCCGGGAGGATAGAATACCTGGAGCTGTCCTCATATCCTACTCTGAGCACCCTCTTCGCCGCCGACATGTATCTCAGCGAGAAAGCGGTGCTGGAGGCCAAGCAGCGCTTCAAGCTCTAAGTCCGCCACGCCACTACAAGCGAACGCCCTCCCTTTTCACTAATGCTATGGGGAGCCCAGCCCGATATATCTACCAGCGTATAGTGCGGTCTATGCATGACCGCCACGGCGAAAAGGCAGTACGATGGCAGGAGGCATGGAGGGTAGCGGCGCCCCGCGTCAGGACAAGTCATGGCTGTGGTGCTGGGGTGTAAGCGGCTGGCTCTTCCTTGGTATCGCGGGAGCCACCGTCGTCCTGGGGATGGCTTACTCCAAGGTCCATCAGGTCCTCATCCCATTGGTCATCGCGGTGATCATCGGCATACTCCTGGAGCCTTTCGTAGGCTTCATGACCCGCCATCACATCCCGAGATGGCTGGCGACTCTGATCATGATGATCATCATCGTGATCGTGGTGGCCGGCTTCCTGACCGTGATCGTATACGGCATCTCGACCGAGGCAGGCGCCATCGGCCAGCAGGTGGAGGACGGCGTCAACCGTATCAAGGACTGGCTGGACAACCTCAAGGTGAGCGGCTCCTTCGCCAACTGGGTCCACGACCAGATCGTAAAGGCCTGGCCCTCGGTGACCAGCGGCATCGCGAACGAGCTGGCGGGCAGCCTGCACGGGCTTACCTCCTTCCTCATCGGAGCCTTTATCGGTTTCTTCATCCTCATGTTCATCCTCGCCGACGACGGCACCATCAAGGAATGGGTAGCAGGCCATATGGGAGTGCCCAGGGACGAGGGGGGTATGATCCTGGTAGAGGTGACGGCCTCCATCCGGGGATACTTCAAGGGCACGACCATCATCGCCGCCGTCGATTCCATGCTGGTGGTGATAGTGGCCCTCATACTGAGGCTGCCGCTGGTGGGGGCCATCGGCCTGGTCAGCTTTATAACCTGCTTTATACCTTCCTTCGGGGGATACCTGGGCGGCGCCTTCGCGGTCCTCATCGCCCTGGCGGCCAAGGGTCTGACCGGTGGTATCGTCATGCTCGCCCTGGTGATCATCATCCATACCGTGCTGCAGAACCCGGTGCAGGCCATCGCCTACGGCAAGACCCTCAAGATGCATCCCCTGGTCGCCCTGCTGGTGACCCTTATCGGCGCGGTCTTCGCGGGCATCTTCGGCGCTATCCTCGCCGTGCCCGTCACCGCCGTCTTCCTGAAGGTCTCGCGCATGCTCAAGGAAGCGCGTACGCAGGGTGCAGGTTCGCCCGCATGCGACGACACCCCCCCTAACGGGGAGGAAAAAAGCCCGCCGGCCATCGAGCCGGTATAGCAGACGCCATCAACCGAGGGCGCAAGAGACTGCCCCGCACACGCATCCCTCCACATCCGAGGATACCGGTAATGAGAAATGCAAGACTGCGTAAAGCCTTGTAGTGCAGGCCTCGGTAAGATGCTGCCGTTTGGGAGCAGAGCCCTGATGCCGTCCGCGCAGAGAGATTCTACTCCCGATGCACTGATTTAACCCGATGGTCAAAGTCCGATATCTCTTATTCGTTGACGATGGCCTCACCTGCCACCAATGCCAGGTAATCGTTGGAGCCGTCCTCGATGAGGCCGGCGCGCGCGTCCCGGAAGAACTTCTCCACCGCCGACTCCTTGGAGAGACCGAAACCACCCATCAGTTGCACCGCCTCGTTCGCAACCTCGAAGGCCGCCTGGGTACAGAAGACCTTGGAGGCGATGGAATATTGCGTGAAGGGCGGGTTGGTATTGAAGTTGAAGTCCATAACCGCGCGCGAGAAGGCCCGGCAGGCCTCCACCTGCTTGAACATGTGGAAGAGCTTGAAGCGCACCATCTGGTGCTCGATGAGCTTTTTCCCGCCCTGCACCCGCTCCTTGCAGTAAGCCAGTGCCTCCTCATAGCAAGCCCGCGCTACGCCGGTGAAGAAAGCGCCCATGCTGGCGTTTGCGGTGGAGAGGGTTATATCGAGGATGGCCTCGTAGCTCTCCTCGTCGACGATCATGTATTCCTTTGGAACCCGCACGTTGTCGAAGTAGATCTCCCCCTGGTTCAAGGCACGCTGACCCAGCTTGTTCCAGGGCTTGCCGCGGGTTACACCCGGCAGGTCCAATGGGATTATACAGATGCCGCCGCCCGCCATACCCATCTCGGGCTCGATGGTCAGGTAGGCGCAGGCGTGGGTGGAAATGGTGCCGCAGGATACCCAGGCCGCCTTGGTACCGTTGATGACATAATCGTCTCCGTCCAGGGTCGCCCGGCAGGCGGTCTTGGCGATCTCCGGGTCGGAGAACTGCTCCGTAAAGGGCCCCAGGGTGTCGGAACCGTGATCGGGTTCGGTTATCGCCCAGCACCCGATGATCTTTGCCTCCTCGTCCTCGCAATAGGGGACGATGATGTTATCTATCAGGAACTCGGTGGGCACCATGCTGGCGATGAAGGCCGGGAAGCATGCCACCCCGAAGGCGATCATGAAATCGATGCTGCCCCAGGATATCTCCTCGAAGAGTATGTGCACCTCCAGGGGGGAGAAACCGCCTCCGCCATAGATCTCCGGGAGGAGTATCTTGTGCATGCCGATCTTGTAGCCTTTCTTGAATACATCCCAGAATATGGATTCCTTGGCTATTACGTCCTCGGGATCCAGCTTGTCCAGATCCAGGCTGGCCGGGCGCAGCACCTCCTCGGCGAAGGTATGCACCATGTCCCGGTTCATCCTCTGTACCTTGGTGATACCAAGGTTCAGGTCCATATAACTCAACTTCGCACCCCCTCTCGTATAGGGTCAGGTCTTTAGTTTTGAATATGCTTCCATCGATTTACATTAATTGTCAATATATACCTCCTAATTCAAAAATAAAGATGTGACCCCTAATAGTCCTCGAGCTTGTATACGTTGTCCGCTTCCTTCGAGAACTGGTCCTTGAGCACGCGGTCCAGGTATTTCTCCGACGCGCTCTTGGGGATCTCCTCCACCACCTGGATGTAGGAGGGCACGGAGTTGGGCTCCAACCCCTCCTTCGCCATCTCGAAGACGGAGGCGGGATCGATGGCCTTGCCCCCGAACGGAGCTAACGCGGCCACCAGGTCGCTCTCGCCTGGCGCCCCTGAAGCCGCCGGGATGCCGTAGACACATACCTCCGACACATCTGGATGCTCGCCGACGACCTTCTCCACGTAAGCGGGGATGATGAAGTCCCCTGCCCGGCGCAGGCCGCCTCCCTCCTTGCGGTAGTCGAAGAACAGCCATCCCTCCTCGTCCTTGTGGACCATGTCGCCGGTACGCAGCCAGCCCCCGCGGGTCTTATTCTCAGAGTCCTCCTTCCTGCCGTAGTACTCCACCTCGGGTTTGACGTTCACGGCACGCATGAGCAGCTCGCCGGTGACCCCGGGCGGTACCTCGTTGTCGTTCTCGTCCACGACGATGGCCTCCTGAATCCCCTCCAGGGGCTTGCCGAAGGAGCCGATAGGCCCCACGCCGATGGGGTTGTAGGCGAAGCCACCCTCCACCGCCCCGTACCACTCCAGGATCTTGACGCCGAACCTCTTCTCGAAGGCCTCCCAGATGGGTGCGGGTGTGCCGGCGCTGATGACCACCTCCACCGGGTTATCGGCGTCGTCCGGCTTGGGGGGCTCGTTGTAGATGCCCGCCATCATCCCGCCCAGGAGCGAGAAGGTGGTGCAGCCGTACTTACGGCAGACGTCCCAGATGCGGCTCTTGGTGAAGCGCTGGCTGATGACCCCCAGGATCCCCATGGCCAGGGCGGGCAGCAGGCTGATAGCCAGGGCGTTGCCGTGGGTGAGGGAGAGGCCGGTGTAGATCACCGTCTCCGGGGTGTATTTCCAGATCATCGTGGGGGCCAGTTGAGCGAACATGGCGGTGCGGGTGGACTTGATCACCACTCCCTTGGGGTTGCCGGTGACGCCGGAGGTGTAGATGATGGCCATGGGAAGGTTGGGGTCGTCCACCCTCCCCTCTATCTCGAATAGTTCCGGCCCCTGCAGTATCTCGTTGATGGTGGGGTATTTCTTCGCCAGGTCCGGATCGGCATCCGGCTTGAGATTGAGCCAGATTCTCTCGATACTCGGTATGTCCTTGGCGACGCTCTCCACCTCGGGGAGCAGGTCGGCGGTGGTGACCACCGCCCTGGCCTTGCAGTCCTGCAGCATGTAAGCCAGTTTCTCACCTTTCGTGCGGGGGTCTATGGGCACGGTGATGACCCCCAGCAGGGTAGAGGCGCTCATGGTGTAAACCGACTCGGGGTGGTTGCGCATCAACGTGGCCACCGCATCGCCCTGTTTGAGGCCCAGATCCTGGTAGGCCTTTGCCAACTTGAAGGTGCTGGCGGCTATCTCCCTATAGGTGAGCTTCTCGTCCGGGTAGAGCCCGCCGTTCTCGAATATCAACCCTACCTTGTCGGGGTTCTCCTCCAGCCTGATCTCCAGCATGTTGGACAGCAAGGCCGGGTTCTTCTCTGCCATGATCATCACCCCTTTACTCTGCTCCGCGCTTTCCGCATCTTTCCCCTACTCCACCGCGCCCATGAAGCCACGGGTGAAGGACGGGAACTCCCGGGCGAATATCTCCGCCCACTCCTCCTTCGTCCAGTACTTGTGACGGTCGAAGAATGGGTTCTTCGCCTGGTAGCTGACTCCGACGCCCACGGCGAAATCCACGTCCTCGATGAACTCGCAGGCATGTGCCGAGACCCCGATGGTGATGAACACGCGGCAGTGCAGCCCCATGTAGTGGGCCACCGCAGCGGCGGCGTTGGCCGCCATGTGCACGTCGTAGACAACGAAATGGCAACAGGGCCCATACATGAAAGACTCCACATCCTCCGCCTTGTTAAGCTCCTCGCAGGTGGCGTAGCCGCAGGCGCCACAGTCGTAGTTATACACGGATTTTCTCTTTGCACCTATTAACAGAGCCCGGGTGTCGTTCTCGGCCAGGTCCGGGAAACTACGGCCGTCGCGGTTGAAGAGGGGTGATACCTCCGCCACCCCCTCGCAATAGCCCGACAGTTCAATGAACTCCTCGGGACCTATGGCCGACATCCTGATCTTGGGGTGGCCGAACTTGAGTGCGGTATTGGCCGCTATGGCCATCAGTTCCACCGCACGATCCATACCCCCTGCGAGCAGTTCCTCTTTACCGATAATCGCCATCTCTCTCACCTCCCCTAGCAGTAGATGGACCGGAAGGTCGGGAAGAGCCGGTCGATGAGCCGGTTAGACAGGGTCTCGTCATTATACTCGGCCCATTCCCTGGGGAGGTCGGCGAAGGGGCTCTTCTCGGTTACCGAGGCCAGGAAACCCAGGGCGATGCCGCACTTGTAGGGCAGCAGGTCCATGCGCAAGGCGGCGGCCCCGACCGACATCTTGATGGTGTGGTCTATGCCCAACTGCCGGGCCAGGGTCACGGCGCCGTTCAAAGCGTAAGCCATGTTCATGGAACGCAACAGGCAGAAAGGGCCCCGGAAGGCCACCGTGGGCGCGTCCGGGACTTGCTCCGCCTCCCGCCACATATCGCAGAGCATGTGGCCGCAGAGGTTGCAGTTGGAGTCCATGGGGTCATGGCCGGAACGCCGGTCGGCTATGATCATCACCACGTCTGAATCGCGTACCTGTACCGCGTCGGAGCGGAAAAAGTCCCAGCGCGGGTTGTCGGCGGCCATCTTGTCGATGAAGATGGCCATGTCCTCGATGCCGTCCCTGTCGTCCAGGACATGGATGCTTATCTCGTCCACCCCGCCCACGCGCGGGGAAGTGGTTGCGGAGGCCAGTAGCAGCTTGGACGCCAGCTTGACGCTCTCCAGCCTCCTCTCCTCGTATTCCCTCATCTTTCTTTCCATGCCTAATCGCCTCCTGATAAAAGGTCTGGTTGAAACTCCAGCCAACAGCCCTCGCTCTCCGAGGGACCATACATCGCTATCGGGCGATTATCACATGGGGAGGCCGTATTCCTCGCATATAGCGGGATACGCTTCGTAAGCCGGTTTGAGCAGAGGGAGCATTCCCAGGATCTTGGCCATGGGCCCCTTCGCCTTGACCTTCCTCTTGGCCAGGGCTACCGGCAGCTTCAGCTTCTGTAGCCAGAAGTTATGGCAGTCGTCTCCGGCCAGCCACATGATGACATCACCCGTTGCATCTGTCTCCCCCAGTGCCAGAGAGGGCTTGTCGGCACCGTGCAGAAGCCATATCTCGCCGTCCGGGTCGTTGATCACGAACTGCACGTTGATGTCCTCGTCGTTGAACTTACCGGAGACGGACTCGTCCTCGAGCAGCTTCGTGAACAACTTGCCCAGGACCTCGTACATGAAGTCAGTGTCCTTGAAAACCGGCATAGCGCACACCCCTTTCTGAAGATAAACCGACCTGCCGAACGGACACGATTACACCATCACATACCCGAGTAGGATACCATAGTATCTAATCGCTTTAGCCCAGTCAACCACAGCACAATTCTACTGCAACGGTGGCATAAAGGCCACTTGAGCTCGACATCGCGTCTTGTGCAGCAAGCTCCCTGCATCATGCCCCGCCCGGGCACCGCATACGGGGACAGGTCGTTTGACACCGCCCCTTCCGGCCATCTAAGCTTACAAGCTGGATGGCATGAACACCCGTTCATGCCGGGAACATCGAGCCTTTGCAGGATCGATGCTGCAGGTCGATCTAAACAGGGAGGGGCAACATGGAAAGAAGAAGGAACTTCGAGAAGATGCCGACCTTCACCCAGATGAAAGCACTGGAGAAAGAATGGGGCAAAGACTTCTTCGCCGGCATCAACCAGTTCGCCTACCAGGACGAGGATGGCTATTCATGCAAATGGCCGATCTTCTATCGCGAACAGCGTGGGATCCTGGGGGTTTTCCCGGCCAGGTACCGCGCCTTGAAGTCCCTGCTGCCCAAGGACCCGTCCATACGTCCCGTACAGGTGCTGCCCGGCGTCTCCCTTCTCTACGTAACCGCCATCGAGAGCGCCGACACGGACATCGAGCCCTACAACTCCATCCTCATCGTGACCCCCATCAGGAACCCTGAACATATCGGGCTGCTCTCGCCGCTCAAGATCATACCGGGATACGAGATCATCCGTCAGGCGCTGCTCCGGGGGATGCAGTACTGGTACGTGTGGCGCATACCCGACGACTCCTATATCTCCTACAAGGTGGGCTACGAGGCCTTCGGCATGCCCAAGTTCGCGGCCGACCTTTCCTGGGAGGAATCAGGCGACCGTATAATCTACGAAGCAAGGGATGACGGCGCCGAGATCCTCACCCTGGAAGCGCAGAAGCTGGCGACCCACAGATTAAAAGAGGGCTACACCTTGCACGCCCAGGCATGCTTCTACCGCGACCGCCAGCTCATGACGGAATATGCCAGGGTGTTGTTCAAAGAAGCCGGCTTCTCCCTGGGGGGCGCGAAGCTCAAGTTGAGGCTCGGATCAGGCCATCCGCTCGCACAGGAGCTGCGGCAGGTGCTCATAAGCGACAAGCCTCTGGCCTGGATCTATTTCCCCGAGGATTACATGATCATATACGAGCCCGGGAGGTGGTCCCTGGACGTCCTGGGTCTTTTCCACACCAGGATGTCAGAATAATTGGAGTGCATGAGCACGGAGTGGTCCCTGCTAGATCATGCCGTGTCTGGCAAGCCAGAAAAAGAGGGGCTCCGCCACTTCGTAGCGGTACAGCAGGGAGAGCAGCGCGAAGTACCGGCCCGGGAACAGGCGCTTGTTAACCCACAGCACCTTGGAGGAAAGCTGGGGGAACACGTAGAGCCTGTTTTTCTCCACCGCTCTTACCACCTTCTCCGCTATCTGCCCCGCATCCATCCTGGAGTGCTCGAAGGCCACCCCGGAGATGTCCCTTATGGGGGTATCGGGGGTCACGGTCATGCTCGAGAGCAGGTGGGTGTCGACAAAGGTCGGACAGACCACCGTCACCCCTATCCCGTGGGCGGAAAGCTCGCTCCTGATGGTCTCCGAGACGGCAATGACCCCCGCCTTGGAGGAATTATAGGGAGCCGTCTCCGGGGTCGATATAACGCCGCCGGCGGATGCCGTATTGACGATATGTCCGTTTCCCCGCTCCTTCATCAAGGGGATAAAGGCATGGCAGCCATGCACCACGCCCCAAAAATTGACGTCTATTACCCTCCTCCAGTCCTCGATGGGTATCTCGCCCACCAAACCCGCTCCGAAGACACCGGCGTTGTTCACCAGCACTCCGACCCCTCCCCAGGAGGCGAAGAAGTGTTCCGCCATGGCCTGGACCTCCTCCAGGTCTCTCACGTCACAGCGGTAGAACTCCCCCCTGCCGCCTACATTCTCGATTTCCTCGACGGTCCTCTCGCCCTCAGCCGCGTCTATATCGACAACGCCTATCCTCCATCCCCTCCGTGCCCAGGCAAGGGCGTAGGCCTTGCCCAATCCGGAAGAAGCCCCGGTTATCACCGCCGACTGATGCGATTTCCCGCTCATGCCCCACCTCCCGCGATAACGCCGCCTCCGGCTACTCGATATAAGTTGCGTACTCGAGTAGGATACCATAGTATTTATCGCATGGATCTTGCACAGCAGATCCTTCTTCCCGGACAGATACAGGCATTACAGCCTTGGGCTGCAGTCGCAATGCCGGGATACCAGAGCCCGAACGAGGAGCGTATTTATGGCGAAGAAGAAGATCACACCCAGGATAGAGAAGGGCATGCAGACACGGCAGGCGATATTCGAAACCGCCATCGCCCTCTTCGCCAAACGCGGCTACGACAAAGTGACCATCGACGATATCTGCGAGAAGGTCGGCGTCACCAAGGGCGCGTTCTACAACCACTTCAAGTCCAAGGACCAGATAATACTGGAAGAGTTCATGCGCATGGACGAGCACTATGCCAAGGTTGCGCAGGATATCTCCGCTATGCAGAGCGCCCGGGAGAAGCTGCGCGTCTTCAACCGCGAGGCCATCAAGCTCATGTCGGACCTGGGCGTCACCATGATGAAAGTCGTCTATCACTCCCAGATCGCGCCCAACATGAGGAAACCTTACCTCATGGACAGCAAGCGCTTCCTCTACCGCATCACCAACGAACTCATCAGGGAAGGCCAGAAAAACGGCGAGATACGCGATGACCTGGCAAGCGAGGACATGGCCATCATGCTCATCAACTGCTTCCGAGGCCAGATATACCACTGGTGCCTCACCAACGGCTCCTTCGACCTGGTGGACACCTGCGAGCGCCTTTTCGACCTGCTCGTGGAAAGCCTCGCCCCTCGCTAAGGCCCGGCACGGCTCCTTATCGCTCATACCATACCCTCTGCCTTAGCTTGTCTTAAAACCGCCCTGGATCCTTGCGGCCGCAGGCCTTAAGTGACCACGGCGGTATGTCGAAAGATTACCAGGCAGGTAGCGAACAAAGAGCAGAGCGGGGGTGGACACGATCTTGAAGACCTGTTCCGTGTGCGGTGCGCCGAAGAAGCTCACCGGCAACCACAAGTGGCTTTCAGGCGGCACTATCGTGGAAAAGAACAACCCCTCCCACCGCATGATATTCGTCGAGAACGACAACATCCTCGAGGTCTTCAAACTGATCCAGGAGATCTTAGGCCTGTCCCTCGAGAAGGTGGTCATCGAAAGCCAGCGTAAGGCCACCTACGATTACGTAAACAGTATCCTCCCGGCCGTGATCAGAAAGATCGTGCGCTTTACCTCCTACAGGCCGGTGGTGCGCAACCTCACCATGTTGGGGAAGACCTACGGCCTGGGTGATGTCAGCCTCCTGGATATGCACATAAAGGGGGGTGAAGGGGATTACGTCAAGCTCGGTATCCGCAACCCCTTCTTCCTGCCCGCCTTCTGCGGCATGGTCGCGGGAGCCATGGAAGTCGTGACCGGGCACGACTGCAGCGTTTCCTACCAGGAGAAATCGCCCGGCTATTACGAGGTGACCACCTTCGTCTCGACCCACCCCAAGGAATTCGTGGAGCGGCTGCACTGGCGCGAATACGGCAATAAGCCCGGCGATGCGGTTCTGGATGAGTGCCCGGGCTGCGGAGGACCCAGTATACTGGCTGACTACGACTTCGACATCGAGGCCGGGACCATCTCGAGAAGGGCGAGCGGACGGCGCATGGTCATCGACGGCCCCGCGGAGTTCGAGGCCATCCTCGACGAGCTGGAGAGGGAGTTGGGAGAGGATATCTCGCAGATACTCATCGAAGCACAAAGGCGTTTCGTGAAGATGGGTTTCTACGATACCGACGAGGTGCAGGATGTCGGCACGTTCCGGGACCACCTGGCTCTGAGGGGATTCGGAAACCTGAAGGAGATATCGTTCGCAGGCGGCCGCCTGAGCGTACACCTGGAGAACCCCTGCCTCCATCTTCTGCTGGTTGGGCTGGTGCTCGGCTTTTTCGAGCTGGTCTTCAAGCGCGAGGGTAGGGTGGACTGGGAACTTGCTGACGGCGGCGACCTACGCGTGGAGGTGGAATAGGGCCATGAGATACTGCCACGAATGCGGCTTGCCGAAGAGGATAACCCAGACCCACTCATGGTTAGGCAACGGCACCATGGTCGAGGCGAAGAACCCCTCTCACCGCATGATCTTCATCGAGAGCGAGAACATCGCCGGCGTCTTCACCCGCGTAGAAGAGATTCTGGGAATATCCATCGAACGCTTGATAGTCGAGAGCCAGAGCAGGCTTACATGCGATTACGTCGGCAACCTCCTGCCGGGCATACTCTTGAAGGTGCTGCGCATGACCTCCATCAAGCCCCTGGCGAAGAGTATCACCAACCTGGGCAGGATCACAGGCCTCGGCGATGTCGAACTCCTCTCCATGCGTATCAAGGGCAGCAAGGGCGACTACGTCAAGATCGGGGGGAGGAACATCTTCTACCTCCCCTCTTACTGCGGCATGGTGATGGGAGCGATGGAAGCGGTCTCCGGGCAGGAGTGCAGTATAGATTACGAGGAGACATCGCCCGGGTACTACGAGGTGACCACGCACGTCTCGACCCATCCCATAGAGCTGAGAGAACGTTTCCAGTGGCCGGAATACGCCGGCAAGACGGGCGATATCACCCCCGAGAGATGCAGCAGGTGCGGTGGGCCGAAGGAGCTGTCGGCGTACGAGTGGAAGATGGGCGACGGCATGATCGTGAGGAGAAGCGACGGGCGACGCATGCTCATCGACGGCCCCGCAGAGACCGACGCTATCTTCATCGAGCTGGAAAAGGAGCTGGGGGAGGACATTCCGCGGGTAGTCATCGCGGCCCAGCGAGATTACGTGAAGAGCGGCTCCCACTCCGCGGAAGAGGCACGCGACCTCGATACCTTCAGGAGTGCCCTGGCCTTCCGTGGCCTCGGCAACCTCAGGGAGCTGGACTGGGGGGAGGGAAGCCTGCGGCTGTGCATCGAGAACCCCTGCATGCACCTCCTGCTGGTCGGACTGGCCCAGGGCCTATTCGAGCTGGCCACCGGCCGCGACAGCGAGGTAGACTGGGAACTCGCCGGCGATGGCGATCTATGTGTTGAGGTTTCCGCCCTATAACTCGCTGAACTCCGTGCGTGCGATGATATCGTCCTGCAGGACCTTGGAGAGATCGATGAAGCGTGCGGAATAACCCGTCACCTTGACCGTGAGGTCGGGGTACTTCTCAGGGTGCTCCTGGGCGTCGCGCAGGGTATCCGCGTCCAGCGGGTTGAACTGCACGTGCCTGCCGCCCATGACGAAGTACGCCTCCAGCAGCGAGGCCAGTTTCTCCACGCTCTCCCGTGACTGCAGCATTGCAGGCGAGAGGTTCATATTCAGGGCGCTGCCGTCGCTCATGAAGGTCTTCCCCGCCGCGGCCACGGAATGGAAGACCGCGGTAGACCCGGTCCTCTCCATGCCGTTGGTGGGAGAGATGCCGTTGGCCACCACTTCTCCCGCCCGCCTGCCGTCGGGCGTCGCCGCGCAGAGAGCGCCCTCCAGGTCCTGGGTGCCGGAGGAGAACATGCTGGGCCTGTAGTGCCCTCCCCGCCAGCATGCGTGTTTCCTGACCTCGCGCGTGAACACCTCGGATACCCACTGGGCGATATCGTCCACCCGCGGGTCGTCGTTCCCGAACTTGGGCGCCTTGCGCAGCAGCTCCTGGCGCAGGGACTCGCAGCCCACGAAATCGCGCCGCAGCGCCTTGATCAACCCGCGCATGGACACTATACGCTCCTCGAATACGGCCCAGCGTATGGCGGCCAGGGAATCGGCCACCGTGGCCAGGGACTGGGCGTTTACGTGGCCGTGGTTGTAGCGGGCGCCTCCCCAGGTGAGGTCGAGCCCCGATTCCAGGCATCCCTCGACCGTCGCTGAGAGCAGCGGCGTGGGGAACTCGGCGAACACCTTGTCCTTTACCTCCGTCATGCGCACGCACACGTCCACGACATGAGACAACTGCTTCTCGAAGGCATCCTTTACGTCCTCGAAGGTGCGGAACCTGCGGGGGTCGCGGGTGCGCGCGCCCACGCGACGGGAACCCGTCAACAGCTTGCGGCCGCGGTTGAGCGCCATCTCCAGGGCTCCCACCAGCTGGATAGCGTTGCCGGCGGTATAGGAGTTGTCGTTTCCGGTGGAGGTGGGCTCCACGCAGCCCACGATGGAATAATCCCGTGCGTCTTCCGTCGTGTATCCTTCTTCTGCCAGGTCCCTGACGACGATGTCGTCGTTGTAAAAGGCCACCCCCGCGGTTATGCGGTGCGTCTCTATGGCGCGCAGGAGGAAATCGCGTTTCGTTTTATGGGATATCCTCACCGCCAGGCCATCTCCCAGTCCCCTCACGTTTTCCAGCGCCTCCAGGAATATATAAGACATCTCGCAGGTGGCGTCCTCGCCATCGCGGCCCAGCCCGCCTATGGTGATGTTGTTGGGGCCGAATATGAGGTTGCCCGCGACCTTTACCAGCAGTTCCTCCACCGCCTCCACCGCCCGTTCGCGGGTCATGCGTCCGGCCTTTATATCCGCTTCGTAATAGGGATGGAGGTACTGGTCCATCCTGCCGGCGGTGAAAACGTTGTCCAGGCCGTAGCTGACGGCCAGGACAACCTGGGTCATCCATATGGACTGCACCGCCTCCATGAAGGTGCCGGGCGGCTCGGCGGGGACCCTGCGGCAGCGCTCCGCCATGGCGAGGAGCTCCGACTTCCTCTCTCCCTCAGCCGCGGCGGCCGTCTCCTCCGCAAGTTCCGCATACCTCTGTGAGAACTCGCAAACGGCCTGCGCAACTATGCGGACGGAGGTGTAAAAGTCCCTGCGCCGCTTGTTGTCCTCCGCGCCCTTGTCCAGTTCCGCAAGTTCCCCCGCCGCCCACTCAGAGATGCCCTTGAAACCCAGCTGGAGGACCCGGTTGTAGCCGGGGACTATATGGCCCTGCATATCGAGGAGGATATAGCTCAGGTCCGGGAGGATCTCGTAGGCCAGGCGCAGGCCTTGCGGGAGCAGCAGCAGTGACCTCTTGCTCATGGAGCTGATGTTGCCTCCCACGTTCTTGGACAGCACCCGCAGCGCGTTCTTCGCCCCCCCCAGGCCCCTGATCATACGGTAGAGGGAGACGGGGCCGATGACGGGCTGGCCCCTGTAGAGGCCTTCCAAGGTCAGCTCCCTTACCTTGCGGTCGTGAAAGGTCTTACCGCGCCAGAAGGGGAGTATTTCTTTCTTGATCTCCCTGCGCACGGCCGGGGTGGCGCTGCCGATCACCTCGCGAGAGCGTTCCTGGCTGATGCCCCCGATGGGAAGCGCCATGTTATCGTCCGCGAATGGGCTCAGGAACAGCTTTATCGCCCCGTTGAACGAACCCCTCTCGATTCCCACCGGCTCCGCGAGCATCTCCGCGGCCTTCATCCCGACGAGCTGCTCGTCTTCACCGATGCCGATGGTCATGTTGCGCAGGGTTTCCTGCAGGGCCAGCGCCGCGCGCCGGCAGGGTGCCTTGTTCCCACCGCTCCCCATCTGCTTCCAGACCGAGGTGTAGTAACGCGCCCGCTCTATATCCAGCTTGAAAGGGCTGGCAAGAAAGCGTTTCTTTATGCGCTCCGTTCTCGGGGAGGGCACTCCCCGCGCCTTCGTCTCCGGTTCCACGTACTCCATCCTCAAATCCCCCCTCCACTGTCCGAAACCCTTGTTTTGCGCTTCTCCGATGTGAAATCCACCGCTTTCATCTTTCTACATGGTATAAAGTGCAAGTTTAAAGAAAATAAAATTATAATAATCCCAGCACCCGCAAGCGGCAGCGGTTGTTCCGGTCAGGAACTCTGTACGTTTTCCGGCGGAAGGTTCTCATGGGACGTATGCGAGAACGCAATGATGCGGACGAGGGTGGAATACTGATCCTGTTGTCAAAACTCTCACCCCCACGCCTGCACGCTATCGTGCCCAGGAACCGGCTGCTGGAGACGCTGGGCGCCGCCATCTCGGTCAAGCTGACCTGCATCGTAGCCGGCGCGGGATTCGGCAAGAGTACCCTCACAGCCGATTTCCTCGGCCAGCGCGGCTATCCGTATGCCTGGTATCAACTCGAGGACTCCGACCGCGACCTGTCCATATTCCTCGCCTATCTCGCGGCAGCGTTCGACCAGCATGGGGATCTCCAGGGGAGCGAGGGCAGCGGTTCCATTCCAGCCTCACGGGGCTCCCGCAGCGACCGCCGGGCGGAGCTGGCCTCCTTCCTTGCGGCGATCGAAAGGCGCATCGAGGATGATTTCTTCTTAGTGCTGGACGATTTCCAGGAGGTTGAGGGCAGTAAGGAGATCGTCGAAGCGCTGGATTTTTTACTCGCTCACCTCCCCGACAATCTCCACATCTTCACCCTCAGCACCTGCGAACCCGATCTGGACCTTGCGAAGATGAGGGGGAGGCGAGAGGTGCTGGAGATACGGGAAGATCAGCTATGCTTCAACGACGAGGAGACGGCCAGGCTCCTGGAGGATGTCTTTTCCCTACACGTCGACGACGGAGACATCGCAGACCTGACCGATCTGACCGAGGGCTGGATCACTGGCCTTATACTTCTCTCCCATGCCCTGAAGAGCGGTGACAGTACCCACATAGGCCGCATGCGCAAGGAAGGCACGCTCACGTCTCCCATGCTCTTCGATTACTTCTACAGGGTCATCTATGGGAAACTGGATGAGAAGCTGAAGGGATTTCTCTTGCGGACCTCGATCCTTTCGCGCGTGGAACCGGGATTCTGCGATGCCTTGCTGGAGATCGGCGATTCGGGGCTATGCCTTTCGCGCCTCGCCGAATCCCACCTCTTCGTGGTCCCCCTGGACGAAGCGGGAACATCATACAGGTACCACCACCTGCTCCGTTCGTTCCTGCTCGAAGTGCTGTCCAAGATCTCCGCCCCCGGCGAGGTGGAATCGCTGCATGCGAGGGCCGCCGTGTTGCTGGAGGAACGGGGCGAGATCGAGGAGGCCCTGAGGCACTACATGTCGGCGGGAGAACCGGAAAAGGCCGCCGAGAAGCTGGGAGGTATGGCCGGCGGATTGATAAGGTCCGGAAGGTTCACTTACCTCCGGCAGGCGATAGAACGTCTGCCCGAGCCCATTCTTCATGTCCATCCCACACTTCTCTATTCGCTGGCCCAATGCTACGAGCGCCTGGGAGCATACGGACAGGCCCTGGAGATATACGAGAAAGCTGCTTCGATCTTCGCTGAAAGGGGCGACCTTGCTTCCCGTATGGACTGCATGAGAGATGGCCTCAAGCTGACGGTACTGAGCGGAAGGGCCCCCGAAGTGGAGGCATCCATGGAGGAGTTCGTGGATATATTCGAGGGCCCCGCCTTGGACATCGATTCCTGGTTCCAGTCCGCGGCCCTCATGAGCGCAGGTTCTACCTACCTGGGGATGGCGGACCGTGCGAGGGGGTTTATCGCGGCCTCGCTGGCCAGGATGGAAGACGTGAAGGATGAGGGGGCGCGACTGACCATGCTCACCTGGTGCGGTTATGCATCCCTGCTGCTGGGAGAATACCGCCAGGCCGTCGAACTTCTCATGCACGCCAGGGAGCTCGCGTTCGAAAGGGATTTTCTTTTCTATCTTCCCGATATCTGCTGCCTGCTCTCCATGACCCACAGCGCCATGGGCAGATATGCGGAAGCAAGGGGGTATGCAGAGGAGGGACTCAATGCTAGCGGTGCGGCGGTAGGAGAGGATCCCATACACCCCGCATCCATCCAGAACCGGCTGGCACTGGCGATATCCAGCGAAGGTGCAGAAGGGGACGAGAGCCTCCTGGAGCTCTCGCGCCTGCGGCGGATTGCGGAAGAGGGCGAGGATATCTGGCTTGCCATCAACTGCAATCTCTTCAGCGGGACCGCCTACCTCTGGACCGGCGACCTGCAGCTATCGCTGCAATGTTTCCGCAGGACCGAGACGCTGTGCAGGGAAAAAGGCTTCCTCGACGATGAACTGCTCTCCAGCCTTTCCCGCATCGCGCTCACCATGGGAGAGGAGATCGATGCAGCCGAGGCACTCCAGGAAGCGCGTCGTATCTTCGACACCATGCAGAGCAGGGCTGCCGGCGTGCTGCGCTCCGCCTCCTATCTGCTGCTCGCCTCCATACTCTTCCAGAGCGGAGACGAGGACGGCGCCCTGGAAACGCTGTCCATGGCCGTAACGATTGACGAGAAGAGCGGCGGCCTGGGATGGTGGAAAGCCTATTCCAGGCTGGTTCTGCCCGTGATGTCCGCAGCCTTTTCCCGGGGAGAGAGAATCGACTTTCTGAGCGAGGCCTTCAGGGTGATAGGCACCGTATCTCTCCCTTACCTGTACAGGCTGAGAAGGAGCGGGCTGCGCGAGGCGCGCGAAAAGGCCCGGGAGTTGATCGAGGAGCTGTTGGGAAAGGCGGCGGACCCCCTGGAGATAAGGATGCTCGGGTCAATGCGGGTCGCCAAGGGAAGGTCGTGCATCGAGGAGGCGGACTGGAGGAGCAAGAGAGCGCTGAGCGTGCTCAAATACCTGGCAGCACATCACGCCAGGGGCCCCGTGCAGAGAGACGTGATAATGGACCTGCTCTGGCCCGATATGGACCCGGAGAAGGCATCCAAGAACCTCAACGTAGCGCTTTCCACCATCCGCAAGACCCTGGACCCCGATGCCGACTGGGGGGATTCCCGCTACCTGGTCACCAGCGGCAATTCGCTTGCGCTCGAACCGGGAGAAGGCGGCTGGATAGATATCGAGCTCTTCCGCGACAAGGTGGAGGAGGCGCTTGCGGCGCGGGAGGCCGGAGACAGCCGTATTTTTCTGCAGAGATGCCTCGAAGCTGAGGCTTTATACGGCGGCGATTTCCTGGCCGAGGACCCCTACGAGGACTGGTGCCTGCCCATCAGGGAGGCACTGAGCAAGGCCTACGTAGACCTGCTGCGGGATATCGCCGACGAATACATCGCAGCGGGGGCCCAAGACAGGGCACTGGCTTACACGGAGAAGGCACTGGCGGAGGACCCCGGCCGTGAGGACCTGTACCGCAGCGCCATGATGATCCATGCGTCCCGGGGCGACCGCGCAGGCGTGGAGAAGGCTTTCGAGAGCTGCCGCATGTACTTGCGGGACAGCCTTGACGTCCCTCCGTCGGCCGAGACCTTGGAATTGCTCGAAGAGCTCGGCGAGCGTATCGCACATAGTTGAATCCGCGTCCGGCTACCGTGCCTAAACCGTGCCGAGAGCCGGCCACGATTCCCAGGTTCAGGTGGTGAACAACCAGTTTACAGCGGGTAGCGCCCGTACTTGCGCGACGCCTCTACCATCCAGCGCAGCCTCTCTACGTTCATGTCTGAATGCGTGTTCGTCGGCGCCAGTATATATCCCCCGCCTTTTCCTGCATCTCGTATGGACTCCTCCACCGCGGCGAAGACCTCTTCCCTCGTGGCATCCACCAGTATATGGGTGATATCCATGTTGCCCATGAGGCAGATGCGGTCGCCCACCATCTCCTTTACCCTCGCCAGCTCCATCCCGGCGGTGGGCTCCAGGGCATGCACCCCGTCGAAACCGCAGTCCGCGAACCACTCCAGTAGAGGATAGACGTTGCCGCAGGAGTGTATGGTGATCTTCATCCCCAGGGAATGCGCTCTCTCCGTCATGCGGCGGTAGGCGTCGCCGTACAGTTCGTCGTAGGCGCGCGGGTTGAGCATGGGGCCGGAGCGGTAGGCAAGGTCGTCGGTATACATCACGCCGGGCAGCCCGGCATCGGCGAAGACCTCTATCATCAGGCAGTAGAGGTCCTCGTAGAACTTGATATAGCGCCGCATGAAATTCTTTTCCTTGCGTATGGCCACCGCGAAGCGGTCGAAGCCCATACTCTGGGAGGTGATCTCGAAGAGGCCGCCGCTGAACATGCCGAAGACGAAGATTCGCTCCCCGAAGTCCTTCTGGATGCGCGAGTAGACGCGCTGGTTCTTGGCCGGCATCTGGAAGATGGCCCTCTTGTCCCATGCGTCCCAGTCGTCCGGGCCGTGGATGAAGCCGCTCTTGTACATGGGCGAGCCCAGGCTGTGCCCCTCGTCTATCACCACGTCGTAGCGCCGTCCGTAGATATCGTACATGAGCCTGGAGCTCTCGTAGCGGTAGATGGGGACGTGCATGACCCAGGCGGCATCGCAGCCCATGGCCACCGCCGCCCTGGTCTTGTCGTAGGAGAAGGCGTCCATGGCCAGGTCCACGATCTTCGCATGGTCCATCCTGGGAAACAGCCAGTCAATGACCTTGGACGTTTGGGGGTTCTCGAAGAAAAACCCCAGGGGGACGGGCTTCTTGCCCAGGGCGCCGTAGATGGTCTTGTACTCCATGGTCATATCCATGACCGGCACCATGTCCGGCTCCCGCAGCTCCAGGGCGGCGTTCACCCTCTCGTGAGTCGGCGGAATTAACGGAGCCAAAGCAGGCACCTCCTTGCTGATTAATGCTCTTATAACACAGGATGACTCTTAAGAGCAGATATGGAGAGTATATACGAAAACATATACGGATATCGTTGGACACATCTGGCATCCCCATCGCATGAATACCGAAAGTATCCGAAAAGGCACGCGAAACCATGTATCTCGTTGATATGATATCTTGATGATACCGGCCTTTGAGCGTCAGGAGGTGTCCGGGTAATTGCAGAGAAAAGCCGCTTGTCTGGTTATATTGATCATCTTCATATCGACCTTATCCTTTATGGGGTGTGGTTCGGAAAGCGCTTCCGAGCAGGATGGGGGGACTGAAGAACATACCATAACAGCCCCGGGAGAGAAGACTCAAGGCGAGGAGACCTTCGTGCAGGAGGATTTCCAAGAGACAAGGGCGCTGCATTGCGTCGGCTCTCAACCCGCGAACAATGCCCTCCTGTCGACGGCGCCGCGGCAGGTGGTACTCACCTTCACTAAAGAACTCATCCCGCCGTCGGAGATCGAAGTGACCTGTGAAGGCAGCGACGTCACCACGGCTCCCACATCGTCCATATCGGAAGATCGGCTGTCTTTGAGCGTGCCCATAGACGCCGCGCGGACCGGTAATTACCAGGTGGAATATTCCGTCACCTGGACGGACGGCATGTCCGATACCGGCTCCTTCGGCTTCTCCGTGCAGCTACAGTGACGAGTGTTGTGGTTCCGGGAACCGCTAACTCTCCAGCCTGTATACGTTGTCCGCGTCGGGGCTGAAGGCCTCCTTGAGCAGGCGGTCCAGGTGCTTTTCCGAGGGGCTCTTGGGTATCTCCTCTACCACCTGCAAGTATGAGGGCACCGAGTTGCGCTCCAGGTTCTCCAGGGCCGCTTTGAACACCGACTGTGGGTCTATCTTCCTTTGCTCGAAGGGTACCACCGCCGCCACCAGGTCGCTCTCACCCGGCGCGCCGGACGCCGCCGGTATACCGTAGATGCATACCTCCGATACCTCGGGGTGCTCGCCGATGACCTTCTCCACCAGGTCGGGCTTGATGAAGTCGCCGGCGCGGCGCAGGGCCCCTCCCTTGCGATAGTCGAAGAACAACCAGCCATCCTCGTCGCGGTGGACCATGTCGCCCGAGCGCAGCCAGCCTCCCCTCGTCTTCTCCTCGGATGCCTCGGGTTTCTTGTAATACTCCACCGAGCTGCCGGTGAGCATGCGGCTGATGAGCTCGCCGGTCACCCCGGGCGGCACCTCGTTGTCTTCCTCGTCCACCACCCTCATCTCCACCAGCCCGGCCAGCGGTTTTCCGAAGGACCCTACCGGTCCCTTCCCAATTGGCCTGTACGCGAACCCGCCTTCGATGGCCGCGTACCACTCGAGTATCTGTACGCCGAAACGGCGCTCGAAGTCCTCCCAGACGGCGCGGGGAGTGCCCGCAGAGATGACCTTGCGCACCGGGTTGTCCGCGTCGTCCGGCCGCGGCGGCTCGTTGTAGATGCCGGACATCATCCCGCCCAGCAGCGAGAAGGTGGTGCAGCCGTGCTTGCGGCATACGTCCCAGATACCGCTCTTGGTGAAACGCTGGCTGATGACCACCGGGATACCCATAGAGAGCCCGGGGAAGAGGGTCACCGCCTGGGCGTTGCCGTGGGCGAGGGAGAGGCCGGTGTACAGGACGTCCTCCCTGCCGTAATCCCAAACGAGATATCCCAGGAGGCAGTACATGGCATTGCGCGCGGAGTTGAGGGTGACCCCCTTGGGATTGCCGGTCACGCCGGAGGTGTATATGATCTGTACCGGCAGTCCTGGGTCGTCCTGCCGTTCGTCGATCCCGTAAACTTCCGCACCCTCGAGGAGCTCGTTTATGGTGGGATATTTAGATGCCAGGGCAGGGTCGGCATCCGGTTTCAGGCTCAGGTAGATCTTTCTTAGCCCGGCAGCCCCCTGCGCCGCCTTCTCTACCTCGGGCAGCAGGTCCGCGGTGGTTATCACCACTTTGGCGTCGGAATCTCCCAGCTGATATGCGAGCTTCTCACCCCTTGCGCGCGGATCTATAGGCACGAGCACCATGCCCAGCATGGAGCAGGCGGCTAGGGCATAGACGAAGTCGGGATGGTTGCGCATGACCATGGCCACCTTGTCCCCCTTTTCAAGGCCCGCCTCCTGTAATCCCCTGGCCAGCCGGAAGGAATTGCCGGCCATACGCGCATAAGTAAGGCGGTCGTCGGGATAGAGACCGCCGTTATCGATGATGAGGCCTATACGGTTCGGGTTCTCCTCGGCCCGCGTCTCCAGCAGCCCGGAGAAGACGCCCCGATGTTTTAAAAACCTCGAACCCCTTACCCCCCGCACCACCCTGGATATGGTATCCGGGCTTCCCAGCAGCTGCAGGGCCATGTACAGTTGCGGGTTCTTCGCCTCGAGGTCCTCAATAAAACCCATCTTTAAACCTCCTCTGACTTCCTGGCCTTAACGAGCGGGCGTCTTTCCGCGTTGTCAGCAAGTCGGCTACGGGGGTAGTCCACGTAAAACCACCCGCCCTGGAGTAAGGGATCGGCCTGAGCGGAGCTGACCGCTAGAATCGAAACCGCTACCGTGATATTTACCTAACCAGCCCGAGGACTATGGGGTTGGTAGCATGATTAATAGCGATATTCCGATACGTACAGGTGCCAGGCCTCCACATTCGGAAATATGGAGGCGCTGGGACACCGTCGCACCTCGCTTCGCTCGGTGCTATCGCTTTCGCGATGCAAACTCACGAGCCCCATCGATAGATCCCTAAGGCATTTCAGTCCAGGTCTTGCCGCCCTTGTGCCATGTTATGCGCGGCAGCTCCCGCTCGACCATGCGGTCCGCATTCACCCGCGGGTAGCCCAGGACCATGGCCGTGGCAACCTTGTAAGGCCACTCCACTCCCAGACGCTTCCTGAGCCAGGGCATGAACTTGGCGGCGGCGGCGAGAAATCCCAGGTAGCAGGTGACCAGGCCAAGGGAGTGGGCGGCGAGGACCATGTTCTGGCCGCAGATACCACAGTCCAGGTCCACGTTGGCGATCCCCCGCTTGTCTCCCAGGATGACGATTAGGCAGGGGGCGCCCATGAAGACGTCGTTCGGCTGTATAATGGCCTTCCCTCCCGCCTGGGCCCTCTGGTCCATGAGGGGCGTCATCAATATGCTCGAGACCTTGAGCATCGCCCTGGTTACGGGATTGGTCTTTCCGGAATAGAAGAACGCCGCATTGAGCCTGTACATGGGGTCCATCATCTTGGCTATCTTGTCCATCTCCTCGCGGTCGTTGATGACGATAAAGCTCCACGGCTCGTTGTTACCGTGGGAGGGCGCGAAACGGCCCGCCTCGATGACACGGCGCACCAGTGCATCGGGGACCGGGTCCTTCTTGTAGATGCGATTGCTCCTGCGGGTGTAGATGGCCTCCTCCACCGGGGTCATCCCCTCTATGCCCTCCACCTCCGGCGGGTTGGGATAACCATCCTCGGGGTGGTAGAGCATGGTCTTGAAAAACCCCTTCTCCACGTTGTAGAAGCCGTGCATGGATATGGCATCCTTCTCGCAATGGGATACGCATGCGGAGCATGACAGGCAGACTATATCCGGGATCTTCCTCGCCTTCTTGTCCACTATCTCCAGGCAATTCGACGGACACGCCTTCAGGCAATTGCCGCAGCCGTTACATTTCTCCTCGTCCACGACGATGGTCGAATTCGACCATACCTCCGGCTCTGCCTGAAGGTAGCTGTGTTTGAATTTCTCAAAGGCCATATCTTATCCCCCTCTCGATCTTTTGCTATTTACAATACGTACACGGAACGTACAGGCGCCAGGTCTTGACCTTCGGAATGCTCAAGACACAGGCACCGCCGCGCCGCCCTTCGGGCGTCACTGTCGCTTTCGCGATGCATTCTGTCGAACGTGTTCATGCCTTGCGCACCTCGACTTTCATCATGATCTCGCCGCAGGCCCCCAATGGAAGACCCGCTCCGTAACAGTTCATGGGCAGGTCGAAGAGCTTGCTCTCAAGCTCGCCCCCCTCCGCCATCCTCTCCATCATGAGCATCACCCGCCACCATATCTTGTTCAGGGCCATGATGCATATCCCGTCGCTGCCTTCGGGCTGCAGGACCCTGCCGAACGCGTCGAGGTGGAATTCGTCCCCCTCCTTGTGCCCGGCGATGCAGGCCTCCGACGAGACCACCCTGATCACGATGTGGTGGTCCTTGAACTTCTCTATGGAGCGCAAGCGCCGCACGCGCTTGGGAGAGGCCAGAAACGCTTCCAGCTCCTCCGCCTCGATGGGGAGCGCCTTCATGAAATCGTCCGGCTCGGGCCCGCCGCTGGTGGGAGCCTCTTTGACCGCCCGGCACTCCCCCTTGGCCCTCTTGTTCTTGATAAACATGTACGGGGTCATGGTCATCATGAAGCGGGCGAACTCCAGGAAGGGCATCTTCTCCCGCCTTATCCTGAAGAGGTTCTCTCCCAGGCCGCCCAGTTCCAGCCCGGCATCGGTACATGTTATGTGGTCGAAGAGCATTTCATTGGGATCCTTGCCCTGCATCATGTGGTCGTAGTAATTGTAGATCACCGGCGAGAGCTGTGAGAGCCCGTGGATGCATACCCCCGGAGGGCACTTGTGGGGGATCAGCATCCCCATGGGGCTGAAATACAGGGGCCTGCCCTCGTTGTGGCAACCGGAACAGTGCTGGGAGCATACCGGTTCCACCACCAGCCATTGCATCATGGCCTCCATGTTGAGGGCCTGCAGCAGTCCGAGCTCCAGGGCCTTCTGGTATTCGGCCTCCGTATAACCCCAACGGTTCTTGATGATGATCTTCAGCATGGGCCCCATCAATCTGTCGACTACGTCCAAAAAACCCATTTCTCCACCCCTTCCTCATCTCCCATGCCCGGGCCCTCGGCATGGTCAGCAATGCAGACAACCTCAACCCTGCAACTATGGGCCCTGTCGCAGAGAACACGAAATAAGCACCTTTTGCATGAACTTTTTGACTGGATATAACCCCGGCACCTCAAGCCAAATACACACATCCAGACGTACACGTGCCAGGCCCGTATAAAAAACACACAACGCGCGTCTCTTTACCAAGGCATAAAGAAACTTGCCCGGGCGTTGTCGCCACAAGACCCCCACCTGGGGAAAACGCCAGGTGGGTCGGAGCCCCGTCTGAACTGCCACCTATCCGGCGAGCAAGGTGCTCGGAGGAGCCTGCGACGACGACCAGCCTTGTCGCCGGGCCGGATCGGAACCGGGCGAAGACCTATGCCTAAGCTTTTTCCAATATATGAACGCACATGGCTGCCTCGCCGGCGCCGATAAAACCTCCGCCGTTCTCGGCCATGGCGATCCTGGCCCCCTCCACCTGGCGTTTTCCTGCCTCTCCGCGCAGTTGGGTGACCAGCTCGACCAGCTGTGCGATGCCGGAGGCCCCGATGGGATGGCCGCGGCACTCCAGTCCGCCGCTGGTGTTGATGGGCAGCTTCCCGCCCAGCTTGGTGGCCCCGGACTCCGCGAATGGGCCGCCCTCTCCCGGCTTGCAGAAGCCCATCTCCTCGCACTGCAGCAGTTCCCCGAAGGCGGTCGCGTCGTGTACCTCGGCCACGTCCACGTCCTCGGGCCCGAGCCCGGCCGCCTCGTAGGCCTTCTTGCTCAGCCTCTCGCCGATGAGGTCCATCCCGCCCCCCTCGGGGATGGTGCCCGAGGTGAGCACGGAAGCCAGTACCTTCACCGGCCTGGCGCCCTCGAAGCGCTTGAGCGCCTTGCCCGAGCAGAGCAGGGCGGCCGTTGCGCCGTCTCCCATAGGCGCGCACATGGAGCGGGTGAGCGGGAATGAGACCGGTCTGTCCTTCAGCACCTCCTCCACCGTCATGTCAATCTGGTACTGCGCCAGCGGATTGAGGGAGCCGTGGTAGTGGTTCTTTGCCGCGATGATGGCCAGCTGCTCCTGGGTGGTGCCGTACTGTTCCATGTGCATGCGGGCTGCCATGGCATAGATGTCCATGAACGGGGAGCGTGCTCCTTCCCCGCCACTCTTGCCCTTCTTCTCCTCGGCCTTTTTCTTCTCGTCCGCCATGAGCGCGTCGAGGATGCCCCGGATGAACTCCACATCGGTGTTGGACATGAACATCTCGAACATCGCCTGCTTGTTATCGGGATTGAACATCTTCTCCACCCCGATGGCCAGGGCGACGTCGTATGCCCCTGCCTTAATACCCAGGTACGCCCCGTTCACCGCGCTGGTGGCTCCGGCGCATGCGTTCTCAACGTTCATCACCGGTATACCCTGTATGCCCAGGGGCGTGAGGGCTACCTGGCCGCGGATACTATGCTGACCGGTTACTATGCCCCAGAAGGAATTGGAGTACCAGGCGGCCTCGATGTCCTTCTTGTCCACCGGGCAGTCAGCGAGCAGGCTCTCCAATACCTCTGCGGTCATCTGCTTGATGGTCTTATCTGGATACTTGCCGAAGCGGAACATTCCTATGCCGATGATATATACGTCCTCCATCTCCGCCTCCTTTGCGAACTATGTCATTGCTTGGCCGGTGCCGCCGTCGATCACTCAATAATATAATGGAAGTAACTCCATTGCTAAGGCTTTACATACCCCGGTATGATACCATGGTATCTAGTTGCCGTGACCCCGTCAATCGCGCCGGCTAGCCCGCCTCGGATATCTCGATGAGGCGCAGCAGGGCTTCCTGGCTGGTCATGGGATACATCTGGCAATACTTGGCATCTCGCATCAGGCGTTCCATGCCATAATCCCGCATGTATCCGTAACCGCCGTGGATCTGTACCCCGTCCATCGCGGACTTGCAGGCGCTCTCCGTGGACCGCAGCCAGGCCATCATGGCCGGCGCCAGCCCTTCGTCCTCGCAGGCCTTCTGCACCAGCGCTTTGCTCTGCTCTATCGCGGTGAGCATTTCCGCCAGGAAGATGCGCATCTGCTGGTGCTCGATGATCATCTTCCCCGCCTGGTATCTCTCACGTGCGTAGGCATAGGCCTTCTGCAGCGCGTTGCGGGATATGCCCGTGGCGATGGCCGCGAAGCCGAGCAGCAGCGCCCTCTCCACCGCCTCCTCCATGTTGCCGCCTGATATCACGTTGGAGGGTTCCGCGCCTTCGAAGCGGATGGATCCTGCACGTGCCGCTCGCAGTCCCATGGGATATGCTTCCGCAGCTATCTCCACGCCGCCCGCGTCGCCCCGTAACGTTACCGCCTGCGTACCCCCACCACCGGAGGGGATCACGGTGATGATCGGGCACTCCTGAGCGTTGAGCGCATAAGGGACCTTCCCGCTAACCTTTCCCCCGGAGAGCGAGATCTCGCCGGGAAAAGCCAGACACGCCGGATAGGCTTCGTCTCCGACGCCGGTGATGAGCCCCTCGAACTCTCCCAGCGCGGCCGGCAGCAGGGCAGCGTTGTGCGCCAACAGCGCTGCAGCAACCCCCGCCTCCTCCACCGCTATCTCCTCCAGTGCGACACAGAAGGCATAATCATCCAGGCCGCCGCCGCCGTGATCCTCGGGGATAAGGGCCGCCAGAATACCCATATCGCCGGCCTTGGACATCGCCTCCTTGACCCGCCACGCGGCGGGCTCCAGATCCAACTGCTCCGCCCGCGGTGCGAGTTCATTCAACGCGTAGGCGGAGGCGGTCTCCCGCAGGATCCTGTATTCCTGGTCCTCCGAGAACTCCGGGAGCCTGATCATCTACCTCACCCCCTTCTTGAAAGGACCGGGCACTTCTATCTTCAGGGTGTTCGCTATCTCCGCGTTGAAAAACGCCAGCCGGTTCAACTGGTTGGTGCCCTCGTAGATCTGGGTGAGCTTGGCGTCGCGGTAGGCCTTCTCCACCCAGCGCCTCTGCGGCGAATCGTCCATGCCCATGAGCTCCAGGGCCCGGCCCGTCAGGTACATGGCGTTGTCGGCGCACGCGAACTTTGCCAGCGAAGCCTTGGCGAGCATATCGGTCGCATCATCGTCCTTGATGAAGTAACGGAAAAGTATATTCACCAGGCCTTTTCCGTAGTAAGAGTTGAGTATGGTGCTGTATGGCTTGGACGCCCTCACCTGGTGAGGGACGAGGAAAGCCGAGAGGAACAGCGGGTGGGTGAAGGCGTTGCGGAAAAGGGCGTCTCCCCCCAGGCTGTGGCTCAGGTAGAGGCTGCGGTTCTCCTGGATGGCCGCCCACATATCCGCCAGGGCCATGCGTATACGGTCCTCGTCGATGGGGCGCTTGCCGTCGCGGGATTCGCGCGTCCAGGCCAGGAAGTGCTCGAAACCGCCGCGCGCGATGCCGGTGGCGATGGAGCCCACCGGCCCCCGCGAGGCGGCCATGATGATGAGGATGCCGTTGGCCATGCCGTCGCCCTCGTAGCCCAGAACGTGAGAATCCGGTATGAATACATCCTCAAAGAGCAGCTCCGCTGCGTGACAGGCCCGCTGCCCCATCTTGAGCTCAACCCTTGGCGTGGAATATCCATCCATGTCCCTCTCCACCAGGAAGGTGGTCCAGGTCTCCAGCGGCCGCGAGCGGTCCGTGGCCGCGGTCAAGGTCAGGTACTTGGCCTCGCTGCCGCCGGAGATGAAGCACTTGCGGCCGTTGACGCGGTAGCCTCCCTTGACCTTCTTGGCCTCCATGCCGATCTTCGCCATCTCGAGGAACTCCGGTTCCTCCACGTCCGTACCCGCCGAGGGTTCGGTGATGGCGTAGGCCATGAGCACGGGATTACCCTTTTTCTCCTCCTCTACGATCTCGTGGAGGACGGTGTCCCAATGGACCATGGCTCCCGAGGCGATAACCGGTGCCACCCCCAGGCTGTGCGCCGCTATAGCCAGACCGATACCGCCGCAGGCAGAGCAGAGCTCCTCCACCACCAGGGCCATGCCGGTGACCATATATTTGCTGGCCAGCCCGCCTACCACCTCGGGGATAGCCAGGGAGAAAAAACGGTACTTACATGCTTCCCGCATCATGTCCCAATCGAAATAATCCGGCTCCCGCTCCATGCGCTCGTCGAGCTCCAGCGCGCGCGGGATCACAACCGTACGGTTGTACTCCGCGGCGTCTTCCACCAGCTTGACAAGGCCGTCTATGCCCTTGCGGTCGTGCTCGCGAAGCGCAGCCAGTACCGGGAAATCGAGGAGCAGCTTCCTGCCCCTCTCGCTCATCACCTTGGCAGCCATAACCACTCCCCTTTCAACACGTGGCCCGCGGGGTGCCGAACCTTGCATACCGCGGGAGGAACAACGTAGCGATACATGCCGAATAGCCGTTTATATTATAGTTAGCCCAGACAAAGACAGGAATATTCTAAACCATTTCACCTGGTTGAACAAAGACATATGAAGTGTATACACCGGATCCATGGCTTCATCAGGCGCTCTTCGCCACCTGGATGCTCTATCGGGCTGACCACCGGCGGGAGGTATCAAATGCCTGAGCGATTTACCTGTTGAAGGCCCCTTCTCCGACTTCTCCCGTGAAGATGGGCTCGTAGAAGAGCTTGCGCGCCTCCGGGTAGTTGTCGTATCTCAAGCCGATGCGTTCGTTCAAAGCAAGCCCGAGATTACGGTAGACCAGCCAGGGAGGGAGGCCGTCCCGCAGGGCTACCGCCTTGATGAGGAGCTGGCCGAGGGTGAGGGTAACGTCTCCCCCCACCATCCTCTTGAAGGAAGCCTCCTCCTCGTAGGCATCCCACTCCGCCTCCGCATAGGCCGGCAGGTTACCCTTCTCCCTCGCCTTCTCGATATCCATGGCCATGATCATGCGCTCTATCTCGAACACGTCGCCGATGGCTCCGAGGGGCAGGTCTATGAGCCCCAGCTTCTCCACCACTTCATTGACGATGGGGATCCCTTCCTCCGGACCCATGAGGATGGTCTCGCTTTCTCCACGCGAGAGTCCTCCGGGTATGGGCGAGACTATCTCCATGCCGTTGGACAGGCGCATGGAGGACATGAGCCCGTATTTCCCCGCTCCCAGGGTGGAGGGGAAGGCCGAGATGGAATCGATGGTCACGTCCGGACCCACTCCGGGGGTGATGGCCACTCCGCTCCTCCAATCCTCCGCCGATTTCTGCATGTAGTAGTAGAGGCCCGCGCGGTTGGAGAGGAAGACGCCGCCCAGCTTGGCCAGGACCACCCGTCCCTGCGGGCGGTAGGATGCTGCCAGGGTAGCCGTTACCTCGAGGGGATCCGGCAGGGTGTCGGGCTGGGTAGAGCGATGGGAGATGACGGTGTTGTAACCTGCGCTGTGAAAGACCTCCATGTACATCCAGGCCTGGGAGAAGGTACCCACCTGGTTCAGCTTCACCAGTCCCGCGTTGCACACTCCCTGCTCGAGGGCATTGTAGGCGATGGTGGGGTTGGTGACCAGGCTGTCGTCTCCGATGATGATCATCTTATCGCCCAGTTCCTCGGTTAGCCTCTGCCAGAACTTCCACTGGCTCTCAGGCGCCGCGAAGGGGTCCTCGGAAGCCAACTGGTGTCCCCACTTGTAGAAGAGCTCGATATAGCGGTCGCACAGCTCGTCGCCGCTCATCTTCATCCCCTGCCAGGTATAGAGGTGGGTCTCGGGATCGAACATGGTGTCCGAATCGGCGGCGTTGTCGATGCCCAGGAACACGTTCTCGCCGTAGTGGTATTCGTACTTCGCTCCCGCCTTGCCCACCGCGTCCATGAGCAGCGAGATGGCGGCCTCGTCTCCCCCACCGTAGCCGTTGAAAGAACAGCCGCCCTCGTTCTCGCGGCCTCCCCCGGACACCCCCTCGCGGGAGAGGATCTCCGCCACTATCTGGTTCTGCAGCGCGGGCAGGACCTGCAGGGTGCCGAAGAAACCTCTGCTTGCCACGTCGTCGGTCTCCTGCGGGAAGAGGATTATCCACTTCTCCTGGGCAACCAGGTCGGGGGAGGTGTTGCCCTTGTTTCCCTCGGCGTCCACGTACTCCGTATGCTTGCCCGCCTGGATAGCGTTGTGCGCTCCCTCGGGCAGGAAAACGGTGACCCCCTCGAACCTGGGGTCGTCGCCGCCGTAGACCGCCGAGTTCCTGACCTCGCCGATAAGCCTCTCGTAGTTGGACTTCGTGCGCCTGTCGATCTCCTCCCTGCCAACGTCCACCCTGGCGGTGCCCGCTGCGGCCTGGGCGGCCAGCTCGGCCTCGATCTTCCTCTTCTCGCGGTAGCGGTACATGGCGTTGTTGTCCTGGTGGCGGCCGAGGAAGGCGATGGTGCCCAGCGCCAGGATGCGTGGTGTGATATAGGCCATGGCCTCGTTGATGGGCGTGTCCGGCCAGGCAACCCGCCAGGCGATGGAGAACCCGAAAAGCGCGAGGCCGGTCAGGCCGGCGATATATGCGACCCAGAGGTCGAAATGAGAACCCGCCGCGGCGACGTTGAGGGCCGGGGTGCCGTTGAGGCGGTAGTTCAGGCCTTCCTTGATGATGGCCGGATACTTGCCGGCGGGGCCTAGGAAGAACATCTTGGCCAGCTCGGACCAGAACGCTCCGCTTCCCGTCCTGAACTTCACCGTCCCGTCCTCCTGCCTCTCCACCAGCCTGGCGCCGATGGTCTCCTGCAGGCTCCGTTCCAGGTTATAGGTCTTGGCTGCCTCCAGTACGTGCAGGGTGTGGTGGCCGCCCAGCATGAAGTAGGCGAAGACTATGCCCAGCAGGACCGATACGCCGAATTCCAGGGCGAATCCCCCGATGGAGCCGGACATGCTCTCGGCGATGCTGGGATAGAACAGGCTGACCAGCACCTGCACGTGCAGGGCCACGGCGAAGTAGCCCCATTTCACGAACTCCGAGGTCGACCAGGCACCCAGGAACAGGCCCTCTCTCCAGCTTCTGGGCATGACGGCCGATACGATCCTGTCGAAGCGCGGATTGTACCCCGTGGAGTCCTCAGCCTGTCTAGCGTTCGTGTTCTTCCGTGACACCGTTTCGCCGACCTCCTCTTTACAGGACCCGGCTTTCACCGGGCTCTCATCCGATCCAGCATCCCGATGGTCTGATATTTTATCACCCCGGAAGGAGTTCATGCTCGTTTTTGCGGGCGCCTCCCGCACGAGCCGGCATCAGTCGCCGGTCTCCTTTTTCCCCATACCCGCTACCTCCAGGCAAGCACCTGGGAATACCCCCGTGGCCTGATCTGGTTCCACCTAGAGGCGGATGCGAAGGTCTGAGACGGGGTAGCTCATGCAGGGGTGGATGTAGCCGAAATGCTCGTCCGCCCAGCGCAGGAGCACCCGTGGCGGGGCGAAGACCTCGCCCGCTACCAGGCGGGTGCGGCATACGGTGCATTCGCCCGAACGGCAGATCGCTTCCACCACCAACCCCGCGCGCTCCATGGAGTTCATCAACGGTTCCCCGGCCCTGGCCTTGAAGACCGTCCCCGTGCGTTCCTCGACTACCTCGAACTCCGTATCCGGCGCCAGGCCGGGCCAGCCTTCCTCCGCCGTCACATCATCGGGGGGACCGTAAGCCTCTTTCTTGACGCGGATACCCGGCACCTCCAACATGGTCAGCGCACCCTCGCAGAACGGATACATCTCGGCCGGACCACAGATATAGAAGGTCCTGCCCTCCACCGACCCCAGGGCGTTCGAGATCATGTCCGCGTCGATGAAGCCGCACAGCCCTCCCCAGTCCTCGCTGGGCTCGGAGATGACGAAATCCACGTCGATGTTTTCGTTCTCGGCGCCCATCTGCGCCAGTTCCTTGCGGAAGATGATATCCTCCGGGTCCCGCGACCCGTACAGTAGGTGGATGCGCAGGGGCAGTCCTCCCTCCACCACCTCGCGCATGATGGAGATGAAGGGGGTGATGCCGCTGCCCCCGGCCAGGAAGACCAGTTCTGAGCCGTCGCTCAGGGGTTCGTGGTAGAAGCTGCCCGAGGGCCCGGTCGATTCCATCTTGTCGCCGGGCTTCACCTCATCCAGGAGATAATTGGAGACGAACCCGCCTTCCTTGCGCCTCACGGTTATGTCGTAGTAGGGCTTGCCCGGTGCAGAGGATATGCTGTAGGGGCGCGAGGTCTTCGCGCCGCCCGTCTCCACGAAGAGGTTTACGTACTGGCCTGCCCGGAACCAGGGAAGCCCGCCCCCGACCGGTACCAGGCGCAGGGTCTTGGCGCTCTCCGTCTCCTCGACGATCTCCTGCACCCGGAGGGAAAGGCGTTGTGGGTGCAGGCCGGCCATGGACTTATCGACGGCGTGGTCCTCCAGGTCGATCTCCTCCGCTTCCGACGCCTGGTTCTCGCAAAAGGTCTCGAGGCCGCCGATCATCGCCGCGTCCATGCCGCCCTTTTCCATGTCCTCGATGACGTTCTCCGCCGCCGTGCGTCCCGAGTCGATACAGGGTTGGAAGCCGCCGCCCACCCTCACCCAGGCGCCCGCGAGATAAAGCCCCGGCAGGGGGCCGCGATTGGGGAGGCGCAGCACCGTCCCCTCCACGGGTGAGTTCTCGTAGCCATATACCGCCCCGAAAGCGTTGCCGGTATAACGCATATGGGTAAGTGGCGTGGCCACCTCGACCACCTCGATGTGTTCCTTCAATCCCGGTGCGTAACGTTCCGCCAGGTCGATGAGCCTGCCGGCGAGTGCGTTCTTGGCATCTACGTATTCCTGAGGGGAGAGCTCCAGCCATACGTCGCCGTAGCCCATGGTGGTCAGCGATATCACGCTGGTCCCCGGGGGAGAGAAGTCGGGGTCCACGATGTTGTATGGAGCTATGGCGCATCCCGTGGGCTCGAAGACGGCATTGCGCCTGGCTACCTCGTAATGGGATTCGAAGTCGTAATCCAGGTTGACCATAGTCTCGTGGTTCTCGAGCCCCAGCGTCGATACGGGGCAATCCAGGCCGAGGAAGACGGAGAAGAGGGAGTTGCCTATCGTGCCCCAGCCGAGCCGCTTCAGGTACCAGGAAGGGATGCGTTCCCGCCCTATGAGGTCTATGCAGGTGGAGATGGGGCTGGCATTGCTCACCACGTAGGAGGTGGATATTTCCGTGCCATCCTCCGCGACCACGCCCTTCACCTTGCCCTCCTCCACCAGGATGCGGGAGGCACCGTTGTTGAGCCAGACGTCCCCCCCGTTCTCCAGGATGGACTCCACGAAAGCCTGGGAGAGGGCCTGGCTCTTGCCCTTGATGTGCACGGGCCCGTATTTGAGGTAGGTGGCGTTGGCTATGGCGAAGAGCAGGAAGGAGAGTTTGGACGGGGGCAGGCCGTAATAGCCCCAGAGCTGGGCGATGACCGCCCGGGCTTTCTCGTCCTTGACCTCCGTGTCCAGCACATCGGCGAGGTTAGCGCCCGCATAGGTCATGAGATTGTTGAAGGCCGAAGGGTCCTTGGCCATGGCCTCCGGGGAAAAGCCGGACACTTCCTCCAGGATTGTGAACATCAGGGACGTGAACTTGGTGATACCCTCCGCCTCGGCTGGAAAATGTTCGCACATAACCTCGTCATAACCAGCGCGGTCAGCGGGCATTACAAGGTCCAAGTCGGGATAAGCGCTGCGGTAGAAGTCGGGGATGTCCAGAAACTCAACCTTCTGCGCCACCCCGCACTTCTCCAGGGTCCGCCACAGCGGTCCCCTACGGTCGGCATGACCAAGGCCGGAGAGCTCGTGCAGGGATATCTCGAACTCAAAGCGCCCTCTACGGAAGGTGGAAGCATATCCGCCCGGGACGCAATGTTTTTCCAGCAGCAGTACCTTCTTGCCCTCCACCGCCAGGTTGGCAGCTGCGGAGAGCCCGCCGAGTCCCGCCCCCACGACCACGGCATCGAAATCAGCCATCTTAGAATCCTCCCTCCCGGAAAAGGTCACTGTATACGCCTAGATTGAGTATTCCCACGTGGTGAGCAACATAATCTCCTTACGCAGATGCACCCGTGGTCTGCGCACCCACGCCCTCTGGAGAACCTCATGCGTCTGAGCGATACAGTGTGCTGCGGTGCCTGTCGCCTCCACGTTTCCGAACTTGGGGGCCTGGCACCCGTGGTCTGCGCACCCACGCCCTCAGGCGAACCCTTTGCGGCGCTGGTTTAACTCTTGGCGATATCCTTCTTCTGGCTCTCCGGGGGAGCGCCTGCCAGCATCGCTCCCGCCATGTAGAGGCTCTCTATGAGCAGGACCTGGTTGCGGTCCTCCAGGCGCAAAGTGTCGCGCAAGCTCCCGGAATTCAGCCCTATGCTGATGGCATCCTTGGTCATGCGCAGCGCCAGTGGGGGTTTCTCCACCATCCTCCGGGCCATCTCCATGGCACGCCCCAGGAGTTCCTCCTGCGGATAGATATGGTTGGTGAGGCCTATGGTGTGGGCTTCCTCGACCTCTATTACCCTGCCGGTCAGCAGCATCTCCGCCGCCATGCCCCATCCCAC
>JAFGDU010000125.1 GCA_016931915.1 Actinomycetota bacterium
CCGGGCGCACGTCGTCGTCGAAACGCGTGAAGACGACACCCGCCTCGCGCGCCCCGCGGTATACGTCCTCGCGGAAGCCGTAGGTGCGTATGTCGCGGTAGAGGACGAACACCTCGGTACCCGGGCTCAGCTCCTTCAGGGCTAGGGCGTTCTTCGCGGCCTCGGTGCAGCAGACCTTGGAGCAGTAGGGCCTCTCCTCCTCGCGGGAACCCACGCACTGGATCATCACCACGCGCTCGACTTCCGCAAGGGTAGGATCCTTCTCGGCGATGCGCTCCTCCAGCTCCCACTGGGTCAGCACCCTGGCGTCCTCGCCGCGCATATACTCCGTGGGCTGATACTGACCGCCGCCCGTGGCCACGATGACCGTCCCGTGCTCGAGGAGTGCTTCCCTGCCCTCCGCGTCGCGGACAAGCGTCTTGAACTGTCCCACGAACCCGCCCACGTCAACCACTTTGTGTCCGGTGAAGGTGGTGATGAGCTCCTCGCGCTCCACCTTGTCCGTGAGCTCCTTCACGTAGGCCTGCACGTCCTCGCCCTTGTAGTCGAAATGGATGTTACGGGCAAGCCCTCCCAGCTCGGCTTCCTTCTCCACCAGGTAGACCTGGAATCCGGACCCGGCGAGGTTGAGCGCCGCGTTCATGCCCGCCACGCCCCCGCCGATGACCAGGCCGCGCGGGATGACGCCGCTCTCCCCCTCCACCAGGGGCTCGAGGCGGCGGGCCTTCTCAACCGCCATCTTCACCAGGTACTTGGCCTTGCGCGTGGCCTTCTCCGGCTCCTGCATGTGCACCCATGAACAGTGCTCGCGGATGTTGGCCATCTCGAAGAGGTACTTGTTCACGCCCGCCGACTGCAGGGTCTCCCGGAAGAGGGGCTGGTGGGTGCGGGGGGTGCAGGAGGCTACGACCAGGCGGTTGAGGCCGTTCTCCTCCACCACCTTGCGGATCCATTCCTGGGCGTCCTGGGAACAGGCGTAAAGGCGCTCCTCGGCGAATACCACCCCCGGCAGCTTCTTCGCATACTCCACCACTTCCGGCACGTCCAGGAAGCCACCGATGTTGGAGCCGCAGCGGCAGATGATCGCCCCTACACGCGGCTCCTCCTTGCTTACGTCCTTCTCGGGCGGATGCTCGCGCCGGGTGAGCAGGGTGTTCCTGGCCCCGTGCAATACCTGGGAGGCTATACCGGCCGCCGCGGTGGCCTGGGTGACGGTATCCGGGATGTCCCTGGGCTCCTGGGCCGCGCCGCAGACCAGGATCCCCGGCCGCGACGAGAGCACGGGCAGGAAGGGGTCGGCCTCGGCGAACCCGTATTCGTTGACCTCGATTCCCAGGCCCTCCTTCAGGCCGCAGGGCGCCTCCAGCCCTATGGAGAGCACCACCATGTCGAACTCCTCCTCCTGCATGCACCCGCTCTCGTCGGCATAGCGCAGCAGCAGGTTCTTGGTGCGCTGTTTCTCGCGCATGCCCGATATCAGGCCGCGCACGTAGCGCACGCCGTGGCGCGACTCCGCCGCGGTATAATACTTCTCGAAATCCTTGCCGTAGGCGCGCATGTCGATGAAGAAGATGGTCGGCTCGATACCGGGCAGGTGCTCCTTGGCGATGAGCGCCTGCTTGGTGGCGTACATGCAGCAGACGCTGGAGCAGTAGCCGTTCCCCACCGTGGTGTCGCGCGACCCCACGCACTGCACGAAGGCAAGCTTCCTGACCTCCTCACCGTCCGACGGGCGTACCACGTGGCCCTGGGTGGGACCGTTGGCGCCCAGGATGCGCTCGAACTCCAGGGAGGTCACCACGTTCTGATGCACGCCGTAACCGTATTCCGTCTTGCGGCCGGCATCGAAGGGCTTGTACCCCGGGGCGGCGATGACCATGCCGACATGGAAGGTCTCCTCGCGCTCCTTCTGCTCGAAATCGATGGCGCCCGCCTGGCACACCTTGACGCAGTTGCCGCATTTTTCCTTGGTGAGCCAGCGGCAGACCTCGGGGTCGATGACCGCTGCTCCCGGCACCGCCTGCGGAAAGGGCACGCGGATGCAGCGCGTGGTGGAAAGGCCTGCGTTGTAGGGGTCGGGTATCTTCACCGGGCACTTGGCGGTGCAGTCGCCGCAGCCCGTACACTTTTCTATGTCCACGTAGCGCGGGCGGATGCGCAGCTTCACCTGCAGGTCGCCCTCCTCCCCCTCCACGGAGAGCACGTCGGCAAGGGTGATGACCTGGATATTGATGTTCGAGGCCACCTCGACCATCTTGGGTGAGAGGATGCACATGGAGCACTCGTTGGTGGGAAAGGTCTTGTCCAGCATGCCCATGACTCCACCCACGGAGGGCGAGGAGTCGACCAGGTAGACCTTGTAGCCCATGTTCGCGAGCTCCAGGGAGGCCTGTATGCCTCCCACGCCCCCGCCCACGACCATCACCGCGCCTACCGGCTTACGCGTTTCCGCGGCCTCGCTCTTTGCCCTGTTGCTCTGTTTCTCCTCCGCCATCTTCGTCCTCCTATGCCAGCCCCGCCGCGAGGAGCAGGGGCCGCGGGTCGATGAGGTGCCTGGCGAACCATTCCTCTGCGCCCGGGATGCCCAGGGCCAGGCCCAGCATCTCGGTGAAGAAGAACACCGGCATGTCGTGCTGGAGGCCGAAGGTGAGTTTCCCCTCCTTCTGCCGCATCTCCAGGTTTGCCAGGCACATGGGGCAGGCGGTCACTATGCAGTTGGCGTCCGCCTCCTCCGCCGCCTCGAAGAGGCGGTTGACCAGTTCGACGACGATGTCGGTGCGGGTGAGCGAGAGGCTGCCGCCGCAGCAGTCCGTCTTGTAGGACCATTTCTTGACCTCCGCGCCCAGCACGGTCATGAGGTCGTCCATGAGCCGGGGGTTGTCGGGGTCGTCGCCGGTGATCATGCCCTTTGGCCGCACCATGAGGCAGCCGTAATAGGAGACGGGCTTCAGCCCCTCCAGAGGCCGCATCACCTTCTCCTTCAGGTCCTCCAGCCCTACTTCCTCCGCGATGACATCCAGGAGGTGGACTATCCTCCCCTCGAACCTGGGATCGGAGCCTACGATGCTCTCGACCCGGGAGGCCAGTTTCCCGTCCTCCAGGATCTCCATCTGTGCTTTCTTGAGGTTGTGGTAGCACGCGGCGCATACGACCACCAGGTCGTCTCCCTTTTCTTTCGCCTTGGCGAGATCCCGCCCGGGCAGGGACATGGCCAGTATATGATTGGTCATATGGGCGGATGAGGCCCCGCAGCAGTTCCAGTCCTCCAGGGTATGGAGGCCAATACCCAGCTTTCCCGCGACTTCCTCCGTCGAGTCCCCGTATTCCTCCGCGGAGGACAGTTGCGAGCAGCCGGGGAAAAAACTGTAGCTCTTCATCGTTTGCTCTCCTTGAAGATGTGCCTGACCTTGCGGCGGTCCCTGACCAGGCTGGGGATGAGCTTGATCTTGCCCTTCCTGAGCATCTCCACCGCCAGCCCGATATCGCTCGCCAGGTCCCCCGAGAGGGTCTTGTAGGATCCCATGAGGATGGGCTCGCTGATGCGGCCCGTGGCCTGGATATTGCCGAGAAAGCACGCATGGAAGAGGGGGATCCTCTTCTCCGCCGGCTTGACCCCTTCCTCGAGGGCCATGGCGCGCAGGGCATCGATGACCCTTGCCACGTCGATATCGTTGGGACAGCGCGCGGTACAGGTCTCGCAGGCCGCACATATCCATATGGTATGGCTGCTGAGGAGCCGCTCTTTCTGGCCGTACTGGATGAGCTTCATGGCCTGGTGAGGAAGGATGTCCATGGCGAAGTTGAAGAGGCACCCGGTGCTGCACTTGCCGCACTGGTAGCAGAGCCGCGGTTTCTCGCCGCTCCGCTCCTCTACCTCCCTTTCCAGGTCTGAATCGAGCGCGTTGATCATGTCTCTTCCTCCCACGCAACCGAGACGGCTATGTCAAACAATCATATTGACCCCGGGGACATGTGGCCATAACCATTATCAACGTCTGCCGCCACGCAGACATGTATCTTCCTGCTGCGGCACGACACGACTGCGGCCTCCGGTATCTCGCGGTCATCATTGCCCGTCGAGGACCTGGTCGTCGCTACATGCATGCCGCCTTCGAACATCATAATCCGGGGCATTGAAAAACACAACTTATATTGACTTACTGGTATAGGTTAATATCCATTAACCTGGACCACCCCTATTCTACCCTTTTTTCACTCCACCATCCAGAGGAGTTTTTCGACTTCCTCATCCTCCCCCGCGATCTTCAGAAGATAGGCAGCGAGCTGCGTGGAGAGGACCTTGAGGTCGTCCGTATTGAGGTAGCTCGAGCAGCAGCGGTCGAAGAGCACGCGGCAATCGGGCGGGAACTCCTCATCGCCCAGGTGCAGTATGAGCAGCAGCGGCGTACGCGGGAAGGGATGGAATACATACGCCTCGTCGCCGTAGTCAGCCTCTTCTCCTCTCAAAAGCCGGGAGGCCTCTGCAAATACTCCTTTTCTGCTCCCGAAGATCCGGGCCAGGGGTTGTTCCACCGTCGGCACGAGGGTCGCAGCATAGAAGCGGCCGCCCGGAAGATCGCGGTAGGCAATCCATTCACCGCTCACGGGCACCCCACATGACATCTTCACGTAGCGGAGGGCAAGAACGCGAAGGGAAAGGGAATCCATGGATAGGGGCAGCGACATCTCGCCTTCCGGCATGGCGATCTCTATGCGGTCACCGAAGGAAGGTATGATGAGGACATCTCCACCACCTTGCGTACGCTCGCAGGCGAAAGCGCCCCTCTGCGCCTGTACGTCAAGGTCCAGCCCCCTGATCTCCGCCAGGGCGCTCTCCACGGCCCGGTTGCGCCTCTCCCGTTCTTCCTTATTCTGCAGGCTCATATCCCTCCCGGGTCCTTGCGGGCAGTACCTGCACCGGCGGTCAACCGTTCACGGCAGGTTCGAAACATCGGATTGCGCTCATCTCATACATGGATTATCGCACACCGCCTCGCATATAAGATGTTGTCCGCATGTTCGTATCGGATGCGAAGCCCGGTTCGAACGGGATGCAGTGAAGCGCCGCGTTGGACTTCCCGCTTTTTCCCCTCCCGAGCAGGCGCCACAACCACGGGGCGGGAACCTTTCATCGCTTAGAGGGCGAGCGAGATAAAATACACCAGGGTGCCTGGCGATACGCGGGTTTGACTACTTCTTCGCCGCCTTATCCTCAGGGCTTTCAGGAAGATGTAGCGGGCTTTCGTCTATAATCTTGCGGGAAAGCGCCTGCTTGGAGTATCTTCCGCGGCCCCTCCAGTAATCGGGTTCGAGCATCTTCATATCCCTCTCCTCCACATCTCTGTACTTAACAAAATAATACTATGTTTAACATCTATTCTCAATACTATAATCTTGTTAACGAAAAAAGAATTAAACCTCATTAAACCTCATAACACAATTATTATCTCACGCGTCGATGACAGGACGGGCGGAAGCGGAAACAAGCGCGAGGGTCCCGGGCATGTCGTACAATACTCAAGCTTCACCAGCTTGAGGCCGTATTTAAATAAGTACGGTAGACAGGTGCCGTCTCGGAACTGTCATCCTTCCGCCTGCAGTAAAAGGCGGCGCAAAGGAAGCGGAGTTTGGGCCGCATGGTCCATCTTTACGGAGTCCTGGAAAGGTGTTCGTATGGGTATCTTCAGGAGGGAGATCTACTTCGATGTCGATGAGTGCGACGGGGACCGTATCTTCATAACCGGAACCTTACGGGACACCAGGCTGGAAGAGCCGATCCACTTCATCGTGGTGAGGGCCGTGGTAGGCATGGCGGACGGCCTGATCCATTCCCTGGAGGCGGAGATGCAGCATATCCCCCACGAGGACTGCCATCACGCCCTGCTTACCCTCTCCCGACTGGTGGGGGAAAGGATAGTGCCAGGATTCACCCAGAAGGTTCGCGACATCGTGGGATCTCCGGCGGGATGCTCTCACCTGGCCGCGCTGGTCACCGACCTGGGCCATGTCAGCGTACAGGGCAGGGGCGCGGTGGCTATGGAGAAGTTCGGGAACAGCAGGGAAGCACTCAGCCTGGTGCGCAAGCATGCGAAGGAACTGGAGATCATGGGAAACTGCTACACCTGGCGCGAGGACGGCCCCCTGATGAAACAGGTGCGGGCGGAAACGGAAAGAGCCGCCGAAGGCAGCGATGGCGAATCCCGTGGTGGATGATGAAAGCGGGTAGATGAATGTTTAACAAGGTCTATTTCTCCGTGGTGGTCTTCCTCTTCGGGTTGGTCGTGGGCAGCTTCGACAACGTGGCCATCTATCGCATCCCCGAGGGTAAATCGCTGTGGGCACCTCGCTCCTTCTGCCCGAAATGCGGCACTACCATCGCCTGGTACGACAACATCCCCATGGTGAGTTACCTCCTCCTGCGCGGAAGATGCCGTCACTGCAGCGAGTCCATCTCTTGGCGCTATCCCCTGGTGGAACTGGTAAGTGGCTTGCTCTTCCTGGCCGTCTTCGCCAAGGTCGATTTCCAATGGACGGCGGAGTTTCTCCCCTATCTCTTCATGGTTACGGTGCTCATAATCGTCTCCGCCATCGACCTGCAGCGGCAGATCATCCCCAACAAGGTCATGTATCCTTCTATCGTTGTCGCCCTGGCAGCCATGGGTATCGTATCCCTGGTTAGGGGCGATTACCACATCGTCGTAGACAGCCTTATCGGCTTTGCGGTCATCGCAATTCCCTGGGCCCTGCTCGCGCTGGTATTTCCCCGGGGCTTCGGCATGGGCGACGCCAAGCTCGCCGCCTTCACCGGAACCATCCTGGGCTGGAGAAGTGAACTGGTCGGTTTCTTTATCGGCATCGCCCTGGGGGCGGTGATCGGTGTGATACTGATGGCAGCGGGTAAGAAGGGCAGGAAATCGCGCATTCCCTTCGGGCCCTTCCTGGCCGCCGGCGCCCTTATCGCCCTCTTCTGGGGCCAGACCATCTGGGACGCCTACCTCGGCCTCTTCTGATCGCGGCTATCGAGTACCCTCCGTGTTGCTTCGAGGAGGCAGGCTCTTTGCATTCAGTCATAAGGATCGGGCTCGGGACATTTCCCATAGGTGGAAACAGGGTTGTCCGTCTTGCATCTGCCAGTTCCTGCGGGATCACGCAGGAAACCGTGCTTGCGAGAACATGCACAGCTCGTAGTTCATCATGAGATCGAGAGATAGAAAAAAGAGGGAGAGCCAAAGCTCCCCCTCTTTCCCTCACAGCATATCAGTCGTTGTGATCGGCAATACTGCAGCTCGGACTTGGAGGTCCTCCAGCGTCGACTCCAGGAGTTGGCGCATCCCAGCCCCAGGTAATCGTACCGTTAGCCGGGCAAGCGTTCTCCGTACCTCCCGTACCATCCTCGTAGTCGTTGTCGATATAGTCCGGGTAGAGCTGTGACATATCGCTCGGATAATATTCCGCCTGTGCGGAATAGGTGTTGGAGGCGCTGACGACCGTCCTGCGGTTGGCCTGGCAGGTCCTGGCTTCCGCTCCACCTCTTGCAGCGAGGAAGACCGGTACGGCAATACCAACAAGGATACCGATGATAAGAATAACGATCATCAACTCGATCAGGGTGAAGCCTTCCTGCCTGTGTATTCTCTTCGCCATATCTCTCTTCACCTCCCTTCCTGCAGTTTCAAACTTAAAACCCTTACGTCACACCATCTCGCCCTCGCTCCCACCTCCCCTCCTTGTATGCAAGACTTCTTACGAACTTTTCAGGAATATTCTCGGCAGTTTACATCTATCTCTTAACCGGCTTTCCTCTGTACGCTGATATATGATTTCTCCTAGTTAAATAACGGCATTTGGGGGCTGGGTGATTGCGTTTTCCGGGTGAACGGAGCTTTTGGGGGGGTGAACGGTAGCAAATCGCCGTTGAACGGTGCATGTGGGAACGGCTGACGGAGCGCTGATTATAACATCCCGCGCTCACGGCCAAAGACCAGATTATCGAAGATATCGGTTTAAAGGCTCCGAGCCGGGATGTGGTGTCGTTTTGCGCCTTGATCGTTGACCGGCCTGCAACGACAATCCGGTCAGAGCCTAAACGTTGATATTTTAATATAATGGCAGCACAGGACCTCGAGAATGAGAAGGTACGACTTAAAAAGGTCGCACGGATGAAGATACTGGCCATAGACATCGGGGCGGGGACCCAGGATATCCTGCTCTTCGACTCGCGTAAACAGCTGGAGAACTGCATAAAGGTGGTGCTGCCCAGCCCCAGCCCGCTCCTGGCGGCCCGGATAGACGCCCTTGACGCTACGGGCGATGACCTCTTCGTGGACGGCCATACCATGGGAGGGGGTTCGTTCTCCCGGGCCATCAAGAGGCGCCTAGCCGCGGGAAAACGCGTATGCATGACCCCCCAGGTCGCCTACTCCATACGTAACAACCTCGAGGACGTGGCCGACCTGGGCATCGAGATCAGGGAAGACCCTCCTCCGGGATTTACGGGCGCCTTGCTCCACGCCGACGAACTGGACCTCACGCCCATCCTGGACCTGCTGGGGTCGGTGGGCGAAGGTCTGGAAGGGATTGCGGCGGTGGCGGTGGCGGTCCAGGACCACGGCTCGTACCTGTCGGGGGAGAGCAACCGCAAGACACGCCTCGCTCACATGCGCCGGCGTCTCGAGGAGAACGCCGATCCCCTGTCCCTTTCCTACCCGGCCGGACAGGTACCGGCGGTGTTCCCGCGCATGGCCTCGGCCGCCGGCCGCCTAAGCGAGCAGCTGCCCCATGCACCCACCCTGATCATGGATACGGCCCCCGCCGCAGCGGCGGGCTGCCTGGCAGACCCCGTGGTCGCCGCCAGGGCTGACGGAAACCTCCTGGTCATCAACGCCGGCAACGGTCATACCCTGGCCTGTATACTGGGCGGCGGCAAGGTCGTAGCCTTGCTCGAGCACCACACCAAGCGCCTGGAGCCCGTACCTTTCGCCTCCTACCTGGAGGCTTTCTGCCGCGGCGAAGCCCGGGACGACGACGACTACATGGCATCGGGACACGGTCTCTTCTACATCGGCGAACCGCCGGGGATGGAAAACCTGGACATGATCGCCATAACCGGCCCCAACCGCGAGCTGCTCGAGGGCAGCGGACTGGATTTCCACTATCCCTCGCCGGGAGGGGACATGATGATGACCGGGCCCATGGGCTTGGTCAAGGCCGTGCTCGCACGCCTCTGCTAACTGCGGCGGAGCCTCTTCTTCAGCATCCACAAGGCCCCGAGAGCTAACAACGCCGGCTGGCCGTACTTGATGAAGGGAATAAGCCCCGTGGAGAAGTGGGGATGCTCCACGTAGTCCTTCACCACCCCCGTCTTGTCCAGGAGTATCGCCGATGTTGCCAGCTTGCCCGATACAACGGCCCCCTCCATGCCCGCCGAGTGGCCGGCCATGGTGTAGTCGCCGCACAGGTAGAGGTTGTCCAGGGGGGTCCGCTGGGTGGGCCGGTAGCGGTCCATGTGGGGACGCTGGGCGAATATTCCCTGCCTCTTCCGCACCAGGCGCGACTTCAAGACCTCCGCGTCCCGGGCTCCCGGCAGGAGCTTGCGGATGTCCGCCAGCACCATCTCCATGATGCGCTCGTCGCTCAGGGGGACGAGATGTCCGCAGGGCGTGATCACCAGTTCCAGCACCGATCCCTCCTGTGGGAAGGCCTCCGGCACTACCTGGGTGAGGTCCGCGAACCAGTTGAAGACGGTGCCTATCCCGGTGGCGATATTCTTCAGGTCCATGACCTTGCGGTCGAACCAGACCATGGCGGAGAGGGATGGCGCCTCCTCGAAACGCCACAGGTTGCGGAAGTACTGGTAGCGATAGACCTCCTCGGGGAGCACGCGTCGCAGTACGTTATAGGGTAGGGCGGATACGAATACGTCGGCGCGCATGTTGCGGCCCTTGGTGGGGGTGATATTGAGAACCGCCTTCCCCTTCAACCCGATGGACTTCACCCCTACTCCACTCACGACCTTGCCTCCGCGCTCGGTTATGTATTCGACGGCTTTGCGCACGTAGATCTCGCCCAGGCCGCCCCTGGCAAACCCGACTTTCACCGCGTCCCTGGTGGTGGTGAGATTGCGTATCCAGTAGGCAGCCGCCTTCGCCGACACCTCGAAGGGCTCCAGGAAGGTCAGGCCGTTGACCATGGCACGCAACAGGTTGTCGATGAGATCCTGGGAGACGCCGTAGCGGTGGAGGAAATCCTCCACCGTCACGCGGTCGTATGAGGATACCGCGGCCTCGCTCATGGAAAGGGCTCGCATGGCAGCGGGCCCGAAACGCAGCAGATCCTTTTGCCCGATGTGGTGGAACCTCGCCATGGACATGCCGTGCAGCGGCGCCGGCAGGTCGAAGGGTGTAAAATGGGCCGCGTCCCAGTCGGCCTTTAAATAAGTGAGCGTGTCCGTCCAGCGGATGACGTCCGCGGCTCCAACCTTCTCGAAAAAACCGAGGATGTTCACGTAATGCGGAAAGAATACGTGCAGGGCGTTGTCCATGGTATCCCCGTCATCATCCACCCATGACATCGCCCGGCCGCCCAGTTCCTTCTCCACCTCCAGGAGACTGACATCGAAACCGTTGTCAACCAGGTGAACGGCCGCGGAAAGACCTGCAAGTCCTCCTCCCATGACTAGTGCGCGCACTGTTACTCCTCCTTTATTACCTGTATCACCCCTCCCAGAGTGCGAATCAAGGCGCCCATACATTTTATCAGAATCAAGAAAGGCCAATGGGCGTGGTGGGATGCACTATCAGGCGCGCCAGCGTGAGATAAGCCGAACCTGGGCGATCGGATACAGGCTCAACCTCAGGAAGTCTGCGCTGGGGCTGGAGGTACCTTGGGCCTGGGGCTCCTCGCCCCGAATATCAGCATGACGATGCCCCCGGCCAGCAGCACCAGGGCAAGCACCAGAAAACCGACGCCGATGAGGACTATCACGCCCGAGGATTTGATGCCGAAAACGGCCTCCATCTCTATGCCCTCGGTGGCGTCGGCATTCATGGCAACTACGGTGTACTCTCCCTCTTCGAGATCGAATTCTATCTCCTGCGCGCCGATACCCTCCGCTTCCTCCAGCCAGAAGACCTGCGTTCCCGGGGGCTCGGGCTGCGCCGTCCCCGGCCGTCTCTCGTAGTCGAAGCTGGAGTTGAAGACCTCCAGGCTCGTGATCTCCTCGTGCTGGACGTCGGACAGGTACGCGTCGACGTCGCGCGAATCCGCTATGCCGATAAAGACCGGCAGGGATGGGTCCTCGTTCTCTACCTCAACTTTTATCTCGTCCATACCCAGCCAGTTCAAAGCCTCGGAGGCCCCCCTGTCGATCTCTATGGTGTCGGAGGTCACGGCATAGGCCAGGCTCTTGATGCGCATCGCATCGGTGACATGGAATCCACGGCCGTCCTTGTGGTACTGGCTCGCCCAGAGAACACCGCCGCCGGCGGCAATGGCTAGGAGGGAGCCCAGTATCAGAACCGCCCCGAATACGATGAGTACTATCCTCCCCGCGCTCATGGCCACCTCCCGGTTATTCCGGATCTGACGATCCTACAGCCCTTTCCACACGGATTTTCTCCTCATGTTTATATTTCATCAACGGGCGCGTTTTGTCCATATCGGGTAGAATCTAGTGCGCCGTCCCGTAAATAGGTTGACGCACCGAGAGCGTCGATGCGCCGCTCCCACTAGGCGCGCGACCGAGGCGTACTCGCTGAGTACGTCGCAGGGAGCGGAACGCAGCGGGAGGGGATGCAGCGGCGTTCGAATGCCGAGATATTTGCGGGACGGTGCACTAGAGCAGGACACGGGAGCAAGGAGGGCGCCATGCCGATATACGCTTTCGAGGGGAGGGAACCCCGTGTAGCGTCCACCGCCTACGTCGACCCGTCCGCGGTGATCATCGGCAAGGTCTACGTGGGAGAAGGGTGTTACATCGGCCCGGGAGCGGTTATGCGCGGGGACTGGGGGGCGGTGGTAATGATGGAAGGATCGAACCTGCAGGACAACGCGGTCATACATGCCCGCCCCGAAGAAACCACCTACCTCGGCCCCAATTCCCACGTTGGACACGGTGCGGTTCTGCACGGCTGCCGCCTGGAGGGTCACGTGCTGGTGGGCATGAACGCGGTAATCAACGACGGCGCTGTTCTGGAGGAGGGCTGCATCGTCGCCTCGGGCGCTGTGGTCATGGCCGGGATGCACGTTCCGGAGCGCACCATGGTCGCCGGAGTGCCGGCGGTGATCAAAGGCGACGTGGACGAGACCAGGGATACTTTGTTATGGATAGGGCACCGTTTCTACCAGTCCCTGCCGCCACGCTATCGCGAGAGCTCGTCGGAGTTGACGCTGGAGGAAGCCCAGCGCCTCTACGACGAGAACCCCGAGCCCTGAACGCGATAGTCCCTGTCAATCCCACAGCTGGTCTCGTTCCCCTGTTTTCTCCTCGCGCTCAAGACGATAACCATCCCGGCTGACGGCCAGCAACCCCATTATGATCATAGCGGCTCCCAGGAGAATGGCCGCGTTGATCGTCTCTCCCAGTAAGATCCAGCCCCAGAACATGGCTATGGGAGCGATGAGGTAGGTGTAATAAGCGGCCACGGTCGCCCCCAGGCCCCTCACTCCCGCGGCATAGAGGAAATAACCTATTACGGTGCTGCCCAGGCCCAGGAAGATGAGCCATCCCCAGCTGGAGGCGGAGAGAGTCCCCAGGTCCTGCCGGCATCCCCCGGCGGCAAGCAGGGGAAGTTGCAGCAAGGTGCCCACGATGATGCTGTACGAGGTCACGAAGATAACGCCGTGGGCTTCGGTGAGAGGGCGCAGTACAACCGTGTATACCGCCCAGGAAAAGGCGGCCAGTATAACGAAGGCGATGCCTTGCAGGCGGCCCGCCGCGATGGTTTCCCCACTCCCGTAGGAGGTAATAACCACCACGCCGGCGAGGGCAAAGATGATGCCGCCGATCCTCCACATTCCCAGCTTCTCACCCAGGAAAAAGTGGGCGAGCACGGCTGCAAAGATGGGAGTGGTATTGGCCAGCAACCCCGCGGTTCCCGCAGGCACCAGCGTCTCCCCGTAATTGACCGACAGGTGATACCCGTAAACGGCGCAGATGCCGGCCAGCAGGATACGAGCCCGATCCAGGTTGGACAGGCGTGGCCTATGTCCTTGGTAGGCGAGCAGGACGGGGAAGAGAGCCAGGGAGGCAATAAAGAAGCGTACCAGGTTCACCGTGATGAAGGACGCTTCCTCCAGGACTACCTTTACCGCGATGAAAGCGAGTCCCCATATCCAGCATACGGCCAGGAGGGACAGGTGGTATCTCCATTTTATATGCATGCCATTGCGGGCACTTGCATACTTAGCGCTCGGCGAGCCTGTAACCCAGTTTCAGCGCCAGGGGATAGGTGGCGAACATCGCCGCGGAGATAGCGTGCCCCCTGGGGCTGACGTTCTCGTGGTCGAAGTGGAATACCCCCGAGTTGATCATCCAGTCGCGGCCCGATTCCGCCTTGCACATCTCCCATATCCAGCGCGTCCATTCCCGGTTGAAGTACAGGCTTATACTGGTTACGTAAAAGATGCCTATGGTGGAGACGTCCAGGAACTTCCTGACCTTTGCCTTCTTCTCCACGTCCTCGATCCTCTCAGTGATCTTCCCGTATGCGAATCCCAGGGATACCAGCCAGGGGGGGTCGATGAGGAAACTGTCGTAGGGAAGCAACGGATCTCCTCCTTTCCTGATTCGGCATTGCACGTGTTCCCGATCCCGCGTTCTGCTTTGATTATATATTGTATTCTCCCCACGCACACTCACCGGTCTCCGTGCACGCCGCGAGGATTGGACGCTTGCCCCCGCGTCTTATAGACTACATTCAGGTGATGTTATGGAAGCATACCTGCTCCTTTGCGACGCGGCGGAGGTAGCCGGCGACAAGGTCTTCGTTCTGGGAGGAGGCTGGGTCGGACGCCCCCCGCGCGTGCCGGGCATGGCCGTAGTGGTGCTCCTCGACGTGCCCTGGGACCAGGCCAACCGCCGTCACGAAATGGAATTGTACCTGCTGGACGAGGATGGGAACATGGTACAAATGGGTGACCCTCCTCGCGACATCCGCATGCAGGGCAGCTTCGAGGTTGGTCGCCCTGCCGGGCATCCGGCAGGCATGCCCTTGCGTTTCATGCAGGCTATCAACTTCCACCGCCTGCCCCTCGGCCCATCCAAGCGCTACAGCTGGGAGCTGAAGCTGGATGGCGAGACCTTGACCCGGGCGTCGTTTTTCACGCGCCCTAAGTGATCCCGCACTTGAAAGCCGCCGGGCGATGATTCCTGCAAGTGACCGTACCCCTTTGACGCGAGCATTGTTTAGTACATAATGTTCGCAGGAACAGATACGGTGTAAAGTCCATCCTTACGGTTGAGGCGGGACGATCTCTAACAAGCTGGCGGAAAACATGAAATTACTGCAAAAGAAGCTGCGGCGGGAGATAATGGAGTCGAAAGGCCGCTTCTTCGCCATTACCTCGGTGGTGGGCATCGGGATAATCCTCTTCACCGCTTCTTACATGTCGTTTCTCAATCTCTCCGAGTCATATCAATACACCTACGACAGGCTCCACTTCGAGGAATTGCTGGTTCGCGTCGATCGCGCCCCCGAGCGCGTGGTCGAGCGTTTGAGCTCCCTTCCCAACATCGACCTCCTAACGCCCAGGGTGAGCGACCCCATGGGCATGGAGCTGGAGGATGGTACGCGCATCACCGGGCAGATAATCGGCACCCCCGACGACGAGCCGTACGTCAACATGCTCTACCTCCGCGAGGGAAGCGGCCTCACCGGAAACGAACAGGAGCTGACATGCCTGGTAGAAAACCACTTCGCCCAGTTCAACGACCTGCATGAGGGCGATACGATATACGCGGTCAAGAGCGGCGAGAGGATACCCGTGCACGTCGCCGGGGTGGTGTCCAGCCCCGAATACATGGTGGTATTCCGCAACCGCCAGTTCCCCATGACCTCAGCGACCGTCTACGGCGTCTTCTACTTCAACATAGACCAGGCCCGCGCCCTCACGAGTTTTCCCTCGAACAGCTACAACGAATTCGCCTTTACGCTCAAGGACTATGCCCTGCTGGAGACCACCGAGAACCAGGTCAGGGCGGTGCTGAAGCCCTATGGTATCGAGGAGGTCACCACCAGGGACAACCAGATATCAAAGCAGCTGCTGGAGATGGACCTGCGATCGTTCCACGACTTTGCCCTCTTCTTCCCCATACTCTTCTTCTCCATCGCCGCCTTCAGCATCTACATGATCCTGTCGCGCCTGGTGCGGACGCAGAGGCCCATCATCGGCCTCATGCGTGCCGTGGGATATTCTTCCCGCACGGTGCTCTTCCACTATATGTCCTTCGCTCTCGTGGTGGGACTGGTGGGGGTCGTCTTAGGCAGCCTGCTCGGCTGGGCGGCAACCGGTATAGTCTCCAAGGTGTACTCGTCCACCATGAAGATACCCTTCGTCAGGTACGGCGTATATCCCGAGGTCTTCGTCTACGGGTTCTTCCTGGCCATGGGTTTCTGCGCCCTTTCCGGCATCGTGCCGGCGCGCCGCTCCGCCGCCATTCAGCCCACCGAGGCACTGCGCGGCGTAGTGGATCCCACCAGGTACGGCAAGGTTTCCTGGGTGGAAAGGCTGCTGCCGCGCATCTCCCGCCTGCGCGTCTTCTGGCGGCTTCCCCTGCGCAACATCTTCCGCAACCGGCGGCGCACCGCCTTTACCGTTATCGGTATCACCTTCGCCATCATCCTCATCATGCTCAACCTGGGTATCAACGACACCGTCAACGCCAACATGGACCAGGCGTTCAACCACCTTTTCACCTTCGATATCGCCGTTTTATTCTTGGATCCGCAGACGCGCGTGACCCAGAAGAAGATAGAGGAGATCCCCGGCGTCACCACGGTTGAGCCAACCGTAGGCTCTCCATGTACCATAAGCAACGGCGGAGGCGAAGACGTGGAGAGCATACTCATGGGGGCGCTCACCGATACCGTGATGCGCGGCTTCCTGGACGAGAAGAACAAAGAGGTGGAGATTACTCCCAACCACTGCCTGCTGAGCAGGAACTACCGGGATGAGCTGGGTATAAGCGTAGGTGAGCTGGTGGAGATATCCTCGTTCAACCGCTCCAGCTCCTTCGTGGTCTCCGACTTCATCATGGAGCCCATGGGGTCTTTCGTTTACGTGCCCGTGGAGGAGGCGCGCAAGCTGCTCGGCTATGGCAACAAGTCAACCGCTTTCTATATACAGGTGGACGAAGGTTATTACCAGCAGGTGCGAGATTCCCTCTACGATATGCCCGAGGTCCTAACCCTCGTGGACCTGAGCCAGATAAAGAAAGAGATCAACTCCTACATGTCGTTGCTGTATATAGTCATCGCGGTGATGCTGGTGTTCGGGATCATCATGGCCTTCTCGCTCGTTTTCAACACCTCCACCATCAACATCATGGAGCGCGAGCAGGAGGTCGCCACCATGCTCACCCTGGGGGTACCGCAATGGAAGGCCTCCCTATCCCTTACCCTCGAGAACGTGATCATGGGATTGATGGGCCTTATACCGGGGTATATCGCCGCCCGCTTCGTGATGGAACAGGCTATGAAGCTCTACGAGACCGACCTCTTCGCCTTCACGCCCGACATTTCGGTATGGACCTTCGTCATCACCGGAGTGCTGGTCATCGTGCTCATGGTGCTGTCGGAGTTCCCATCGCTGAGACATATCCACAACCTCGACCTCGCCGAGTCCACCAAGCGGCGCTCGCTGTAAGGGGTCAGCCCTCTACTACCTCGATGCTCTTGACAGCTCATACATTCAACTTGATCCAGC
>JAFGDU010000126.1 GCA_016931915.1 Actinomycetota bacterium
CCGAGCTCCTTGCTGAGAGGGACGACCACTCGGTGGAGAGCCTGATGGAGATGCAGTACAACGTGTACAGCAAGCACGCGGAGTGGACCATGCCCCTCATCCGCCACCTGCTCCCCGCCGAGGGCAACGGAAAGCTGCTGCGCGACTGGGACCTGGTCTACGCCTCCGATTCCGTCGCCGCGAGCGTGTTCGAGAACGTCTACTTCGAGCTGGTGAAAACGGTCTTCGGGGATTGCGGCGTGGGCAGGGAGGTGTTCGAGTATATCCTCGGCAATTCCGAGCTCTACTACCTGTATTACGGGCAGTTCGACCACGTGCTGCAGCGCGAGGAATCGCTGTGGTTCGGAGGCAGGACGCGGGACGAGGTCTACGGCGAGGCCGTGGCCAGGGGCTTGAAGATGGAAGCCGCGCCCTTCGGCAGCACCCGCAAGGTGATGATGAAGAACCTGGTGTACGGGGACATGACGCCGGACTTCAACTACGGCCCCATCGAGATCATCGGCTGCCGGGGCACGGTGAGCCAGGGGGCGATATTCAAGGCGCCGGGGGACAGGATCGGTACCTTCTCGCCCACCATCAGGTTCATCAGCGACATGGGCTCCGACAAGTATTACTCCTGCCTGGCGGGGGGCCCATCAGAGAAACCCACCTCGCCCTGGTATACATCGGATGTGGAGAACTGGCTGGCGGGCAAGTACAAGTTGATCGATCCGGGAGCCATGTAGGGAGGAGGGAGGATAATGACCGGCAAGGAGAGGATGCTCACCGCTTTCGCTCGCAGGGAGCCGGACACGGTGCCGGTGTGGGAGATGGCATTCAACGAGGAGTCCATCATCAAGCTGGGCAGGTTCTTCACCGACGACCTGCCGCCGGTGAAGTTCGTCCAGCAGATGACCATGGAGGAGAAGGTGAAGTTATTGGGCACCCTGTTCACCGTGGCCAGGGAGCTGGAGCTGGACGGCATAACCTCCATCGGCCTCCTGGGCACCGAGCCCGTGGACGACGAGCACGTCAAGGACGGCTGGGGCAGGATCCTGCGCATCAGCGAGGAGGGGGAGGCCACCGCGGTGGAAGGGCCGGTCTCTGAGCCCTCGGACCTCAAGGGCCTGCAGGTCTACCATCCCCAGCCCACCGACATGCTCATGCTCATGGCGGCGGTGGGCAACCTGGGTACGGACGTTGCCCAGGTGCTGGTGCAGCCGGGGCCTTTCCGCGAGAGCTGGAGCCTGCTGGGGAGCATGGAGAAGCTCCTCTACCATTACATGAAGAACCCGGGGTTCGTGAAGGACCTGGCCCAGGTGGTTACAGACTACATCCTCGAGGTCATCGATATGGCCGCGGACAACGGGGCGGACATCATCGCCCTCGACGGCGACCTGGCCTTCAACCAGACCACCCTCATGTCGCCCGCCCAGTACCAGGAGTACATATTCCCCTACCAGCAGCAGATAACCGAGCACGCACACCTCCGTGACCTACTCATCTTCAAACACTCCGACGGCAATATGTCGCCGATCATGGACGGCACAGCCGACGCGGGATTCGACGGCTTCCACCCCGTGCAGCCCCAGTGCATGGACATCGGCGAGGTCAAGCGCAAATACGGCGACCGCCTGTGCATCCTGGGAAATATCGACTGTACCTACCTCCTGCCCTTCGGGAGCGAGGAGGAGGTGGAGGAGTCGGTCAAAGAGACCATCAGGGTCGCGGCGCCAGGTGGTGGATATATCATCAGCTCGTCCAACTCCATCCACCCCGGCTGCAAACCCGAGAACTACATCGCCATGGTAAAGGCAGCCCGCTCATACGGCGCCTATCCCATCGATATCACGTAGTAAGGGGGCCAACAATGCAGGAAATACTTGATGGCATAAAGCATGCGATCCTGGTGGGAGAGGAAGAGGACACGAAGAAACTGGTGGGCGATGGCCTTGATGCAGGATTGGAGCCCAGGCAGATAATGGAGGAGGCCATGATGCCCGCCATGGAGGACATCGGGGAGCGTTTCTCCTCGGGCGAGGCCTTCATCCCCGAGCTCATCGTGGCAGCCGAGGCCATGCAGCGGGGCATGGAGGTGCTCAAGCCGCACCTTGGCGGCGCAGAGCGCGGCAGCGGCCTGGTGATGATGGGCACCGTGCACGGGGACATCCATTCCATCGGCAAGAACCTGGTGCGCATGTGCATGGAGGGGGCCGGCTTCGAGGTGATCGACATTGGCGAGGACGTCAAGACAGAGAAGTTCGTCGCGGCCTACCGCGAGCACCGGCCGGACGTCCTGGGTCTATCGGCGCTGCTCAGCTCGACCATGCAGCGCATCCCCGAGGTGATCGAGGCGGTGCGTGCCGAAGATAAAAATGCCGTGATCATGGTGGGGGGCGCGCCCGTCACCCAGGATTTCGCCGACCAGTCGGGAGCGGATGGCTATGCGCCAAATGCTTTCGAGGCCACCAGGAAAGCGCGGGAGCTGCTATCCTAGCGTTTTACCTCCACCCGCAGTTGATCTCAGGTAATGGGAGATGGGGTCAGGACAAATCCTGACCCCATCCTACGGGGAACAGAGCGGGGCCGTGGGTGGAAGGTATTTGGGATAGCGTTTTTCTCCGTACCTGCCTTTGGTCTGATGTAATGGGATATGAAGCCATACCCTGAAGCATTGCCATACTTTGGTTGTATTGGCAATAGTTGGATTGCTTTACATCCATCCAAATAATTGTAATCTTGAAGCGAGGGCTATTTTCTTTCCAAACATCCACAACCGCACCTGATTCTGTCGGTATATCGGCGCTTAGCGATATAAAAGCGATCTGGCCGTCCGGGAGGGCCTGGCCCTGAACATTCCGGTCAGTCAGGCGGTGGTTCAGGATGATCGGATTAACAGAGCACTCCATGACCTGGCAGAGGGGGGTGAGAGCAGGCCGGGATATGTCTGCGGTGTGAAGGGGAAACGGGAAAGAGATGCGGAGGTGTCAGAGATGGTTTACATGATCGAGGCGACCTATCCGGGCACAACAGCTGCCGAGGCAGCAAATTATTTCGTCGAACGGTTAAAGGTGGATCCCATGCCCGAATACGTCAAGATCCGCGACTTGTACACGTTCGCCGGAGGCGACGGCATCATGGTCCTTCTTTTCTACGATATCGACGACGGGAAGGAGAAAGATGCCACCGATTGGATCGGCAGGGCTGTGGTAGCCTTTCTGCAGACCATCGCTGGATACAAAGCCCAGGGGAGAATCGTCCATACCATGGAGGAGGCTTTCCAGCTTATCGACATGCAGGCGCCGGCGGTCTGATTGATACTTGTCCACGATTGGCTGTGCAGTCCGTAAGCGGGGAGGGAGCCGGATTCCCGCCTTCCTCCCCGCCGTAGGATCAAGTAAGCAACGTTGCAGCCTTCAGCTCTATCTCCTTCAATCGTAGTCGTGCGGGGGCCTGTGCATAGCGCTAGGTGGAATAGATACCCCTACCCCTTGCTCCTGTATGGCTACCAGAAGAGGTTGATTATCCCGAAGGCGATAAAGATGACGCCCGAGGCACGGTGAATCCATACCTGGGGGATGGACTTTCCCAGCCACATCCCCACCGCGGCGCCGATGAGGGAGGTCGCCCACAGGGCGAGCGTCCCCCCGATGAACACGAATACCGGCTGGGAATACTTCGCGGTGATGGCCACCAGCGAAAGCTGTGTCTTGTCCCCCAGCTCCAGCAGGCAGACGAGGAGAAAAGCGGTTATGAGCGGCCCGTGCCTCCCCTTGAGCCTCCGTTCCTCTTCCTCCTCGGTCTTCTCCTTGCGCGGCAGCAAGGCTAGGATGCCGAAGATGATGAAGATGGCGGAGACGGTGTACTTGAGGGCGGTCTCCGGCACCAGTTCGTAAACGAGGACCCCCACGGAAACCGCCAGGGCGTTGAGGAGAGCGAAGGCGCAGGCGGCCCCCAGGAACACCGACTTGAAACCGTGGCGGGCCGCAAGGGTGAGGATGACGATCTGGGACTTATCGCCCAGCTCGGCTACGAACATCAGGCCGAAGGAGGCCAGGAGAGCTTGCCACCACATGCAGAAAGATTACCACATACGGCGTAAAAGATACGTTGGATATCTGCTCTATCGACCTAGTCCTTGAGAAAGCGCGTGATCCTGCGGGCGTATTCTTCTCCGGCCACCAGGGAGACGTCGTTATGCCCCGCCCCCGGGACCAGGTAGAGCTCCTTGGGCTCCGGGGCCGCCTCGAAGAGGTCGAGCCCTTCACCCACCGGGATGAGCTCGTCCAGCTCGCCGTGGATGATAAGAATGGGGCTGCGTGTGCGGGGGAGCTTGGCGATGGAATCGTAGACCTCTCCCAGGGGAACGCCCGGCGGCAGGAAGGGGAAGAGCTTGCGCGCCACCCTCTTCAGGGAGGTGAAGGTGGACTCCAGCACCAGGGCTTTGAAAGCGCCCCCCTGTGCGATCTCGCAGGCCACGCCCCCGCCCAGCGACTTCCCGAAGACGACGATATCCGCATCCTCGATGCCCATGTCGTACAGCCAATGCAGGGAGGCTTTGCCGTCGAGGTAGAGCCCGGCCTCGTGGGGTTCACCGCCGCTCTTGCCGTAGCCGTGGTAGTCGATGAGGAGCAGCCGGCAGCCGGTGGGCGCCAGCTCCTCGTGCATCAGGGACCAGCTGTAGGCCTCCTGGGCGTTGCCGTGAAAGAAGAGGATGACCGGACCGTCCTCGGGCTCGGACCACCATAGGCCGTGGATGCGCACGCCGTCCTCGCATTCCAACCACACCTCCTCGGCATTGCCGGCCCAGCGGGGCGGGGGCATGTCCGTGGGCAGGCGGTCGGGGTAATAGAGGAACTTGCGCGCCAGGTTGTCCAGCCCTTTCATGATATCACCTCCGCTCCATTGTAATAGAAGGCAATCCCACAGGAAACACGAGCGTACCGGAGCGCGTGGATCGGCAACCCCGCGCGCAATTACGGGAGTTTACTTTCTGCCGCATGGGGTATCTTCATTACGTGATCGATGAATCGAGTATCGCCGCTTGGGGGTCGCGTGTAAGTTATCTCTCAGACTGGAGAACAGGGGGTCAGGTCATGGAGAAGAACTATATGTGTTGGCCGCAGGGGGTCGCCAGGAACCTCAGCTATCCCGAGGTTCCCATCTTCCAGATCCTGCGTTCTTCCGCCCTGCGGTGGCCGTGGCGCAACGCTCTCATCTTCGGGGGGATGGAGGTGACCTACCCGGAACTGGACCAGCTGTCGGACCGCTTCGCCGCCGCATTGGCCGACATGGGGGTGAAGAAAGGGGACAAGGTGGGCATCCACCTGCCCAACTGTACCCAGTTCGCCATCGCCTACTACGGGCTGCTCAAGGCGGGGGCGGTCTTCGTGCCCATCAGCCCGCTGCTGGCCGAGAGGGAGCTGGTCTTCGAGTGCAACGACGCCGAGGTGGAGACCTACATCGGTCTGGATATGCTCTTCGACATGCCCCGTCAGGCACTGCCCAAGACGCCGGTGAAGAACACCATCATCGTCAGCCTGGCGGATTGCTATCCACCTCTGTCAGCTCCGGCCAAGATGCTCCAGAAGCAGCCCGTTCCCGAGGGTACCATGGATTTCACCACCCTGGTCACCGATTATCCCCCCGAGCCTCCCGAGATTGAATTCGACGTCAAGGAGGACCTGGCCCATATCGCTTACACCGGAGGCACCACCGGTACGCCCAAAGGTGTTATGGTCACCCACTTCAACGTCGTGGCTATGATCTGCCAGTCCGCATACTGGGGGGGAGGAGGAGATGTTCTCTACGAGGACGGCAAGTTCAACGTCAGGCGCTTGGAGGGGGACAGCGAAGAGGACCACGCCATAAGCTGGGGTGAGGGGGTATCACTGATCGTGGTCCCATGGTTCCATGCCATGGGGGTGATGGGATACCTCAACATGCAGGTGCTGGCCGGAATAACCATGGTGGTCTTCCCCCGCTTAGATCCCGCGGAATACCTGCAGGCCTTCAACAAGTACCGCGCCACCTTCTTCGGGGGCGCTCCCCAGCTCTTCGTCCCCCTGGTGGAGCATCCCGATTTCAAGCATACGGACATGTCGGATATAGACTTCGTGGTCTCCGGCGCCGCCCCCATCCCTCAGTACCTCTTGGAGGCACTTCTCGACAAGATACCCGGCGTGATATGTGAGGGATACGGGCTGTCCGAGTGCAGCCTGGCCTGTTCCCTCAACCCTCCCAGCCGGGAGGGATACCGGCTGGGCTCGGTGGGACTTCCTATCGCGGACACCGAGATAAAGATCGTCGATGCCGAAGAGGGGGACAAGGAAATGCCGGTGGGGGAGATCGGCGAGATCATCCTCAAGGGGCCCCAGGTGATGAAGGGCTACTGGAAGCGTCCCGAGGAGACGGCCCAGGTGCTGAAGGACGGCTGGCTCTACACCGGCGATATAGGCAGGTTCGACGAGGACGGCTACCTGTACATCGTGGACCGCAAGAAGGACATGCTCATCTACAAGGGCTACAATGTCTACCCCCGCGACCTGGAGGAGGTTATCAACGAGCATCCCGCGGTGGCGCAGTCGGCGGTGGTAGGCAAGTACGACGAGCGCAAGGGCGACGTCCCCATCGCCTTCGTGGAACTGGTCCCCGAGGCCGACATCACAGAGGAGGAGCTGCTCGACTACGCCAACGAGAGGCTGGCCGCCTACAAGAAGATCCGCCTCATGAAGTTCGTGGAGGCGCTTCCGGCCACCGCCAGCGGCAAGGTGCTGAGGCGGGAGCTGCGGGACCAGGCACAGGAATTGGAAGTATAAGCGTTTTTATATGTCGCGATCCACTGGCTTTAGAACGAGGGGGCCGTTGGGGCTGAGCAAATAAGCACGCAAGGGGTCCGTTACCTCGCTAGTCCTACCTGTCCCGCTTGCGCCCATAGATCCGGTGAAGATCAGAGGGTCTCTATCATTACCTATCCGTTTTGTCAGGTCGCTTTGACAACCTTCGTTAAGCTGAAAGATAATATTTATTGTATTTGTAGACGTTCTTTTCGCATGCAGGGCTAACCATAAGGCAAGGGGGGTTTTATCATGTCCATGTTTAGAAAGCCATGCGCCAAAGTCAAATCCACTATCATGCTGCTGGCGATAGTGTTTGCGGCGTTTCTTGCCCTGCCGGCGGCGTTCCTGCTCGTACCGGGCGGCACGCGGCCCGCCCAGGCTGCACCCTCGGCCACTCCGCTGGAGGAAGGCTGGGTGGCCGATGACTTGATCTGGAGCATCCAGTCGGCGGGAGACGTTACCTACATCGGCGGGGCATTCGATTACGTCGGACCGAACACCGGCAGCGGAGTTCCCCTGAGCGTCATCAGCGGCGACCCGCAAAGTCCCTTTCCCAGAGCAAACGAGGCGGTCATTACGGCCATCCCGGACGGTTCCGGAGGCTGGTTTATCGGAGGGGATTTCACCCGGGTAGGGGGTTTGACCCGCAATCGCATTGCGCACATACTCTCCGACGGGAGCGTATCCGACTGGAACCCCGGAGCGAGTGCCGAGGTGCGCGCCCTTGTCCTCTCCGGAAACACCATCTACGCCGGCGGAGATTTCACCACCATCGGGGGCCAGTCCCGCGACCGCATCGCGGCCTTGAACGCTACCACCGGTCACGTGACCTCGTGGAATCCCGGCTCGAACGGCACCGTCAACACCCTCGCCCTCTCCGGCACCACCATCTACGCCGGGGGGAGCTTCACCACCATCGGGGGCCAGTCCCGCAACCGCATCGCCGCGCTCAATACCAGCACTGGTAATGCCACCGCTTGGGACCCGGATGCCGACTGGACCGTCAACACCCTCGCCCTCTCCGGCTCCACCGTCTACGCCGGGGGGAGCTTCAACACGGTGAACCAGGGGACTACGCCACTTACCCGCAATTACATCGCCGCTTTCAACAACACCGACGGCACCGCATCCGCATGGGACCCCAACGCGAGCCACCCCGTGTATGCACTTGCCCTCTCCGGTTCCACCGTCTACGCCGGGGGGGAGTTCACCACCATCGGGGGCCAGACCCGTAACTACATCGCCGCCCTTGACGCCACCGTCAACACCAACAACGCCACCGCGTGGAATCCCAACGCGGCTTACTACGTATATGCCCTCGCCGTATCCGGCACCACCGTCTACGCCGGTGGGTATTTCACGAGTATCGGAGGCCAGCCCCGCAACCGCATCGCGGCCCTTGACGCCACCGTCAACACCAACAGCGCTACCGCGTGGGACCCCGATGCGCAGAGCTGGGTCCTCACCCTCGCCCTCTCCGGCACCACCATCTACGCCGGGGGACTCTTCAAGTCCATCGGAGGCGAGACCCGCCACAATATCGCGGCCATCGATACCGATCCCGCCTCTCCCACCTACGGCCAGGCCACCGCCTGGGACCCCGACGCCAGCGGCACTGTCTACGCTCTCGCCCTCTCCGGTTCCACCGTCTACGCCGGGGGGCAGTTCACCTCTATCGGGGGCCAGACCCGACACTACATCGCGGCCCTGGATACCACCACTAATACAAACAATGCCACGGCCTGGAATCCCGATGTGGACGGTGGGATCCGAGCAATTGAAGTCTCCGGCGCCACCGTCTACGCCGGGGGCTACTTCACCACCGTTAACCAGGGGACCACGCCGCAAACCCGCAACCGTCTCGCCGCCTTCGATGACACCAGCGGCACCACTACCGCCTGGGACCCTGACGTGAACGATTTCGTCCAGAGCATCGCCCTCTCCGGCTCCACCGTATTCGCCGGGGGAGCCTTCACCACCGTTAACCAGGGGACCACGCCGCAAACCCGCAACCGTCTCGCCGCCTTCGATGACACCAGCGGCACCGCTACCGCCTGGAACCCCGACGTTAACAATTGGGTGGAGGACCTCGCCGTCTCCGGCTCCACTGTCTACGCCGGGGGGTATTTCACCAACGTTAACCAGGGGACCACGCCGCAAACCCGCAACCGTCTCGCCGCCTTCGATGACACCAGCGGAACCGCTACCGCCTGGAATCCCAACGTGAGTGGCACCTACGTCTGGGAGATTGCCATCTCAGGCATAACTCTCTACACCGTGGGGAACTTCACCGCCATCGGCGGCCAGTCCCGCAACCACATCGCGGCGATAAACATCTCCGACGGCACCGTTACAGCCTGGAACCCCGACGCTGACGACGCGGTCCGGGCTATCGCCCTCTCCGGCACCACCGTCTACGCTGGGGGGGACTTCACGAACATGGGCGGGGAATCGCGTCTCCACCTCGCCATTTTCGTCTCAGCCCCTACCGTTGATGCCATCACCCCGGCTTCCGGGGCCAGCGGCGGGATGGTCAATGTGACTGATCTCGCCGGCTCGGACTTTCGCTACGGGGCCATGGTGACCCTGAAGAAGGTCGGCCAGAGCGATATCGCGGCCACCAATGTAAACGTGGCCTCGGGCGCCAAGATCACCTGCGATCTCGATCTCAGCGGAGCCGAGGTTGGGGCATGGAATGTAGTGGTCACAAACACAGACGGCCAGAGCGGCACATTGGCCGGGGGATTCATAGTGGAAGAACCCTCTTCCACCTGGTACCTCGCCGAGGGCTGCACGGGAGGGGACTTCGAGACCTGGGTGCTGGTGCAGAACCCCAACGACGATGCGGTCACCGTGGA
>JAFGDU010000127.1 GCA_016931915.1 Actinomycetota bacterium
GCCAGGGCCACCATACTCGGCGCGGACCTCAACCCCGCCGTCAACTATGCCTATTCCAGTACCGCGGCCAAGGGTACGGTTATAAACCAATCGCCGCTCGCGGGAACCTCCGTCAACGTCGGGTCGACGGTATCTTTAACCGTCAGCCAGGGGCCAGCCCCCCAGTCAAACGTTCCCAACGTGGTGGGAATGAGCGAAACATCCGCCAAGGAGACCCTGACCGCCGCCGGCTTCACCTACAAGGTGGTCTACAGTCCCACCGATGCCTCGCAGGTGGGGATAGTGATCAGCCAGTTCCCGGGGGGAGGAGCCTCAGCCGGACCGGGTTCCCAGATAATCATCACCGTGGGCAAGGCCGCCGACGGCTGACGTACACCATAGTCCACGGCTCGTAGTCCGCATCTCCGTGCGAGAACTGAATTATAACCCGTCTTTCTTTGAGAGAAGCCGTTGTTCCATCGGGAGAAAGATGGATGCGATGTTTCGGCGGGGCTTAAACCTCCAGCTACGAGCTGCCCTCTTCGAGTAGTCTGCGGAAGGCTTCGCTGCGGCGCAGTTTCTCCAGGCAGATATCGCGCATGGCATCTTCCTTGAGCGCCGGGTCCAGGGCGAGGGCTTTCTTGAGATAGGTGATACAGGCATCCTTCTCGCCCCGCAGGGCGTAGAGGCAGGCCAGATTGTAGTGGGGCCAGGAATATTCTTCGTCAACCTCCAGGGCGCGTTGGAAGAACTTCTCCGCTTCCTCGAGCTTCCCCCGTTCCATCAAAGCAGCGCCCTTGTTGCTCAATGCATACTTGTTGTTCGGGTTGATGGCCAGGCATTTTTCCAGGTATTCCAGCTCCGTCTCCACGTCCCCCATGCAGCCCAGGGCATAACCCTTCTCCAGATAGGCGCTGTCGTTCTGGGGGTCCAGCTTGATGACCCTGTCGAAGTAAGCCGCGGCCTTCTCGTACTCGCAGTTGTCGAGGTGTATTGATCCCAGGCATACCAGAGCCTCCAGGTTATCCAGCTCCAGCATGAGGATCTCGCCGTACACCTCCACCGCTTTCGCGTCGTCCAGCATGTCCTCGTAGACTCCCGCCAGCTCGAAGAGTACGTCTGTCAGCTTCTCCCGCTCCCCCTTGTAAAGGCTTATGGCCATCTCCAGGTTGCCTATGGCCTCCTCGTAGCGCCCCTTGCCTACCAGCAGTCGCGCCTTGTTGTAGTATGGGTATCCGAAATTAGGCTCCAACTGTATGGCTCGCTCGTAGATAGAAAGGGCCTCGTCCTCGTCCCCCAGTTCGTGGTAGGCGATTCCCAGTTCGTTGAGGAGGTCCACGTTATCCGGATCCCTCTCCAGGGCCTCCTCGTAATGCTTTACCGCCTGCTTGAAATCGCCCTTTTCCATCTTCACCAGGGCCATTCCGTCGTATGACCGCGGATCTGCGGGGCTTAGTGTCATGACCCGCTCGAATCGCAACAAGGCTTCCTCCAGCTCCCCTTTCTCGTAAAGAGCGATCCCCAGTTGATATTGACCCTCTATATCATCCGGATAATCGTCCAGGAAACGCCGGAAACGTTCTATTGCCTCGTCCACGCGGTTCTCGGCCAGCAGGCGTTCACCTTGCTCCAGCAGTTTGTAGCCGTCGCTCATCCCGCCCTCCGCAATTGCTCCTCCGCTAATCGCTCCATCGCATGCGTTGTGTAATCTACCTGTAAATGATTCGGGCCTCTTTTTCAAGCAAGACTTGCAATTTGCCTGGTAGAAACCGTGTCCGGGATCTCAGCTCTTCTTTTTCGCCGCCTTCCTGCGAGCGCGCGATACCCTCACCAGCCCGGAAACGGGCAGGATGCTTATGCCCTTCTCCTCCAGGCGGTCGAGGATGAGGTTCATGCCCAGGGAATCGGATACGATATGTCCCGCAATGATCACGTTTATCTTCTGCTTTTCGGCCTCTTCCTTGTGTTTCTCAGAGTAATGCATGGCGACGATGGTTCCCACGCCGGCGTCGGCCAGTTTCTCGAGGACCTCCTTGGGACCCTCGGTGCCCCCGGTCATGTCCACCATTATCTTGCCCGCCCGGTTTTCCTTGCCGCCCACGATGGCCACCGGCCCCGATTGGGTGCGTGCCGCGGCCTGGTATTCCGGTATCTCCAGCAGGCGATCTATTACCTCTCCCACCGTCCGTGGCTTCTTGCGCGCGAAATAATCCGTGAGATAGGCGTAGACCTGGTTGTCCGCAACCGTATGCATGCTCATGAAGGGTATGTCCAGGAGGCGGGCCACGTCGAGCGCGCGCTCGTGATTGCGGGGAAGAAATGCGCGGTATATCTCCTGCATGCGCTTGCCGATAAGGGCTTCGCCGATATTTATGGGCACGCCGTGTCGATACCACTCATCCGCCTGCAATGCCATCACCTTGTCCAGGTTGACCAGGGCCACGCCCTCGGGATGATGGCTGATGATCAGGTCCAGGGCCTCGCCCTTCTCTCGCAGACGATCCGCCAGGAGCACCTCGGGTACCTCCATATCGATACCGACCATCACCGACTTCACCTCGGTCTCAGGGTCTCCTACCAGGATGCGCGAATCCGGGAAGGGGTTTTCGAGGCTGCTCGCGTCGAAATACTCCTTTTCCTTGTCCGGCAGTTTCTCGTACTTCTCCCTGTTGTACGCCAGCAGGCGCTTGATCTCCGCCTTTCCGCGTGGATCCTTCTCTATGCCCATCTGGACCGCCAGTTTCAGGATTTCATCCAGCTTCAAGTCAAACCTCCTTATCCATTACACCCTCCGCTCCCTCAGCTCTCGAGAACGGCGTTCAGGAAACGAACAGGGAACCCTGGTCGAAGTCCTCGCCCCCTTCCTCGCGGGAAAGCACGCGCCTGACGCGCAGGATGAGATCGTCTATGTCCAGTCCCGTCTCCTCGCGTATGCTGCGGCGCAGTATGGGGCCTACCCTCTCCATCTCGTGCATCATGCGCTCCAGCATGCCCAAGGCCATGGATGCCTCGAACTCCTCCTGCGAGAAGGCCAGGTCCTTGATTATGGCCTCCTCCGTGCGGGAGGCTACTACCGGCTCCTCGCGGCCCTCGACATAGACGTAGGTTCGCCGCGCAGGCCCGCGCTCTTCGGCTATGGGCTCCAGGCCCACGATCTTGTCTGAACGGTAATATTTGCCATATCCCAGGGGTATGATCTCATTCCGCTTTATCTCCATTATCCACCCCTTCCATCCTTCTCCGGCCTGACTGCGTCCACTCTTCGCCAGCCGCGCACTCGCCCGGAGAGCCGTCCGTCCATCAAGAGTCTCCTGCCATATTATATGAGTATTTGCCTTCCCCGCGGAAGCACAAACATCATCTCTGCCCGCGTCCACTCCACAGCCACTCCAGCAGCTCTTCCGTCTCCATAGTGTTGAGTACATCGCTTTTGCCCAGCCACCCTCGCCGCGCTGTCGCCGTTCCATAGAACATATAGCGCAGGTGCTCGATACGGTGTGCATCGGTGCCTATCGCGATCCTGACGCCCAGCTCGCGGGCTTCCATGAGGTGCTCGTCGTTGAGGTCGAGTCGGTCCGGGAAGGCATTGAGCTCCAGGGCGGTACCGGTCTCGTGCGCCTCATGCATCACCGCCCGCAAGTCCAGTTCGTAGGGGGGCCGCTGACCGATCAGCCTTCCGGTGGGATGCGCGATTATCTTCACGTGTGGATTGTGCATGGCGGTGATTATACGGCGGGTAATCTGCTCCCGGTCCTGCTTGAAGCCCCCATGTACCGAGGCTATAACCACGTCCAGCCGGGACAGCGTCTCATCGTCGTAATCGAGTCCGCCGTCGTTATCGACGTTCAACTCCGTCCCCGACAGCAGGGTCATGCCCGAATCCCCCGCCTCGTTCATCCTTTCTATCTCCTCCACCTGGCTCGTGAGCCTGTCCCGATCGAGACCCCCGGCCACCCGGAGGTTGGCGGCATGATCGGTTATGGCGAGGTACCTGTAACCAAGCCTCCCGGCAGCCTCCCTCAGCTCCTCCAGGCTCGCCGTACCATCGCTGGCCTCGCTGTGCACGTGCAGGTCTCCGAGGATATCTCCCTGCTTTAGAAGGACGGGCAATTCGCCCGCGAGGGCGGCCTCCACTTCTCCGCGGTTCTCCCGTATCTCGGGCGGAGGGCAGGCCATCCCGAGTGACTTGTATACCTCCTCCTCCGTCTTACCGGCCAGGCGTCGGTTATCCGACACCCTGAACACGCCGTATTCGTTGATCTTCTTCCCCGCTTTCTTGGCGATCTCACGTACGCGCACGTTGTGGGACTGCGAGCCCGTGAAATACTGCAACGCCGCGCCGTACTCCTTCGCCAGCACCACCCGCAGGTCCACCTGCAGGCCTTCACCAGTCAACACGGAACTCTTGGTATCCCCACGCAGCAACAACCTGTCCACCAGGGGGAGGGTGACGAAGGCCTCCATAACCTTCTCCGCGTCCTTGGAGCTCACCAGGATATCTATATCGCCGATGGTCTCCTTCATGCGCCTGAGACTTCCGGCGGGAGAGATGTCCAATCCCGGTATACGTGCGAGCATGAGCTCGATTATCTCCTGCTGGATATGGTGGGCCCGGTTGAGCGGCAGCCGCCCGGAGGTGGTCTTCATATGCCGGATACCCTCGAGGATGTTCTGCTCTGCCTTGGGACCCAGGCCGGGCAGGCCTGCCAGCCTGTTCTCCTCGGCGGCCTCCTGCAGCTCCTCGATGGTACGTATGCCGAGTTCGTCATAGACCTGCTTTGCACGCTTGGGGCCCAGGTTGGGGACTTTGAGCAGGGAGATGAGCTCTAACGGCACCTCCTCCTTCAACTCCTCAAGCTTGGAGATGCTTCCTTTCTCCCTGAACTCCAGGATCTTCTTGGCTATCCCCTCGCCGATCCCCGGATACTTGCGCAACCCCTTGACGTCCTCTATCTGCAGGAGTTCCTCGCCCCGGGACCTTATCAACTCGGCGGCACGGTGGTAGGCGTTTATCTTGAAACGCACTTCACCCTTTATCTCAGACAGTTCCGCGATCTCCTCGAAGGCCTTTGCAAGTCCCTCGACTTCCCCCATCCGAATCTCCATTCAAAACGAGAAACGCTGTTTCATCCAGTATAACGTCTGAACAACCCAATGCGTTGTTTGCATCGCGTAAGCAACAGCATCGAGTGAAGCGAGGTGCTGCGGTGCCTGGTCTTTAGCGTGAAGTCGAGGTCGTAATTGACAGCATGGTTTCACTCACGTTAAAGGCCTGGCATCCGTGATCTGCGCTACCACGCCCGCTGGAGAACCCCATCCGTGTGAGCAATCCGTCCGGGTGTCGCTCGTTAAAATATAGCCCCTAAGAACGCCTGCGAGCAGCGTCGAGCCAATCCCGCGCTTCGGAGAGGGCACCCTCCACGCAGGCTGGGGCCGTACCGCCCGGGATGTCCCTGGCCTTAAGGCATGCCTCGAGGGAGAGGCACTCGTAGATATCATCACCGATGAGGGGTTGCACCTCCTGGTAGTCCGACAGAGGGAGTTCCTCCAGGCCTATACCCCTTTCCATACAGAGACGCACCAGCCGCCCTGCGGCATTGTGCGCCTCTAGGAACGGCATTCCCTTGCGAACCAGATAATCTGCCAGGTCGGTGGCATTGGCATAGCCTTCTTCCGCGGTCTCCTTCATGCGCCGGATCTTGAATTCCGCCGTCGCCAGGGAGCGGGACATCACCTCGAGCATGGATGCCAACTGGTCGCAGACGTCGAAGGTGCCTTCCTTGTCCTCCTGCAGGTCGCGATCGTAGCTGAGGGGGAGCCCCTTGAGCATGGTCAATACCGCTACCAGGTGGCCGATGACCCTGCCCGTCTTTCCCCTCACCAGTTCCGCGACGTCCGGGTTGGCCTTTTGGGGCATGATGGAAGAGCCCGTGGTATATGCTTCATCCAGTTCCAGGAAGCCGAAGAACGGTGTAGACCACTGTACCATCTCCTCCGCCAGCCGGCTGAGATGGACGGCTATCATGCTGCACGCATAGAGGAAATCACACGCGAAATCCCGATCGGACACGGCATCTATGGAGTTCGCGGTCACCGCGCCGAAACCCAGGTGATCCGCGATCATCTCCCGGTCCAGGGCAAAGGTCACCCCTGCCAGGGCGCCGCTTCCCAGGGGACATACGTCCTGCCGCCGGTATGATTCCTCCACCCTTTCCAGGTCCCGCTTTAACATCTCGAAGTAAGCCAGCAGGTGATGGGAGAGAAGCACCGGCTGTGCCGGCTGCAGGTGGGTGAAGCCCGGCATGGGCGCGTCGGGATGCGACTCCGCCTGTTCCAGCAATGACTCCATGAGGGCCAGCAGACGCTGTTTGATACCCGTGGAGGCATCCTTGAGATAAAGGCGCAGGTCGGCTGCCACCTGGTCGTTGCGGCTGCGCCCGGCCCGCAGTTTCGCCCCGGCATCTCCCAATCTCTCCACCAGCGATCTCTCCACCGCGGTATGGATATCCTCGTCGCCGGCGAACTCAAAGGTCCCGTTCTCCATCTCCTGTTTTATCTCGTGCAGCGCCGCGGCGATATCCTCCGCCTCTTCCCGCGTGAGCACCCCACATTCCTGCAGCGCCAGGGCATGCGCCCGGCTGACCTCGATATCATAGGGCGCCAGGCGCCGGTCGAATGAGAGCGAGCAGCTGAAGGCATGCACCAGCTCCTCCGTCTTTTTCTCGAACCTGCCTCCCCATAGTTTCATCTTCTATCCTCTCTATATGCGGCCTTCAGTCCCCGCCTCCCTGTTTCAGCCCCCAGACCTTGAGCGGGAGCCCCCAAAGCTCTATAAAACCCTCGCTGGAGAGGTGACTGAACTCATCGGCGCGATCGTAGGTGGCAAGCTTGTAGTCGTAGAGGGAGAACTCCGATTCCCTCCCCACAACGGTGCACGTGCCCTTGTACATCTTTACCCTTACGCGTCCGCTCACTTTGTCCTGGGTGGAAGTAATGGCGGCAACGAGCGCGGCGCGCAGGGGATCATACCAGAGCCCGTAATATACCAGCTCCGCGAATTTCGTCTCCAGGACCGGCTTGAAATGCAGCGTCTCCCTGGTGAGGGTGAGGGACTCCAGGGCGCGGTGCGCCTCGATGAGCACGACCGCGGCGGGTGCCTCGTAGATCTCCCGCGATTTTATCCCCACCAGGCGGTTCTCAACCATGTCTATGCGTCCAACGCCATGCTTGCCGCCTATCTCGTTGACCCTTGCTATGAGCTCAACCATCCCCATCTCGATGCCGTCGAGTGCGGTGGGACGACCGGCCGAGAAGGCTATATCCAGGTAGAGCGGCTCGTCGGGTGCCTGCGCCGGGGATACCGTCCACTCGTAGGCATCGTCGCGCGGCTCTACCATGGGGTCCTCCAGCACGCCCGCCTCGCAGCTCCTTCCCCACAGGTTCTCATCCACGGAGTACGGACTCTCCACCGTAACCGGAACCGGGATACCGTGCTCTTCCGCGTATGCGATCTCGTCCTCCCGGGACATGCTCCATTCCCGCAGGGGAGCGATTATCTTGAGGTCCGGGCCCAGGGCCATGGTGGTAAGATCGAACCGCACCTGATCGTTACCCTTGCCCGTACAACCGTGTGCGACGGCGGAGGCGTTCCTGCGCCTGGCCTCCTTCACCATGGCGGCCGCTATGAGGGGCCGGGCCAGGGAGGTAGCCAGCGGGTATTTTCCCTCATAGAGCGCGTTGGCCTGCAGGGCGGGCAGGACGAAACTCTCCGCGAACTCATCCTTGAGGTCGAGGGTCACCGCGTCTACCGCTCCCACTTGAAGCGCCTTGAGGCGGATGGCCTCCATATCCCCCGGCTGTCCCAGGTCGGCTGCCAAGGCCACCACCTGCAAGTCGTACCTTTCCTCCAGCCACTTTATGGCCACCGAGGTATCGAGCCCACCACTATAGGCCAGTATAACCGTATCTTTCATGCTCATACTCCCATCGATCCCATACGCGAAAGCCTGTCGTCTCCCTATCCTCTTCCCCCGAGCTACGAGCTGCGGGCTATTAGCTACCGCAATCCCGCTATCTCCTCGAACCACCCCTCTACGTCTTTAGCGTCATATCCCTCTCTTACCACAACCACTATGGTGTCATCTCCGGCCACCGTACCGGCCACCTCTCCCGTGTGCGATCTGTCCAGTATGGCGGCCATGGCCTGGGCATTACCCGGCGCCGTACGCAGGATGACCAGGTTTCCGCTGGCCTCGACGCCGATGATGAAATCCCTTGCTCCCCGGCGCAGTTCGTCCCCGGCGGCCGGCACCACCTGCTCCCCGGGAAAACCGTATACAGATCCACCGTCCGCTCCCGTCAGGCGTACGACCCCCATTTCCCTCAGGTCCCTGGACACCGTGGACTGGTCGACCTTGAGGCCCCGCCCCGTCAGCAGATCGACCAGCTCCCTCTGGCTGGCGGGCGGGCGGGACTCGATCAGCTCCCTTATGATATCCCTTCTCCGCTTCTTATCCACTCCCGCGCCCCCTCATTCACCCGCCAGGAGCTGGAGCAGCGCCGCCTGTGCGTGCATCCTGTTCTCCGCCTGGTCCCAGACCACCGAACGGGGCCCGTCCATGACCTCGCCGCTTATCTCCTCCCCGCGATGGGCTGGAAGGCAGTGCATCGCGATAGCCTCGGGATCGGCGGCGGTCAGCAGCTCGCCGTCCAGCCGGTACGGCTCCAGGTCGCGCTTCCTCTTGTGGTCCTCTTTCTGACCCATGGAGGTCCAGACATCCGTGTACACTACGTGGGCTCCCGCAACGGCCTCACGGGGATCCCGCACTACCCGCACCCGTCCTTCACCCGCCATACTCTGCGCATATGCGATTATACCTGCGTCCGGCTCGTATCCCTCGGGGCAGCCAGCCGTAAAAACCATACCGGAAAGCGCGCACCCGAGCGCGAGGGAATTGGCTACGTTGTTGCCGTCGCCCACGTAAGCCAGATGCAGGTCTGCCAGCTCACCCTTGTGCTCCTTCACGGTCATTAGGTCCGCAAGGATCTGGCAGGGGTGCTCCAGGTCGGTCAGGGCGTTGATGACCGGCACTTCGGCGGCCTGCGCCAGCTCCTCCACCTCGTCGTGGCCGAAGGTACGCAGCGTTATCGCCTGCACGTAACGCGAGAGCACCCTTCCCGTATCCCCTATGGTCTCGCCACGGCCCAGTTGCAGCTCGGAGGCGTTGAGGGTTATTGGGTTCCCCCCGAGGTGATATACGGCCGCCTCGAAGGATACCCTGGTACGCGTGGAGGGTTTCTGGAATATAAGCGCCACCATCTTCCCGGCAAGGCTCTGTTTGACCTCCCCCTCTTTCAGGGACATCTTGAAGGCATCGGCGGCGTCAAGCACACCGAGAAATTCGTCGGCGTTGAGATCCGACACGCTCAAATAGTCCCTGCCTTTTATGCTCGTCATCTCCACACCTCCGTAGCCTCTTACCTTTGCCCCGCGAGCAGCTCGTGCAGTACTTCCACGAGGCCGTCCACCTCGCGAATGGAGATAGGGAGCGGGGGGAGGAAACGCAGGATATTGTCGCCAATATTGTTGACCACGTAGCCCCTCTCTAGACAGGAGAGCACCATCTGCTTAGCCGCGCTCTCCTTCAGCTCGGCAGCCAGCATGAGCCCCATACCCCTTACCTCCGAGATGGTCCCGGTATCACGTTGCAGTCCCTCCAGTTTCTCCTTGAAATAAGCGCCCACTCGGGCCGCGTTCTCGATCAGTTGCTCCTCCTGCAGGATGGTCATGGTGGCCAGGGCCGCCGCGCATACCACCGGATTTCCTCCGAAGGTACTGCCGTGGTCGCCCGGCGCGAAGCCCTTCGCGGCTTCTGCCGTCGCCAGGATAGCGCCGATGGGAAGCCCGCCCGCCAGGCCCTTGGCCACGGTCATCACGTCGGGGGTGATGCCGTAGTGTTCGTGGGCGAAGAGGGCACCTGTCCGTCCCGTCCCCGATTGAACCTCGTCCAGAATCAGCAGCACGCCCTTGCGGCGGCAGATCTCCCATACGCCCTTGAGGTACGATGGCTCAGCCACGTAGACCCCTCCCTCGCCCTGGATCGGCTCCAGGAGGACGGCACAGGTGGCCTCATCGACCGCTTCCTCCATCGCCTCGAGGTCGTTGAAGGGCACGTGGCCGAAACCGGACGGTATGGGTGAGAATGGCTCCGCCTTTTCCGGCTGGCCGGTGGCCGCCAGCGAGCCGTAGGTGCGGCCATGGAAGGACTTGAGGGCCGTGATCACCTTGAACCTGTCCTCGCCCTTTACCTCCCGCATGTACTTGCGCGCCAGCTTGATGGCCGCCTCGTTTGCCTCGGTGCCGCTGTTGCAGAAGAAGGCCTTGTCCGCAAAGGTGTACCTGGCCAGCATCTCCGCCAGTTCTCCCTGGGGTTGAGTGTAGAAGAGGTTGGTGACGTGGATGAGCTGCGATGCCTGGCGTGCCACGGCGGCGATTATCTCCGCGTGGCAGTGGCCGGCCACGCAAGCGCCCAGCCCGGATACGAAATCCACGTATTCCTTGCCCGTATCGTCCCACAACCTCGTGCCGTGGCCGTGCGTAAAGAGCACCGGCAGGCGGCTGTAATTCTCTATCAGGTACAGCTCCTCCTGTCTTCTCGCCTTTTCCAGATCGTAATGCATGCTTCCTCCTGTATGTATCCGCTGTCGTACAGGGTTATTCTCTATGCCATATTCCCTAGGTACGGACCATGGTGCCGATACCCGCGTCCGTATACAGCTCGAGCAGCAGAGCGTGGTCCATGGTCCCGTTGATGATATGCGCCCTCCTGACCCCGGACCTCAACGCCTCGACGCAGCTCTGTATCTTGGGCAGCATACCGCTGCTGAGACCGCTTTCTCGCAGTAGTGCCTCGGCCTCGCCGACCTCGAGTTCCGGAATCAGGCTGGCCTTGTCCCCAAAATCCCTGTATAAACCGTCAACGTCGGTTAGATAGATGATTTTATCCGCCTGCAGCGACTCCGCCAGGGCCCCCGCGACCAGGTCGGCGTTGATGTTATAGCTCTGTCCGCTGGCGTCTATGCCGATGCTGGCCACCACGGGTATGAACTCGTCGCGGATGAGGTTGTCCAGTATTCCGGGGTTCACCTTATCCACCTCCCCCACGAAGCCGAGGTCGATCTCATCACCCGCGGCCGAATGGGTCCTTCTGCGCGCCCGCAGTAGATTTCCGTCCTCCCCCGACAGACCGACAGCGAGGGTACCGTGGCCGTTGATGAGCGAGACGATCTCCTTATTCACCTTCCCCACCAGGACCATCTTGGCCACCTCCATGGCGGCCGCGTCGGTAACGCGGTGTCCGTCGACGAAACGAACCTCCAGCGATAGACGCTCCATGTAATGGGTCACCTGCGGCCCCCCGCCGTGGACGATGACCGGGTTCATACCCACATAGCGCATGAGCACGATGTCGGAGGCGAACATCTCCTTCAACTCCTCGTTCTCCATGGCGCTGCCGCCGAACTTGACCACCACCGTCTTGCCGTAATGTTCCTTGATGTAGGGGAGGGCCTCCATGAGTACCCTCGCCTTTTCCCTCGCCTTTTCCATATCACGCTACCCCTTTACAAGCTGAAACATCTTTTGAGAACGCAAACGTGCCAGGTCTCGAACATTCGGAGATGTTCGAGGCGCTGTACACCGTGCCGCGATGACCAGATTATTCAAACGTGGTACCAAAACGAGCCTGCCACGTCGCGGACTCCTCGCAACACGGTTTTCCGCTGCGCAGAAAACCTGGCTTTCGCGTTTCATTCTCTCCAGCGTCAATCGATCAATCCTTTCTAGGTATGGTACTCCGCGTTTATCTTCACGTAATCGTAGCTGAAATCGCAGGTCCAGACCTCCACGGACGCATCTCCCCTCCCGAGAAAGACATCCAGGTCCAGGGCCTTGCCGGTCATGGCCTCAGCGAGCTTCTCCATGTCGACCTCACTCACCTCTCCGGCCTCCGCTACGGTGATCCCGCATATCTTCACCCGCATCTTTCCCGGATCCGCATCCTTTACCGCCTGTCCTACCGCCTGTACCACTCTCCCCCAGTTGGGATCGCCGCCGAAAAAAGCGGTCTTCACCAGGGCGGACTCAGCGACGGTCACCGCGGCATGCTTGGCCTCTACCTCGCTGCAGGCTTCATGCATGCGCACGGCGATGAACTTGGTCGCCCCCTCCCCGTCCTCAACTATGGCCCGGGCAAGGTGAGAGCAGGCCTTGTGCAATGCGTCCTCCAACTCCTCCGCCTCTGCCTTCACGCCCGAGGCGCCGCTGGCCATGGCCAGTACCATGTCGTTGGTGCTGGTGCAGCCGTCGATGGTTATGCGGTTGAAGGTACGGTCAACCGCCGAGCGGAGGGCGCGGCCGAACCCAGCGTGGTCCACCTCGGCGTCGGTGGTAATAAATGCCAGCATGGTTGCCATGTCCGGTTTGATCATCCCGGCCCCCTTGGCCATGCCTCCCACCGTGAAACCTCCGCATTCAAGGGCGATCTCCTTGGGAACGGTATCGGTGGTCATGATGGCCGCCGCCGCATCGGAACCTCCCTCTGCATGCATCTTCGCGGCTGCCTCTGCGATGCCCCCGGCAACCTTGTCCATGTCCAGGTAACGGCCGATAACGCCGGTGGAGGCCACGGCAACATCCCGATTGTCTATGCCCATAGATCCGGCTGCCAGCGAGGCCATGTCCCTGGCGTCAAGCATTCCCCGCTCTCCCGTCCATGCGTTTGCGTTGCCGCTGTTCACCACCACCGCCTGCAGAAAGCCGTCTTCCTCGATATGCTCTCTGGTCAGCGCCACCGGGGCGGCATGAAAAGCGTTGGTGGTGAAAGTCGCGGCTGCTGCGCACCTCGCATCCGCTGCCAGGATGCACAGGTCCAGGTCCCCGCTGGCCTTCAGCCCGCATGCAGCCGCGGCAGCCTTGAACCCCCGCGGTGCACATACACCGCCTCCGCTTGCTTTTACCTCCGCGTACATCTCATACTTCCCTCCTACGGGAAGATACCCAGGGCCTCGAGACCCAGAGCCTCGTCCCATCCCTGCATGATGTTCATACACTGAACCGCCTGTCCGGATGCCCCCTTCACCAGGTTGTCAATGGCCGATGCCACTGTCAGCATCCCCCGCTCCCCATCCAGATGCCATCCGATATGACAGTAATTGCTGCCGCATACCGCCTTGGTCTCCGGAAAGCTCCCGCTGCCCAGCAGGACCACGAAGGGGCTCTGAGCGTAGAAATCCCCATATATATCCTCGATCTCAACGCCGGACACCTCCGTCCCCGTTTTCACATAACACGTGGTCAGTATGCCTCTGCTCATGGGGATCAGGTGGGGGGTAAAGACCACGGGCACCTCCTTCCCCGCCAGGGACGAAAGCACGTGTTCCATCTCCGGGGTGTGGCGGTGGGCCCCCACGCTGTAGGGTCTGACGCTTCCGTCGGCCTGTGAGAAATGGGCCGCCAGGGAGAGCTTCCTGCCGGCACCGGATACGCCCGACTTGGCATCCACCACTGCTCCGGCGGTTCCCGGCGTGCCCGCCCTGGCCAGCGGAGCCAGGGCCAGGATGGCCGCAGTAGGATAACATCCCGGCACGGCCACCAGGTCGGCACCGGCGATGAGCTCCCCGTTTATCTCCGGAAGGCCGTATACGGCCTTGTCCATCAACTGTGGGGACGTATGCTCCAACCCGTACCACTGCTTGTATATCTCCGCGTCGGTGAGGCGATAATCGGCGGATAGGTCGAGCACCTTCGACCCTCCTGCGAGTAGTTGGGGCACCAACTGCATGGACTCTCCGTGCGGCAAGGCTACGAAATGGAGGTCCGCGGCAGCGAGGGCCTCATCGGCATCGAAGGCGCGGAACTGCATTTCTGCATAACCATGCAGATGGGGATAGAGATCCGCTACCATCTTCCCCGCATAGGTATGGGCGGTCACGTATGCTACCTCCACCTCGGGATGAACGTATAGGATCCTCAAAAGCTCCGCACCCGTATATCCCGATGCTCCGATTATCCCAACTCTCATTTAAACCTCTCATCTCGTTATTGCATAATATGCATAGTATTACATAATTATGTATAAAGCGCAAGGGGTTTTTACGCGGATTTAGAGGTCCGCCACTCCAAGGGGTAACTTGCCCGCGGAGATCGATGCCAGCCCGGTTACCGCGAGTTCCAGTGCGAAATCTTCGTCCATCTCCCCCGTCTTGATGCCTGTATCCACCTTGACCAGCAGCGACAATGCCTGCCCCAACCTACCCTCATCGAACCTGGCGGCCTGCGGTTTGAACTTCTTGCCCACCATCCATGCTCTGTTTTTTGGCAGCTTCATGAACGCGATGATATCCGCCTCCTGGCGGCCGTCCTCGCGCAACGCCTGATAGAGAAGGAGCAGGCGGAAATGACGCGCCAGAGCGCTCAGGATATAGGTCGTCCTCTCTCCCTGCTTCACCAGCCTGCGCAGCAGTTTCAGTGCCTGATCCGCGTCGCCCAGGGCCACCCTGTCCACCAGTTCGTAGATATATTTCTCGGCCGAGGGCGTGACCAGGAGCACCACCTCTTCAAGCTCCACCGCCTCCTCGCCCTCGTGATAGAGGCTTATCTTCTCCACCGCCCCCTCGATGGCCATGAGATCCTCCCCCAGGGCCTCCTGCAGATAGGCGATGGCCTTTCCGGACACCCGCAGGTCCCTGGCCTTGAAACGGCTGCGTATCCAACCCGGTATCTGGTCCCTGCGCTTGTTGACCTCGCGAACCCGGCCCCCTTTTTCCACCGCTTTCACCAGACCCGAGGTGGGTTTGAGCTCCACCGCAGCCAGGATGAGCAGCGAGCTCTCGGGTGGGTCCTCCATGTATCGCACCAGCCGCTTGACCTCGGCGGCCGTCAGTTTCTGCGCCTCTTTTACGATCACGTATCTCCTGTCGGAACCGAAGGGTAGGGTTTCCGCCGCCTGCAGGGCGTCCTCGAACTGATCCAGGCCGGCCTCGAAGGTCTCGAGGTTCAGATCTAGCTCACCCTTCTCCGCGACCTTCGCCCGTATCTTCTTCATCTCTTCCTCGACCAGGAGCCTGTGATTGCTATATATAAGCATAACCGCGCTGCGTGTAGCTGGATCCATCGATGCTCCTCCTGGAAGGCGAGGATGGGGCTCACTGTTCTTCGCAATCCACCCGGTAGCCGCCCTCTACCACATGGATTACTATATCACCGCACTGGTCCGTCCGGTAGACGCTGCATCCCTTGCTCTGCAGGGCATCTACGGTTGCAGGAGATGGGTGCCCGAAGGGATTCCCGGCGCCGACACTGATCACCGCGATGCTCGGGTCCACCAGCGCGAATAGCTCCTCGCTTTCCTCACAGAAACCGCCATGGTGGGGCACCTTGAGGATATCGCTTGCCAGGTTCTCCACGCTGGACATGAGCATCTCCTCCCCCTCTTCCTCGATGTCCCCGGTGAGCATCATGGAGAAACCCGGCCCCTGCGCTCGAATCACCAGGGAATACTCGTTCGTAGATGCCCCTTCCGGCACTTCCTGGGGTGGACCGTATGCGCTGAGACCTATCTCGCCCAGTTGCAGCGTATCGCCGGCGCGCATGATCCTCACCTCAACTCCCATCTCCTCCGCCCTGGCCAGGAGCATGCCGGCCTGGCCGGTTTCCTTAGTCGCGGGGTGTACCAGCATCGCCACCTCGCAGTTGTCCAGGGCGCCGTCAAGGCCACCAATATGATCCGCATCCGGATGGCTGACCACAACGGCATCTATGAAGCGCACTCCGCGCGAACGCAGGTCCGCCGCCAGGACCCGGTCCTCCATCCCCCCGTCCACGAGCACCGTCGCCCCGGATGGCGCCTGGAGCAGTATCGCGTCCCCCTGTCCCACATCGATAAAGGTGATGCGCATTCCCGTATCGGACCCAAGGGGCCTTATGGGCAGCGTTATTCCACACACCAGCGCCGCCGTCAGTATCGCCGCCAGCGCCACCCTCCCGAGGCGTTTGATCCTTCCCCGTGCCAGAAAAGCCGCGCTCAAGGCCGGATAATAAATCGCGATCCAGAGGAGGGAACAAGGGTAGATGCGCAGGCAAGACCAGCTCGGTCTGGCCAGGGTTCGCGCCACCAGCAGGATACCCTGGGCTAGGAAACCCGCGGCCCGCATGAACGCGCCCGCAAGGGGCATGCCAGTCGCCCCGAGCAGAGACGAGAGCATAGCCAGCGCCATCACCGCCGGTACCAGGGGGAGCACCAGGATGTTGCTCAGGGTAGCCAGGATGGATACCTCGCCGAAGTGATAGAGGAGGATCGGCCCAACCGCCAGCTGCGCGGCCAGGGTTGCCGCCATCAACGCGACGATCTTGGACCTGCCCGCTCTCAACAAAGCGCTTAGCGGGCGATAGAACAACACCATGCCCGCCGCCGCGGCGAAACAGAGCTGGAAGCTCACGCCAGCTGCGGCCCCCGGGTCGCTCCACAGGAGGTAAAGCATGGCCATGCCCATTGCGGGCAGGAGGTCGAAGTCCCTGCCCAGGAAATATGCGGTAGCGGCCAGCAGGGCTACGACCGTCGCCCTGATTATGGGCACGGAAAGCCCTACCGCCAGCGCATAAACGATCAGCACGGGCGCCTGCATCAAGAGGATCACGCGATGGGATAGGCGGGCCATGCGCCCCAGCCAGACGATGAATCCAGCGAGAATGGCCAGGTTTAGCCCCGAGGCGGCACAGAGGTGAATGAGGCCGGTAAGCCTGAAGGCTTTTAAGTCCCGCGCATTGAGTTCGCGGTAATCTCCCAGAACCATGCCCTCGATCAACCCTGCCGGGGAGGCCTCCAGTTCCCCTTCTACCTGCTCGCGCAGGACATCCCGGTATGCCGTGGCCAGGCGTATGAGGGGATTGCCGCAATGGGAGATAACTCTTGTCTCGTCAGCGACCAGGCTGCCGCAGACACCACCGCTTTCTCTCGTGAAGAGGTATAGCGGCCCTTTCACCTCCAGCGTATCTCCCCAATCGGGCCGAGAAGATCCCTTGTCCCGGTAGCGCAGGAGGTAGCGGTCCCCTTCCCTTGCAGCCGTTCCGCCCAGCACACCGGTCACCTTGAGGAGATCGACGATATCCCCTTCCTCCCCCCGGCAGCCGACCTCCACTCTGCCCTGGAGACAAACCTCCCCCGCAGCTCCTCCCCTGTCACGCCAGCCGGTCAAGCGCGTATGCCCCATATAGAGGCCGGCCCAGAGGAAGACCAGGCAGCATGCCGCCCAGACCACCCGGCGTCCCTGCCCACGTGCGATTATCGCAGCCGCGCAGAGTAACATGCCCGGTATCGCAACCCACATCCACGAGGCCCTGCCCGCGGCCCCTACCGCGCCCCCCAGGGCGGCCATGGTGGCGAAGACTAACAAGCGGGCGCGGTAGAAAAGGTCTCTCATGCGTTTTCAAGCCTCGTCAGACGCTTAGGTGCAGCAGCAGTCGTTCACCCCACGATTCACGCGGGACTCGTTCCCGGGCGGGTACGCTTCCGTCTGCCGCTCTGTCTATATCTCGACCAGGTCTCGGAGCTCTTCGAATTTCTTCTCCCCGATGCCCGAGACCTGCTTCAGTTCCTCCACGCTGCTGAAACCGCCCTTCTTCTCGCGGTAGGCTATGATGCGCTCGGCCAGCGTGGGACCGATACCGGGGAGCTCCTCCAGTTCGCTGCGGCTGGAGGTGTTCAGGTTTATCCTCTCTCCCGTACTGTCCGGCTCGCCGCTTTCCATGTTCTCGACCGTCCCCCTGACCGGGACCGTTATCTTCTGTCCATCCTGCACCTCCTGGGCAAGATTCAACCTTTCCAGGTCGGCCTCGGGAAGAGGTCCCCCCGCGGCGACTATGGCATCGATCACCCGGTCGCCTTCCTCGAGCAGCACCACGCCGGGATGGCTCACCGACCCCGCAACGTGTACGGTCAACTCCTGTTTTCCCCGCTGCCCGGCATTACCGTCCACTTCTTCTGCTTGAGATTGAAAGACACCCGCTGGACGTGGCGCAGGCCGCAGGATGTAGTAGCCTCCTACCAACGCCCCGGCGACCGCGATTACGAGGACGGCGATCTGCCAGTAAGGGAGGCCGGACAGCCTGTCCAGGAAGGATGAGAGCTTTTCCAGCATGATATTCGAACTGATCTTGCGGCCGTTCCGGCCGCTGGCGAATGGCTGTGCCTACTGGCGGATAACGATATTGACGAGTTTACCGGGGACCACTATGACCTTGACCACATCCTTGCCCTCCAGGAGCTTACGCATGCGGTCCGAGTCCAAGGCCACCTCTTCCATCTCCTCGCGGGGGATATCCGCATCCACCTCTATGCGCGCCCTCACCTTGCCGTTCACCTGCACCACCATGGTGATGCGCTCGGCACGCGCGAGCTCCGGTTCGTATTCAGGCCAGGGCTGCTGGTGTACGCTGTACTCTCCGCCGATCTCCTCCCATAGCTCCTCGGCGATAAAGGGGGCGAAGGGGGCGAGGATGAGTACCAGGCTGCGGATGGCTTCGTGGCCCTCGAAGGTGTTGAAGGCGTCGGGAGAATCCTCTAAGGCTTTATAGAGCCCGTTGGTGAACTCCATGATGGCTGCTATGGCGGTGTTGAAGGCGAAACGCTCGATATCCTCGCTCACCTTCTTGATGGTGGAATGGGTGAGAAATGCGAGCTGCTTCAGTGCCTCCGAGTCCTCCGGCACGGGCTGCGTCTTCAAGGTGAGGATATTCATGTAGCGGTCCACCAGGCGCCAGGCTCGGTTCAGAAAGCGGTGGGCGCCGTCTATCCCGGATTCGCTCCATTCCTTGTCCGCCTCGGGGGGACCGAGGAAGAGAATGAACAACCTCAGGGTATCCGCCCCGTAGGCTTCGAAGAACTGATCGGGCGTGATGATGTTCCCCTTCGACTTGCTCATCTTGGCCCCGCCCATTACCACCATGCCCTGGCAAAGCAGGTTGGTGAACGGCTCGTCGAACTCCACCAGGCCCAGGTCCTTCAGGACCTTGGTGAAGAAACGCGAGTAGAGCAGGTGCATGATGGCATGCTCGATACCGCCGATATACTGGTCCACGGGAAGCCAGTAGCATACCGCGTCCGGATCGAAGGCCTCTCTTTCGTCCCGCGGACTTGCGTAGCGTATGTAGTACCAGGACGAGTCGACGAAGGTGTCCATGGTATCGGTCTCGCGCTCTGCAGGACCACCGCAGCTGGGGCAGGTGGCATGCCGGAACTCCTCCGACCGCTCCAGGGGCGACGGGCCCTCGAATTCGAAGCGCACATCCTCCGGAAGCAGAACGGGAAGTTTTTCGTCCGGAACGGCTACAGTGCCGCACTTCTCACAGTTCACGATGGGTATAGGTACTCCCCAGTAGCGCTGGCGCGAGATGAGCCAGTCCCGCAGGCGGTAGTTGACCGTCCTCTTACCCCACCCCTTTTCCTCCAGGTAGTCGGGCACCACCTCTAGCTTGCCGACTTCGCTGTCCGTGCCGTCGAACTGCTTTGAATTCACCATCTTGCCCGGGTCTACGTAGGCCTCAATCATCTCGTCCGGGTCTAAATCCCTCTCCGGAGGCTGAATGACAACCCTGACGGGAAGGCCGTACTTGCGTGCGAACTCGAAATCGCGCTGGTCGTGCGCGGGCACCGCCATAACCGCTCCGGTGCCGTATTCCATGAGCACGAAGTTGGCGGTCCAGATGGGTACTTCCTCCCCGTTCACGGGGTTCACGGCGTACGCTCCGGTGAATACGCCCTCCTTCTCCGCCTCCATGGCGGTTCGGTCGATATCGGAAACGCCCTGCAGCCGCGCACGGAAATCGCGCAGATCCTTCTCGTACGGAGTGCCACTCGTCAGCTCATCGGCCAGGGGATGCTCCGGCGCGAGCAGGAAGAAAGTCACGCCCCACAGGGTATCGGGCCGGGTTGTGAAGATGGGCATCTCCTGACCCGTCTCCCTGATATGGAAGGCCACCTCGCAGCCCTCGGAGCGCCCTATCCAATTTCGCTGCATGGTGAGCACGCCCTCAGGCCATCCCGACAGCTTATCCATGTCCGCCAGGAGGCGTTCGGCGTAGTCGGTGATACGCAGGAACCACTGGTTCAAGGCCTTCTGCTCCACCGGGGTATCGCAACGCTCGCAGAGGCCGTTGATCACCTGTTCGTTGGCGAGGACGGTGCGGCACGATGGGCACCAGTTGGCACGGGCCAGGGTCTTGTAGGCCAGGCCTTTTTCGTAGAAGCGCAGGAAGAGCCATTGCGTCCACTGGTAATAATCCGGCGAGCAGGTAGCAAGCTCGCGGTCCCAGTCGTAGGAATAGCCCAGCCGCTGCAGCCCTTCCTTGAGAAGGGCGATATTATCCCAGGTGTACTGGGCTGGATGTACGCCCGATCTTATGGCGGCGTTCTCCGCCGGCAGCCCGAATCCGTCCCATCCCATGGGATGCAGTACGTTCACGCCCTTGCGGCGCAGGTAACGGGCCAGCACATCTCCGAGATTGTAATTCGCCACGTGTCCTATATGAGCGGGCCCGGAGGGATAGGGGAACATCACCAGGACGTATTTCTTCTCGCGCCCCGGCTCCTCGTGGGAAGCGTAGAGGTCCGTCTCCTCCCAGCGCAGCCTCCACCTGCTCTCTATGGCCTTGAAATCGTATTTATCTTCCATAATCTTCCTAGAATAGACGCCGTCCCGCAGGTCCCCCGCAGGCATTTCTCGCTTTACGCATTCCTGCGGCGATACAGTAAAGTTAAATTATGCTTACGCCCGACGCAAGTCGCACGCCGCACTATCCGCCGCGGAACCCGTACTCGATCGCAGTGATTATATTACAGTTATATAACTTAAGCAAGATTATTATCTGGCGGGGTTTCGGCGCTTTCCAGCCTCCCTGGCTCTATCTCCACTACCATATCCGGCTTGAGGGGCTTCTTTCCCTTGCCGTAGATGCCCAGCATTCGGGCTGCCTCCTTCAGGTCCCTGCGGTTGGGGGAGGCCCCGCGGGGATAGGCGCGCAGGAGGGCGGTGGGGCCCGGGACCCCTTTCTCCCTGAGCAGCACGTCCGTCGGCAGAGCAAGCCCAACGAGGCTCATGTTCTCCTCATGCCTGCGCCCGAGGACGATGAGTGTGCTGCCGGCCCACTTATGGCGGCCCACCTTCATCAGCTCCGCGTCATCGCCGTCGAAGCCGGGCACCCTCGCCATGAGCTCGCGCAGACGCGTACTGAAAGCCGCGTCGGCTAGCAGACAACCTCCGGCCGGAGTCTCGTACTCCCCAATACCCCATTCCTGCGCCAGGTCCATCTGGCGTCGCCGGGAGCGCCCCGAGAGGTCGAGGAGGCAGTCGCGTCCCACCCACCCCTCGCGCTCCGGCAGCGTCTCCGGCAGGAGTTGTGCCGATAGTGGCCTCACCAGAAGGTAACCGACACCGGAC
>JAFGDU010000128.1 GCA_016931915.1 Actinomycetota bacterium
AGCAGTCGAAACCCTCGCGCGTGCAGCCCTCGGCGAAGTACCACTTGTCCGAGGGCGAGGTCACCCCGGCGGCATCGTGGCCGCCCGGCCAGGGATACGAGGATGCCTGAAGTGTCTCGGCCCGTGCAAACAAAGCCACGTCCGCAAGCAGCAGGATCAGAAAGATCGCGGCTAATATCTTTTTAAGCATTTACATCTTTTTCTTCCCATGACCCTCCGCTCCCTTCCCCCGTCTGCAATACACGTACGTTCTGTTCCCCGTAGGGTGGGGTCAGGTCTTGCGTTTCGCATTTCTAACATCCTTTCCTCATGTAACGGCCTGGAGCGAAATGCCAAGACCTGAACCCATTCCCCATTACCTCGGACCAACGTCGTGTTAAAGACTTGCGTTTCGCCACTCTCACGTCTCTTCGCTTCACATGGGCCACGGCGAGATGCTTGGCCTGACCCCCATTCACCATCATATGAGACCGAGGTCGCGCTCATATGTTACTTCAACCGTCAAAGAACGGCTGTCTCGCGCCGAATTAACATATTATAGAAGAGCATGTAGAGGCTGCACGCAGCGAGGAGAGGTAGCGGTCATGGAACTGGAACGCCGGCTGGCCGGGATTCTTACCATCATCGCCGTGATATCTATCCCCGCTACGGCATTTCTCATCCATCTCCCGCACGGGCAGGAAATCGACTACTCGGTGCTTTATATCTCCCTGGCCGCCTTAACGGTGCTGGTTACCGTGCAGAACATGGCGCTTTTCTATCCCAGCAAGCACGGCAGGTTGTTTCCGCGCGTTCCGCCTTTTTTCATCGGTATAGTCATCTTCCACTTCGTGATCTGCGTAACGATATTCTTCAGCGGCGGCCTCGAGAGTCCCCTGTATTACGCCGCTCTCATCGGACCCGTAGCCGCGGGCATTACCCTGGAGCTGCCCCTTGCCACGGCGAGTACCTCCATCCTGGCCTTGCTTTACATCGTGGTCGCCTTCACCTATGGTGAATTCCGCCCGGAAATGGTGCAGCCCCTGGCTCTGAACGTCTTTTACTTCTACCTCGCTTGCCTTCTCACCAACCGTCTCGCCCTGGAATTGCGACGCCAGGAACAGTCCAAAGACGAGGTGGCCAACCTGGGGGAATTCATCCGCAGGCTGGAGAAAGCGAAGTCGGAATTCGTTTCCATGGTATCCCACGAGCTCCGCACGCCGCTTACCTCGATCCACGGGTTCAGCGAGATCCTGGCCACCAAGGATATGGAACTCGACAAAAAACTTGAATTCTACCGCATCATATTGAACGAGTCAGAGCGCTTATCGCGTCTCATCACCAACCTCCTAAACCTCTCCAAGATAGAGGCGGGTATAGAGCTGAACCGAGAGATGATCAACCTGGCCGACCTGGTCGAGGAGGACATGGAGTTCTTCCAATCCCAGACCGACAGGCACGAGTTGAAATACCTGGGCAGCAGACAACTGCCCCAGGTATACGGCGACCAGGACCGCATACACCAGGTGATCAAGAACCTCCTCTCAAACGCCATAAAGTACTCCCCCGATGGAGGTCCGGTAGAGGTGGAGACCGGGGTGGAGGGAAAGTACGTCACCATCGCGGTTACCGACCACGGCATCGGCATCCCTCCCGATGAGCTCCCGCACATATTCGAGCGCTTTCGCCGCGTGGAGAACAAGGAACTTTCAGGGATCGCCGGAACCGGCCTGGGCCTGGCCATCGTGAAGCACCTGGTGGAACTGCACGGCGGAAAGACCACGGTGCGCAGCGAGCCCGAACAGGGCAGCACCTTCACCGTCTATATACCCATAAGAGGGGTGTGAGGGAAGTTGTACAGGCAGAATCTATTGCGCATGCTGGGGGGATTGCTCTGGATAGCGATACCCGCTATCTCCCTCCTGCTCATCCTGCTTCCACACGACGTGCCCATCTATTACGAGATGGCGCTGCTCTTCCTCTTCTGCATGCTGCTGGTCAATCTCTCCACCCTGCTGCTGCCCTTCAAAGTGACGTTGTCAAGCAGGCGGACCGGTCTGCTCCTGGGCTCTTACACACTCTCCCTGATCGCGCTCAGCTGCGCCGCTATCCACTATACGGGTGGGGTACACAGCCCGCTCTTCCCCTTCCTTCTCTTGATCGCCGCCTTCGCCACCAGCCTCTTCTCCTCGCTGAAAGCCACGGTCCTGATCTCCGCAACATCCGTCGGCTCTTTCCTGTTCTCGATCCTGGTGTCCGGCGACGTCTATGCGGAGGAAGTCCAGCTGATCTGCGCGCAGGTGTTTTTTCTGGTGCTCTTCTGCTTCTTCATCAACCGATTGAGCGCGGAAAGCCGGGAGCAGGCTCAGGAGAGGGCCAAAGCCATGGAAGAGCTGCGTTCTCTCTCCCAGATGGACCGCGCTGCTTCCAGCTTCGTCTCCGCCGTCAGTTTCGAGATGCGTACGCCGCTCACCTCGATCCTGGGATTCAGCGAGATGCTCGTCTCCAGGGAGATGGAGCCCGACAAAGAACGGGAGTACGTGGAGATCATCAGCCGGGAGGCCGACAACCTGTCCAAGCTGGTCGAGGACCTCCTGGACATATCACGCCTCGAGTCGGGCAAGGTTAAACTGAACCGCGAGGTTACCAGCCTCGATCACTTGCTTTCGATGAGCCTGCCCGTGCTCGAAGAGGTATGCGACCCATCCGGTATCGTCGTGAACGTCCCGGAAAACCTGCCCGGCGTCCTCGTCGACCCGCAGAGGATGAAACGCGTCTTCGATTCCGTTTTCGGCTATGTGGTCAGGAGATCGGGCCGCGGCACCGAGGTGAGGACATCGGCGAAATCGGAGGGGCAGGAGGTGGTCATAACCCTGAACATCCGCAACCGCGAGGCCGCGGCCCTGCGCGAGAACGGCAGCCGCATCTTCCCACCCCTGGGTGCGCCCGACAAGGAGGACCTGGAGCTGGCCATGGCCCGCAGGATAGTCCTCGCCCACCGCGGAAGCATCAACCTCATCCAGACATCGGGAGGATGGTTCACCATCGTTCTGCGCCTGCCGGAACTGGCTGCCCGTGACTTCGTGCTCGCATCTCCCCCCTCCTTCCAGGCCTGACCTCAACGCCTGGTATGACCCCTGGGCCCGGGTCTGATATCTTAATCCCATGGAAGTACACGGTGTAGATATCGTCGCGGGACGTTGCCGCATCTGCGGGGCGTCAACGGACATCCTGCGCTTGACGGAGTTCAACCTCAAGGTCTGCAAGCCCTGCTTTGTCCGCTTTTTCGAGCGGCGCGTACGGCGTGCCATAGAAAAGCACGACATGATCGCGGAGGGGGACCGCGTGGTCATCGCGCTGTCGGGGGGAAAG
>JAFGDU010000129.1 GCA_016931915.1 Actinomycetota bacterium
CGCTCGATCATGGAAGGCGACCCGCATACGGTTATCGAGGGCATGATCATCGGCGCCGTCGCCCTGGGCGCGCACACGGGCTACATCTACGTGCGTGATGAGTATCCCCTGGCGGTCAAGAACCTGAGTTCCGCCCTCGAGGCGGCGCGCGAGAAGGGCTTGCTGGGCGAGAACATCCTGGGCAGCGGTTTCGACTTCGACATCAGGATCAGCCGCGGCGGCGGCGCTTTCGTGTGCGGCGAGTCTTCGGCCCTGATGCGCTCCGTGGGGGGCGATGTGGGCGAACCCCGCGCCAAATACATCCGTTCGGTCGAAAGAGGCCTCTACGACAAGCCCACGGTCCTCAACAACGTCGAGACCTGGGCCAACGTGCCCGAGATCATCGTCAAGGGCGCGGAATGGTACGCAAGCCTGGGCACCGAGGGCTCCAAGGGGACCAAGGTCTTCTCCCTGGTGGGCAAGGTCAACAACACCGGCCTGGTGGAAGTGCCCATGGGCATCTCCATACGCGAGCTGGTCGAGAACATCGGCGGCGGCATCCTGGGTGGCAAGAGGTTCAAGGCGGTCCAGACCGGCGGCCCCTCCGGCGGCTGCATCCCCGAGCGCATGGCGGACCTGCCGGTTGACTTCGACAGCCTGACCGAGGCCGGGTCCATGATGGGCTCGGGCGGCATCATCGTCATGGACGAGGATACCTGCATGGTGGACGTGGCCAAGTATTTCATCAACTTCCTGGTGGAGGAGTCCTGCGGCAAGTGCACCCCCTGCCGGGACGGCCTGCCGCGCATGCTGGACCTGCTCACCGACATCACCGAGGGCCGCGGCGGGGAGGAGCACGTGGCCATGCTGGAGGAGCTGTGCGACCTGCTGACTTGGGGGGCGTTGTGCGGCCTGGGGACCTCGGCCGCCAACCCGGTGCTCTCCACCATTAAATACTTCCGTGACGAATACGACGCCCATATCAGGGACAAGAAGTGCCCGGCCGGAGTGTGCAAGGCGCTCATCACCTATACGATAGACCCGGAAGCATGTACCGGGTGTGGCTTGTGTTTAAAGAAATGCCCGCAGGAATGCATCACGGGCGAGCGCAAGGAAGCCCACGAGATCGATACGACCAAGTGTATAAAGTGCGGTATCTGCAGGGATGTTTGCACCTTCGATGCAGTGAGGATCTCATAGCATGGAAAAGATAAGCGTGATCATCGACGGCAGGACCTTTAAGGCCGTGAGAGACCAGTGCGTGCTGGAAGTGGCGCACGAGAACGGGATCTACATCCCTTCTTTGTGCTACAACAGCGAGGTGGCGAGCAGCGGCGGCTCCTGCCGCGTCTGCCTGGTGGAGGCCCATCAGGGAGGCAGGATGAGATTGGTCACTTCCTGCAACTACCCGGTGCGCGAGGGGCTGGAGATCAAGACGGATACCCCCCTTGTGCACAGGATCCGCAGGGGGGTGCTGGAACTGCTGATGGCGCGCGTGCCGGATTCGGAGGTCATTCGGGAGATGGCCGCCGCTGAAGGGCTGACTGATGTTCGCTTCCGCAAAGATGAGGGCGAGAACGACCGCTACAAGTGTATCGCCTGCGCGATGTGCACCAACGTCTGCGCCGAAGTGGTGGGCGTTTACGCCATAAGCATGGTCAACCGCGGAGCGGACAAGAAGCCCGCCACCCCTTATTACAAGCCGTCGGACGTATGCATCGGCTGCGGCGCCTGTGCCTATGCCTGCCCCACCGGAGCCATCATCATGACGGAGAGGGATGGCGTGCGCCGCATATGGGGCAAGGATTTCAGGATGGTCACCTGCAGCGTCTGCGGCACCCCTTACATCCCGGAAGCCCAGGTGGACTGGATCGTGAGTAAAACCGGCAAGGACAGGTCTTTCTTCGATAAGTGCCCGGATCACAGGTAATCCCCGGGTGCTCCGGCATCCCTTGAGGTATCTCCACCCCTGCTGTACTTGCAGACTTCTCCATCAGCGGCTTGGTTTAATGTAGGTTAACGGCGATAATCGGCCACATCAAAGCGGGGTTGGACCGGCCATCTTTACATCCGCCGATTCGACTATTAAGCTTTAATCAGCATTCTATGCATGTTCTTAGGGCTGACAGCTGCAACATCCAAGCATTACCATTCAGGAAAGATATTCCGGGTCAGGGGCGGCGTATCGGAGGTGTATGATTTCGTATGCTTTCGGAAATCGGCGTTTCCAACGTACTCTGTACCAAGCTGTATCCCCCCAGGCTGCCGGAGATCGTGCTCCGGGAGCGCTTGTTGGAGGATCTCGATGGGGCACGATCCCTGAAGCTGACCTCCATCGTTGCAGGTGCCGGCTACGGCAAGAGCACGCTGGCCGAGGCCTTTCTGGAAAGGGCCGGCTGCCCTTTCGTCTGGTATTCGTTGGAGGAATCCGATGGTGACCTGGCCGTTTTCCTGACTTACATCATCGCAGGGCTGCGCAGCATACATGATGCCTTCGGTGCGAACACACTCGAACATATGCAATCGATGGCGAACGTAGCGGAGCAAAGCAAAGCAGTTCTTTCGACCCTCTTGGCCGAGCTCGACGCTCTCATAGAAGGCGAGCTGTTCATAGTCCTTGACGATTTTCAGGAGATAAACGAGCGGAACTCGATCATCGAAGCCCTGGCATTCCTCCTCGATCACATGCTCCCGAACATCCACTTTCTGATCTTGAGCCGCGCTGCGCTGAACCTGGATCTATCGCACTTAAGGGCACGGCGAGAGCTGCTGGAGATCGATGAGGACGACCTTGCTTTCTCATCCGCTGAGACCGCTTCGCTCTTCGGGGAGATATTCAGGATGACCCTGAACGAAGAGGACCTGGCGGCTCTCTCCGAGTACACCGAGGGATGGATAGCGGGTCTGGTCCTCTTCTACCTGGCCCTCAAAGGTAAGCAGGGCGACCGGATAAGCGCGGCGATCAAGGAACTGGGCGTGCTGCCTTCAGCGGTAGCGGATTTTCTCTCCAAGGCTATATATGAGAGCCAGGCCGAAAGGGTCAGGGGGTTCCTTACCCATACTTCCCTGCTCTCCCGCATGAACCCGCAATTCTGCAATGATCTTCTGGGGATCGAGGATTCACAGGAGATCCTGGCCCACCTGACCGATGAACGCCTGTTTACCATACCCCTTGACGACAGGGGCGAATGGTACCGATATCACCCATGCTTACGGGATTTCCTCCGCAAGGCCCTGCAAGATACCCGTTCTCCCACTGAGATCCAGGATCTACACCTGAAGGCGGCTGCGCTATGGGATGGTCAGGCAGATGCCGTACAGATGCTGTCCCATTACATGGAAGCCTCCTGCTACGAGCAGGCAGCGGATCTCCTGGAGCGAATCGACAGTGAGATGATGAAGGCCAACCGGGTTTCCTTTCTGTACCGCGAGATCCTGCGTCTGCCCGAGGACGTTCTGTGGGACCACCCCAGGCTGCTGCTGCGCATAGGTCAGACGGCAGCCATATTGGGAGACTACAACCGTGGCATCGAGGCGCAGCGGTTCGCCACTGAAGCCTTTGAGAAGGTCGGAGATGACTACGGCCAAGCCCTGGCCCTGCTGTATCTGGCGGGCTATTATGCTGTGACCGGGAACCCCGGACAGGCCCTGGACATGACCTTGCGAGCACGTGAAGCTATACCTGGGGGATCGCCCTACTTCTACTACGAAGCAGCAGGCCAGAGCCTGATACAGGTCGGCATGGGTCGAGCGGATCGGGCCCGGGAGCTGCTGGAATGGGTCCTTGCCCATGTAGAGGAGATCGAGGCCGGGAGACTGAAGGCGAGCACGCTGACCTGGTCCGGAGGCGCTGCCTTCATGCAGGGCAAGCTCAACAAGGCTTGCGAGCTATTCCGCACCGCGGACAAGCTTCCGGAAGGCGCGGGTCTCACCATGACTCAGCCTTTCCTCTACGCCCTTCTATCTCGCACGCATGCTTTCCTCGATCGACCGGAGCAGGCCAGGGAGGCTGCCGAAAAGGGGTTGGCTTTGGGTGAACGGCTGGGGCTGGCTCCCATGGTTTTCTTCAACCGCGCTGCGAGAGCGGTGGTGCATGCTTATCTGGGGGAGATAGATGCGGCTCGGGAAGATGCCGCAGCCGCTTCCTCCCTTGCTGATAAGCACGCTGATAGTGGGGAGTCCATGTACACCCAATGGTTCCTGGCCGATGCCTACGGCTTGATCGGGGACGCGGAAATGGCCATGAAGTATTACCGCAGAGTGGAGGCCGCCGCCAAAGACTCTATGGATTTCAAGAATATCGCAGCGCTGGGAGTGATCGCACAATCAGTGCACGCTACGGGGATTGCGAGAGCGTTGCATGAAGTCCGTAGTATATTGGATGTGGTTAAAGAGGGCAGCCGCGGAATGGCGCTCTCATTAGCCTATTCGCTGCTCCTTACCCTTCAAAACGCTGCTGGCGAGCTTGCGGAAGGCCGCCGCACCCTGCAGGCCTACATAGAAGACTTTGGCGAGGACATTATCCTCCGCTACATGACTATGGATACCGAATACCCCCTTTCCCCCTTCACCGAACTCTTCTCCTCTGGCCAGCACACCCAGTTCATGGCAAGGGTATTCACCCTGGCAGGTACCAAGTCATCCCCCTACCTGAAGAAGTTAGCCGTAAGTGAGATACCGGGGGTGGCAGAGGCGGCAAGAGAGCTGGAAAAGACCATAGCCAGGCAGGCAGTAGATCCCCTTACCGTAAGGATGCTGGGGCCCTTTAGGATAAGCCGGGGAGATACTACCCTGTCTGCAGGGGACTTCCGGAGCAAAAAATCCCTCACCATACTGAAGTACCTGGCGGCAAACCAGGAGAGGGGCTTCATCCCCCGGGAGGTGATAATGGAGCTGCTCTGGCCAGAGGTCCCCCCTGCCTCCTCTTCGAAGAGCTTGAATGCGGCTCTATCTGCTCTCAGAAAGACACTGGAACCCACCTCCTTACGGGGGGAGTCATCCTATCTCAAGGCCGAGGGGGAGTTACTCCGCCTGGAGCTGGGGCCAGGGGGGTGGACCGATACCGGGCTGTTCAAACAGAAGCTGGCCAGTGCGGCAAAGGCCAAGGAGACAGGCCAGTTCGACCTCTACTTCCGCACCCTGGAGGATGCAGCTTCCCTCTACGAGGGAGAGTTCCTTGCGGAAGACCTCTATGAGGACTGGTGCTGGCAGGAGCGGGAGACCCTGCGGGATTACTACGTGGGCACCCTGGCGGATATGGCCACCGAACACCTGAGAAGGGGGGAGCCGGAGAAGGCCCTCTCCCGCCTGGAGGCTGCCGTCTCAAAGGACCCCGGCCGGGAGGAGCTCTACCGCAAGCAGATGACCATATGTTCCCAGATGGGGAACCGTGCGGGTATCGAGGAAGCCTTCAGGCGATGCAGCGCATACTTGATGAAGAATTATGACGTGTCTCCTGCGTCGGACACCGTGGGACTATACGAGAAGCTCCGCAGTCAATAGCGCTGGAACAGGGCTTGCCATAGAATTTTTGCAGCAACCGTCAGGCACGGGCATCGCACATTTCCGGTACTTCAAGGCGGGGGCCGTTGTGCCGCCACCAGGATTCAACCATGGAACGGGCATAGATGCGGTGTACCATGACCTGGCCTTGGAAACGTAAAGCCGCTATGCAGAATTGCCACGGGGTATAGAACTTTCTCATGGAATCTACAAGGGCTCCTCGCTGCACTTGGGCTGGACTCATATGCTTGGGGCGGAAGACCACGTGGAGGCCGTCGTAATGAGACCAATCGAAATCGAAGATGCGGTCTTCGGCAGACAGATCGCCGTAGAAGTCGGTGCCGGGGAGCGGTGTCACGATAGTGAAATGCATGGTGTCCAGATGAACCTTACGGGCAAAACGCACCGTCTCGAACACCGTTTGCACATCGTCATCGTCGGATCCGGCCATGAACATGCCGTGCACGCTTATCCCGTGGCGGTGATATTGCTTTACCGCATGAGCGATGTCCTCCACCGTCTGCCCCTTGCGATACATCTTCAAGGTCTCCGGGTTGACGGATTCGAGCCCCAGATAGACATAGCCACATCCGCTTTGCTTCATCAACTCGAGCATTTCGGGGTCTCGGTATACATCCACCCTGGTCATGGCGGACCAGCGAGGCGTCAAGCGTTCCTCGATCATGCGGCGCAGTAACCGTTTGGTCCGCACGGAGTTCGCAGTGAAATTGTCATCGTAGAAGAAAATAGTGCGGCTTGGGTAAGTCCTATAGAGCACATCCATTTCGGCCATGATATCCTCGGTATCCCGGAAGCGATATCCCCGACCGAAAAGCGCGGTAACCTGGCAGAAACTGCAATTACAAGGACAGCCCCGAGAGGTCAGCATGGGGGTAAGCAGGCGCTGCCGATAATCACGTATAAGGCTGTAGTCGGGCCAGGGTAGGGAACTGAGATCTTTGAGAAGAGGTCGGTCGGGATTGTGTTGAAACCTGCCAGCGACCCGGTAGGACAGGCCCTTGATGCCAGAGATGGGTTTACCGGGCTTTCCATTCAGGCAGGCGATCAGCTCCGGCAGGGTCTCCTCGCCCTCGTGGCGAATCACGAAATCCGCCCCCTTGGCCAGTGCTTCTTCGGGAAGAAAAGTCGTGTGAGGCCCGCCGAAAACGACCGGTATATCTCCCCGTTGTTTCACCTGTCGTAAGATCTCATAGGATTCGTTTGCGGTTGCCGCGATGGCCGATATGCCCACGAGGTCGCTGGAGCCGATATCCTCCCAGTCCAACGCGGAGACATCTTCGAAGTATATTGCGACCTCGATGCCGGATTTCTTGAGTATGGCTCCCAATATTGGAAGCCCCAGCCGCGGTAGGGCCCATTTGCTGAAGAGATGGAGAGTGGGGGTTTTGGGCTCGATCAATACAACTCTGCGGATAGCCACGTTGCTCCTCCCATACGAGTGTGTGAGCGCGCAAGTGAAACCCGGGGCGAATAGTGACGGATGATCTTTGCGAGGGGTACCCTGTTCTTGCCCGATCCAACCATCATGTGAGCTATAATTTAACAAATATGCCCAGCATGCACAAGTGGACGCATTGCCGCAATTTAATATACTGGAAGCGGACGCATCGACAAAGGACCTTTCTGGGAATATTTGACTTATTATAGATTTGTGATTAGTATATGGTCATAGGGTTCTCAGGGCTGCATCACAGATCTGACAGATCAAGTCTGACTCCTTTCCACCTGCCTGCAGCCCGATATTCGAGAAAGGAGGCTGACAATGAGCGACGGCGGATCGACAGCAGACCAGATGCTCGACCTGAACAAGTGGCACCCTGGGGACGCTCACGTCCACAGCATCTACTCTGCATTGGACATCGGCCAGATAGCACGATGGGCCAAGCATCAACACCCGATTACTGGAAGGCTGCTTATTAAGGCTCTCAAGAGGTGGTTTAAAGCAAAAGACGAAGATGGGAGCGAGGACGAGAACAGGGTTTACAACATCGAGGGCACAGGGAGATGCTGCGATTTTCCTCCCCTTATGGAGAGCCGACAGCTGCACTGGGCGGTCCTCACCGACCACGGGCCGAATATGGGCTTCCCGGCGATTCAGAAGGAGGACATCAAAAAGGTATTCTTAAGACGGCGCTACAGGCGGGACTTCCAGGAACGGGCTGCGGACGACCTCATCGACAATCATCCCGCGGACTTGTTGGGCTACAGCACTGACATCGCATGCAAGAGATGGCAAAGGCGCCAGGGTGAGTTGGATGAGCTTGGCCAGGAGTGCTGTCTGCTCGGAGGCGAGGAGCTTAGCGATCTCTGGCGTTACGGGCACATGCTGGTCTATGCCTCGCCCTCCTATATCTATGACGACCCGAATCCGGACATGGTCATCTATGAGCTTCTGGAACACCTGAGCTTTCACGAGGAATCTGTTCTGAACCGCATCAATGAGAAAAAACGCGCTTGCCAGCGGGAGTATCTGAACGGCCTGAAAGGTGCTTACAGGAAATACGATCAGAGGGTCTTCGGCTACATAGCACACCCGTTATCCAGGGGGCACAGCTGGGAGGGTTTTGAGCAAGAACTGCAGTATATCGATAAGAGGCCTTATATCAAGGGTTTTGAGCTCTTCAACGACAAGTCGCCCCAGCCGGAAGATAAACTCCTGAGGATATGGCATGACAATCTGAAGGCGGGAAGGATGATTTTCATCATCGGGGGAACCGACTGTCATAATGAGGACGATTGGAAGAGGTGCAAGACCAAAACCTACGCATTCGTTCCGCGGGCCGGCTGCAATCTCTGCGGGGGTGATCGCGAGGATCTAATGGCGGCTTTGAGGGAGGGGAGGACCGTGGTATCGCGGGGCCCCCTGGTTGTGTTTACGGCGCGCAACGGAGCGGAGGGCAACGAAGCCGGCATCGGCAGCGAGCTGTCAGTAAAGCGCGGCGATACCGTACGCATAGAATGGAAGGCCTCTGCTGGAGAGCAGGAGAGTATTTACCCCACCATGACTTACTTTGCGGGCTGCGGGGACGGCGAGCATGACGTACCGGTCGCCGACTTCAAGGTTCCAGACGAGTTTGCGGGCATCGGTTACGTCAGGCTCAAGGGCAGTAACGCGGAAGGCGATTGCTACACGAATCCCATCTTTCTCGTAAAGCGATAATGCAATATGTTAAGCATCACTTATACGTGGCCCGGTCAATAAATGGCCAGTATAGCTGAGCGCAAGCGAGGAAAACCGAGAGCGACTGAGAACAACTGCAATCTGTAAAAAGCGCGGGATATATGCAACTCAGAGCAAGCGAGAGCAACCGTATTTTCCGGACCGTAAATCCGTTGGCGCGGCCTCAAGTGCCCCGATTCTCTTCTACCTGGAATCCTCGGCGTTCATTATCTTCGCGAGTTGCGTGAAAAGAGTCAGCGCCATGAATGCATCATCATTGGGGGACTTGTTCAAGAGCACGACGATGGTCGTGCCGGTCTCCGGCGAGTGGAAGGCGGCGTTGGTGTATCCGAACCCGTCACCGGGGTGCCCGAGGAACCCTTCACAGGACAGTACGCCGAGGCCGTACTGTACCGGGACGCCGAAATAATCGTAATCTCCCGGGACAAGCGAGGTCCGTTGTGCCTGCGTGTCCTGATCAAGGAGGTCGCCCTTCGCGAGCGCGACCACCCAGGCCTTCAGGTCATCGAGTGTGGATATCATCGCTCCGGAGGCACCCATCCCCGAGGGGTTGAAGAGGTAGGTGGCATCTATCAGCTCCTCCCCTTCACCCGCGATGTATCCGTGCACGTGGACGCCCTCGATATCGGTTCCCTCCGGGTAATAGGTATAGCCCAGATCCAAGCCGTCGACCAGCCTCGACTGGATCTCGGAGGCGATGTCGTTACCGGTTCTCTCCTCGATTATCATGCCAAGGATGATCGAGTTCGTGTTCGAGTAATGCCATCCCTCCCCCGGTGGGAAGTAAGGTGGATGGGCGACGGCGAGGGCCACCAACTCCTCGGGCTCCCATACCTTGTCCGGGTCCTCGGTATAGGTTCTGATGAACGTCTCGTCCCCTTCATAGCTGAAGATCCCGGCCGTCATGTCGCAGAGCTGCCGGATGGTAATCCTGTCGGCATCGGGGATATCCGGGTAGAACTCGGCCAGCTTGTCATCCAGGCCGAGTTTCCCTTCGTCGACCAGCTCGAGCACCACGGTCACCGTGAACGTCTTGGTTATGCTGCATATGCGCACCCTGTCTCCGCTGTCCATGTCCGCTCCGGCCTCGATATCGGCCTTTCCTTTAAGTATGACCACGTCGCCGCTTTCAGGGCTCCACACCCCCACCATGGCGCCGGGTATGCCGTACTCCGCCACGGCCTCATCGACGGCTTGCTCGAGCCTGGTTTTAAGGTCCTCGGGCATGGATGGGTTGCCGCAGGAGGCCACCGGCAGGATCATGGCCGCGATAAAGAGCAGGGTGATACCGATCCTGGGAAGACGCAAGAAGCTGGGGCGCATCACAATCACTCCCTTTTCGTGGGTTCAACCTTTCTATCGAGTCCTCTCCTCCTGTACGTTCCGGTATCTATCGTGTCCCGGGGAAAGAACATATATTCATACATCATTTTTCTTACGCTTGGGGTTATTCCCTTATGTCTATCGACCAAGGCCGATGTCGTATAAAGGATAGCGGGAATATCGTACTCAAGCGGTTGCCGCGCGGTATCGATAATAGAGCGAGACAGTAACATCTAAGATCTGTTATGGAGGCTTTCGTGCAGACCACAGCCAGATTACTGCGCGTCCTCGTGGCGCTGGCACTCCTGGCCCCCCTTTTTTTGCTCACGGCCTGTCAGACCGGTGGCGATCAGTGCATGTACGAAAAAACCATCAAGGCTACCCGCGCGGAAGTCTGGAAGGGGATCAATGCGGGCAAGACGAGTAGCGCTAGCGTGGCGATATTGGACGGCGGTGAGGTCGTATATTCAGAGAGTTTCGGTATGGCAGACCGGGAAAACAGCGTTGCAGTCACGCCCGAGACTGCTTTCAACGTGGGTTCGGTCAGCAAGACTTTCTGCGCGACCGCGGTGATGCTGCTCGTCGATGAGGGCAAGCTGGAGCTCGATAATCCCGTGGTGCAGTACCTGCCCGAGTTCGAGATGGCCGACCCGAGGTATGAGGATATAACGGTCAGGATGCTGCTCGACCACAGCTCTGGTCTTCCGGGCACGACATGCGCGAACAACTTCGGTTATCAGTTCAACGGCGAAGTCTACGAAGATGTCCTCGCCAACCTCGCCCGCTCGCGTCTGAAGGCGGCGCCCGGCGAGGCGGCGCCTTACTGCAACGACGGTTTCACCCTGGCCGAGATGCTGGTGGCCGAGGTCAGCGGCATGGACTATGTGGACGTCCTTGCGGAGAGGATTTTCAGACCCCTTTCGCTTGCAAGGACCGGCGTGAGCGTGGGCATGCGAGAAGGCGACGATATCGCCGCCTGCTATCAGGTAGACCCGGCTGCAAAGATGCCACCGGAAGTGCTCTCCATCGTCGGGGCGGGCGGGCTGTCGTCAACGGCGGAAGACCTGGTGAGGTTCGCCGACAGTTTCTCCGACGGGGGCAAACGGGTGCTTTCCGGAGACTCCATCGCCGAGATGATGAAAGCACAACCGTCGCGGTTCGCAATTACCGCGGGACAGGAGGCGGGCATAAACCCAGAGGCCTCCTGGGGACTGGGGCTGGACATCGTAGACGCCCCTTATTACAGGGAAAAAGGCATCAAGGTGATAGGCAAGGGCGGCAGCGCCATCGATTTTCATGCCATGATGCTGTCCGCCCCTGAGGAGAGGATCTCCGTGGCGGTCGTGCAGGCGGGAAAGGGAAACGACACCTCGGAGGTAGGGCTGCTCATGCTCGATTCCCTCCTGCAGGAGAAAGGATTGCTGGAGGGAGAGGAGCCCACCGTCGGCCCCTCGCCCGCACCACAGCCCATCCCGGAAGAGTACGCGGCATTCTCGGGTTACTACGCGGGCTCGGATTCGCTGTACCAGATTGCTTTTGACCTCGATAAAGACCTCGTCACCATGGACACCTTGTCAGGCGACGAGGTCGTGGAGTCAGATACCCTGACTTACCGCGACGGTCTTTTCTCCGCCGACGAAAGCGCAAGGCATGCGTTCATCTCGGTCGGCGGCCGCAGCTACCTTCTCAACACGGTGTTCAACGACCGGCTCTACATGACCTCGGCGGAAAAGATCGATGCCGTCCCGGAACCTGCAGCCTTGGCAGAAGATGTAGATGGAGCGCGGTGGCTGAGGCGGAATGTCAAGCCGTTCGAGGAAACGATATACGCGGCGACGCATATCCTGACCTCGTGGACGCCGAGCGCGCTTCCGGGATACGTGGACTTCTCCGGTATCAAGAGAATAGAATCGCCTGAGTTCGCGGGCATGGTGTCCGACGATGTCCGGGACCAGACGGAACTGACGCTGATCGACAAGAGCGGCGAGACCTGGGCGCAGGTTTCCGATATGATCTACTTCCCGATAGAAAACGCGACGGCGCTGGGCAATGGCAGGGAGGATATAACCATAGGCAGGAACGGTTACAACGAATGGTTCAAGTCCGGTGAGGACCTGCTGGTGGGTTTTGATATCCCGGCCGGGGCCAGGGTCATCGCGTTCTACGCTGATGGTTCGCCTTTCTATGACAGCATAATAGATAGCGGCGAGGTTTTCGTTCCCGCAGGGTCCTTCATCGAGATGGCTGGAATGCCAGGGGACATCCTGGGGATAAGAGTGAGATCCCACGGCGGGTGATCGGCAGCAGTCGATCGAATGCCGGACTGATTATTGAACGCAGACCGTTAAACACAAGGAGAGATTCTCAACCATGAAGACGGCAAAGATGGTTTCCGGCCTGTTGCTCGTACTCGCTCTGGTCCTGTCGGCTGCATCCATGCCGGGGTGCGACGGCGGCGACAAGGGCGAGGATGCATATGAACAGGTCCGCCAGGTTGCCCGCACCGAGATCTGGGAACAGATAAACTCGGGCAAGGCCAGCGGAGGTGGAGTGGCGGTATTGGACGGTGGGGACGTCGTCTATTCCGAGGGGTTCGGGATGGCGGACCGCGAGAAAAGCGTGCCCGTTAACACCGATACCATCTTCAACATGGGCTCGATAAGCAAGGCATTCGTCTCCACCGCGGTGATGCTGCTGGTCGACGAGGGCAAGGTGGAACTCGATGCTCCCGTGGTGCGGTACCTGCCCGAGTTCAGGATGGAGGACCCGCGCTACAAGGACATCACCGTGAGGATGCTGCTCAACCACACCTCGGGTATGCCTGGCACTCCTTACGCCAACAACAACGGCTATGAATACTACGCTGAGACCAACGAGCAGACGCTGGAATATCTCGCCCGTTCTCATCTCAAAGCAGCGCCGGGCGAGACCGCGCCTTACTGTAACGACGGCTTCACCCTGGCGGAGATGCTCGTCTCCAGCGTCAGCGGTAAGGACTATATGGGCTTCCTGACCGCAGAAGTCCTCGAGCCGCTCTCTCTCGACCGGACCGGCATCGGAATAGCCGAGCGAGACGACCCCGACTATGCCGCGTTATATCAACCGTATAGCGGGAAGAAACTCCCGGCAGAGATCGTTTCCTGCATCGGGGCCGGCGGTCTCTCCTCAACGCCCGAGGACCTGGTGAGGTTCGGGGACAGCTTCTGCGGGGGGACCAAGGTGCTTTCGGACTCCTCCACTGCCGAGATGACCAGGGAGCAGCCTTCCGCTTTCGCCAGGGCCGCCATGGAAGAAAGTGGTGTGAATCCGGAGATGCATTACGGCCTGGGCTTCGATCTGGTGGAAGTGGACTGCTACAGGGAGAAGGGGATCAAGGTCATCGGGAAGGGTGGAGATACGGACCAGTATCATTCGATGCTGCTCTCTGTCCCCGATCATAGGGTTTCGGTTGCGGTGATGGAGGCTGGCCAGGGGAGTTCCGCCCAGGCGGTCGCCTTCGAGGTCCTCGACAGCGTGCTTGTGGCAAAAGGGCTCATGCAGGAAGAGACACAGGTCTCGGTGCCCCCACAGCCGCAGATCATGCCCCCGGAATTCCAGGCGTTCGCCGGAAGCTATTGCGGCAACAAGAACTCGGTCCGCCTGTCGTTCGATTTCTCCAGCAACATCGCCGAGATCGTGGTCATCAAGGGAGGCACCGCCAGCGCTCCGCAGCCGATGACCTACCGTGACGGCTCCTTGTACATGGAGGACGGGACCGAGCTCAGACTGATCTCGGCGGGCGGACGCCAATGCATCGTCACCCCTGAGTGGGGGAAAGCTTACATGACTTTTCAACAGCGCCTGCCGGAACCGGCAGAACCCCTGGCTCTCGGCTATGACATCGACGGAAAGCAGTGGCTGAGGCGCAACGTCAAACCGTTCGAGGAGACGGAGGAGACCTCCAACCACCTGGCGGTATCGAGCCTGTATCCGGAGTTGCCCGGGTTCGTCGATTTCAACGGGATCAAGCTCATCAAGTCGCCCGATTCCGCGGGAATGGCGGTGGACGCGGTGAACGACCTGACGGAACTGGCCCTCTTCGCTGAAGGCGGCGAGACCTGGGCAAGGGTCTCGGACATGATATACAGCCCGGCCGACGGCGCAAATACGCTGGAGGAGGGGACCATCGCAGTGACCATCGGCGGAGAGGGATATAGCGAATGGCTCGTGGCCGCCAGCGACCTTGTCCTCGCATTCGTGGAGCCGGATAAAGGACGGGTGATAGTCTTCTCGCCCGACGGTTCTTCCATCTACGACAGCGTTATCGACGCGGGAGAGGTATACGTCCCTCAGGGCGGGCTGGTCGAGCTCACCGGATACTCCGGAGACGTGTTTGAGCTGACTGCTTCTCCTGCGGACGATTGACGGCCGGAGTTCCAGAAGCCCCGGCCCAGCTCTCATACAGTCTCGAGGGTGCTATTATTGGTACAGCGCGATATGCGGCTGGCAGGTATCGACAGGGAAGTGGCCAGCATTGTTATACCGCATTCCCGTTTGAAGAGCGCGAGATCAGGGTTATAGCGTTACAACCGAAAAGGGGTGGTGGGGACCATGTCGATCTATCCGCGCGTAGGGGGAAAGCTCCTTCGGCCTACTCCGGGCATGATAAAGATGGGTGCCGGCCTTTTCGCCCTGCATGGCAAGGTATGCGAGCTTACCCCGCTGGAGAGGGTGCTGGCGGCGGCGTTCCACAAGGAACCCGACCGCGTGCCGGTGGTCCCCTTCATCATCGGGGCCGCACGCCGCATGACCGGGGCGACTTACAAGGACTTCTCGCTCGATGCCGAGAGCGCGGCGGAGGCCTATATCGCGGCCACCGAGATCATAGGCTGTGATGCCCTCTACAGCGTACTCGACCTCTCGGTAGAGGCGGCAGATTTCGGCCAGGAGGTGATATACCCTCCCTCGAGCACACCCTACCCGAACTACCGCAACCCACTTATCTCCTCTCCGGATGATTACGAACGGCTGGAGGTCTTCGATCCGCGTAAATCCCCTCGCATGGGAATGGTCATCGAGCTGGGAAGGATACTGGCTAAGAAGGCGAAGTTGCGTTATCCGGTGATGGGGTTCACCTTCGGCCCCTTGGGAGTCCTGGTGATGATGCGCGGTGCGCAGGACATCTTCCTCGATTGCATGAAGTGTCCGGAGAAGGTAAAGGTAGGCTTGGAGATAGTCACCGAGGTGCTGGTGGATTACGTACGTGCGCAGTGCGATGTGGGGGTGGACGCAGTGATGATAGATACCCTCCTGGGTTCACAATCGGGTGTCTCGCGCGAGCTGTGGGAGGAGATGGAAGGCCCCTATTCCAAGCGCATCGCCGACGAGGTCAGGCGCAACGGGGCGCTTATGGCCCTGCACAACTGCGGCAACGGGCCATATTTCGATCTGCAGATAAAGTACATGGAGCCGGTCATCCTTTCCTTCGCCAAGCTTCCCGATGACTGTTCCACTCCACAGGAGATGAAGGAAAAGTACGGGCACCAGACGGCCCTGGTCGGCTACATAGGAACGGACGACATCATGCTCAGATCGCCCGCGGAGATAATCGAGATAGCCAGGGAGCAGATACGGGTGCTGGCGCCCGGCGGGGGGTTTGTCCTGGCACCGGGTTGCGAGTATCCCCCCAACCTGGATCTCGCGAACGCGGCGGCCATCTACTATGCGGCGGAGAAATACGGCAGATATCCCATAAAGTGAGGGGGAGGAGCGATGGTGGCAGATAACAGCATCCTGGGCGCGATCGCCGACGCGGTGAGGGAAGGCAAGGAGGAAGAGACGGTGGCCTTGTGCCGGCGGGCATTGAGCGAGGAGATACCACCGCGGCAGGTCATACACGAAGGCCTTGCGGCGGGCATGCACGTTGTTGGCGAGCTCTACGAGAGCCACGTGTTCTTCCTGCCGGAGCTGCTCATGGCGGCGGAGGCCATGCACGCCGGCATAGACGTCCTCGTCCCCTCGCTGAAATCGGCGGACGATGTAGCGGAAAAAGAGACGGTCGTGCTGGGCGTGGTCGAGGGAGACGTGCACGAGATAGGCAAAAACCTGGTGGGGGTGCTGCTGGAGGCGGCGGGATACAGGGTCGTGGACCTCGGCTACGATGTCTCTCCGCAGCGCTTTACCGAGGAGGTGGAAGAGCGGGGGGCACAGGTGCTCGCGCTATCCACCATGATGACCACCACCCTGCCCAACATGCGCAGGACGGTGGAGATGGCGCTCTCGCTTGACCCGCTGCCCCTGGTGATAGTTGGTGGAGCGCCACTCTCACCCGCCCTGGCCGAGGACATGGGCGCTCACGGCTACGAGGACAACGCCGCCAAGACGCCCGATATGGTACAACGCCTTCTGGGCTAGACGGCGGCTCGCGTTTCCCGCAGGGGAGCGCATGCAGGCGTAATCGATGCAGTACTTGGAAATGGGGGAGATGTGTATGGAGGTCAAGGCGGCGGGGAAGGAAGGATATTTCAACCTGGATGCCTGCACCCTTTGCGGGGAATGCTTTCACGCCTGCCCGGAGATGCAGCTGCCCATTGCCGAAGCGGTGAAGGAGATCGAGCTGGCGATAAAGGGGGAGCCGAGATACGTCCTGGACAGGTGCACGTCTTGCAGGATCTGCAACACCGTCTGCCCCGCTGACTGCAACCCGTGGGGGCTGGTAGTGACCTTGCGCAACCGGGTCTACGAGAGGGAGGGCATCAGCAGCAAACTGGGCCTGCTGGCACCGCATTACCCACCCAACATCTTCAGCTCACTGGCGGGAAACTTGTCGTACCGGGAACGCGAGCTGGTTAAAGACTGGGAAAGGCTCAAACAGGGGGAGGAGATTTTCCTTCCCGGGATCCTGAACCTCCTCTACCCCTACATATACGATTCCGAGCTCATAGCGGACCTGCCCGTGTTATGCGGCGCGAAATACGATGCCGGTGTCATTTATTACGTTCCCGGATATATCGGTCCCGCGCGGGAGGTCTATGCCAATACGGTAAGGATATTGAATGCAGCGGGCGCCAGAAGGGTTGTCGCGGAAACCGAGACCTATGACATGCTGAAGCATAACGTATCGGGGGAGAAGCATGATTTCGAGGTGGTCCATATCCTGCAATGGCTGCAGGAAAGGATGGAAGAGGGAAGGATAAAGGCAGTTGCGCCGGTGAAAAAGATGCTCACCATTCACGACAACTGCATGTCCAGGGACTTCCCCGACATGATGGATGCGGCCAGGAACCTGCTCGCCTCCATGGGATGCGAGGTCGTCGAGATGGAAAACAGCCGGGACAAGGGGGTCTGCTGCGGCCTGGGGGGAGGGTCGAGGTCGTTCAACCCCGTGGACATGATCGCTCAAGCGGCGGTCCGCCTGAAGGAGGCCGAACGCACCGGCGCGGAGGGGCTGGCAGTCTACTGCCCGGGTTGTCTGTGGATGCTGTCCATGGCCCGGGCCCTGTGCGGCTCCAGGCTGGACGTATACCACGTATTCGAACTGGTGAGGATGGCCGCCGGCGACAGCAGCCTGCAGGGAAACCACGACGAGCGCAGCTGGCAACTGCTGGGGATAATGGGAGACGGCATCGCGAGCGACTTCCTGTTTTCCCGAGGCAGAAGGCTGTTCTATAGGTATGTGCCCTGCGAGGAGGTCACGGATTACAGCGAGAAACCTCAGCCGTTCAAGGTCACGCTGGTGTCGAAGCTCTTGTCCAAGGCGCCGGTCCGGAGGGCCGTTTCGGCCATGGGCTCCACCGTGACCACTGGGCTCCTCTCCTTCTTTCTTGCCGCCAAGAGAGGCCTTTTCTCCATCAAGGCCAGGTACGGGATGAGGTAACGCGGAGCCTCGAGCCGTTGCAGGCTCAAATCCAGATTTGCAGCAGCATGCGCTGAAGCTTCCGTCGGCAAGAAGAAGCAGGCCAGGATATGCATCCTGACCTGCTTGGTATCCGCCGGGATCAGGCTAGGTCGAAGCGGTCTGCGTTCATCACTTTATCCCAAGCTGCCACGAAGTCGTGCACGAACTTCTCCTGGGCGTCCTCGCATGCGTAGACCTCCGCCAGGGCACGGAGCTGGGAGTTCGAGCCGAAGACGAGGTCCACGCGGGTGCCGGTCCACTTCAGTTCGCCCGTCGCGCGGTCGCGGCCCTCGAAGACGTCCTCGTCCTCCGAGGTCGCCTTCCACACCGTGCCCATGTCGAGCAGGTTCACGAAGAAGTCGCCAGTGAGCGTCTCCGGGCGCTGGGTGAAGACGCCGTGCTGGGACCCTGCGAAGTTTGCGTTCATGGCGCGCATGCCGCCGACGAGGACCGTCATCTCGGGAGCGGTCAGCGTCAGCAGTTGCGCGCGATCGACGAGCATTTCCTCCGCCGATACGGCGTACTTGGCCTTGAGATAGTTGCGGAACCCGTCCGCGACCGGTTCGAGTACGGTAAATGCCTCCACGTCGGTCTGCTCTTGCGACGCATCCGTGCGTCCCGGCGCGAAGGGCACGGTAACATCGTAGCCGGCGTTCTTCGCGGCTTGCTCGACTCCGGCGCACCCACCCAGGACGATCACGTCGGCGAGGGAGACCTTTTTCCCGCCCGACTGCGCGTCGTTGAACTCCTTCTGGACCCCCTCCAGGGTCTGCAATACGTGCGCCAGCCGTTCCGGTTCGTTGACTTCCCAGTCCTTCTGAGGCGCAAGGCGGATGCGCGCCCCGTTGGCACCGCCGCGCTTGTCTGAACCACGGAACGTGGACGCCGACGCCCAGGCGGTCGAGACCAGATCAGAGATAGACAGGCCCGAGGCAATGATCTTGTCCTTGAGGTCCGCGATGTCCTGCGCGCCTGGCAGCTCGTGATCGACCGCGGGCACCGGGTCTTGCCAGATCAGCTCCTCCTCCGGGACCTCCGGGCCGAGATAGCGCGAGCGGGGGCCCATGTCGCGGTGGGTCAGCTTGAACCACGCCCGGGCAAAGGCGTCCGCGAACTCCTCCGGGTTTTGCTGGAAACGCCGCGCGATGGGCTCGTAGATGGGGTCGAAGCGCAGCGAGAGGTCCGCCGTGGTCATGATGGTCTTTACCCGCTTCGAGGGATCGTGAGCGGCGGGCGCGAGATCTTCTTCCTCCGGGTTGACCGGTTCCCACTGCCATGCGCCGGCGGGGCTCTTCACCAGATTCCAGTCATAGCGGAACAGCATGTTGAAATAGCCCATGTCCCACTTGGTCGGTTTCGGCGTCCAGGCGCCCTCGATGCCGCTGCTGATGGTGTCATCCCCCTTGCCGCTGCCGTAATCGCTTTTCCAGCCCAGGCCCTGTTCCTCGATGGGTGCGGCCTCGGGCTCGGGACCCACATGCGACGGATCGCCGGCGCCGTGGCATTTACCGAAGGTGTGCCCGCCGGCAACGAGGGCGACGGTCTCCTCGTCGTTCATGGCCATGCGCGCGAAGGTCTCGCGCACGTCACGGCCGGATGCGACCGCATCCGGTTCGCCGTTCGGCCCCTCCGGGTTCACGTAAATCAAGCCCATCTGCACGGCGGCAAGGGGGTTCTCGAGATCCCGCTCGCCCGAATAGCGCTCATCTCCGAGCCACTCGGCCTCGGAGCCCCAGTAGATGTCCTCTTCCGGCTCCCACACGTCCTCGCGCCCGCCGCCGAAGCCGAAGGTCTTGAGTCCCATCGACTCGAGGGCGCAGTTGCCGGCGAGGATCATGAGGTCGGCCCAGGAGATCTTCCTGCCGTATTTCTTCTTGATCGGCCAGAGCAGCCGGCGTGCCTTGTCGAGGTTCACGTTGTCGGGCCAGCTGTTGAGGGGCGCCAGGCGTTGGGAGCCGGACCCCGCGCCCCCGCGGCCGTCGCCCATGCGGTAGGTGCCGGCGCTGTGCCACGCCATCCTGATGAAGAGACCCCCGTAATGGCCGTAGTCCGCCGGCCACCAATCCTGAGAGTCGGTCATCAGCGCATAGAGGTCCTTCTTCACGGCCTCCAGGTCCAGTTTCTTGAACTCCTCGGCGTAGTTGAAATCCTCGCCCATGGGGTTGCTAAGATCAGAGTGCTGATGCAGGATCTTGAGGTTCAGCTGGTTCGGCCACCAGTCGATGTTCGTCGTGCCTCTGCCTTTTCCTTGCTGGCTTGTCATGCCCGTTACCGGGCACCTGCTTTCCTCATCCATGGATTTCCCTCCTTCCTTTGTCGAAAACCATGCACTATGCTGCTATGAATGTCGTGCTTGATGCTCCCTCCAGGCCTCCTTCAATTATTCCCCCGGCATCTGTTACATAACCCCCTGAACTGGACGTGGGTGGAGGCCACCTCACCCATGTCGCTGACCTCCCGGGGGACTTCAAGCTCGTCGAATTCCCGCTTGGTAAAATCGCTGATCCTGCCGCATCGCGTGCACACGAAGTGGTGGTGCGAATCAATGTTAGCGTCGAACCTCACGTTGCCGCGCTGCATCCCTATGGTCGTTAAGATCCCCATGTCGTTCAGCAGCCACAGGGTGCGATAGACGGTGTCCAGAGATATGGTGGGGATTCGTTTTCTCACTCGTTTGTAGATGGTCTCGGCGTCGGGGTGGTCGCCGGTCCTCGCGACCTCTCGGAATATCTCGACGCGCTGATGGGTCAGCTTGATGCCCGAACCTTTCAGGCCATCCGTAAAACGTTCCACCCGCGCTCGTAGCTCTTCCCCGCCGATGTCCATCCGGTATCCGTCCTAAGTAGTAATAATTACTATTTAGGAATCTATAATGAAATAGCTCGGTTGTCAAGCAAAGGATTATCCATGCGGAGGATGGCGGCCGCCATGCTTGGGGTATCTACCCTATGAACGCATAGAATACCAAATGGCCGAAAAAAAGTATTGCTGGTACGTGGGAGAAGTCAATAAATCTGATCGCGGTCATACGTCATTTTATCCCTTGAAAGGTTATAATCGGGAAACGGGAGGGGACCCGGTAATCCGGCCTGGAAGACCGGTCCGAAGAGAACGGAGAGCGTCATGGCGGAAACCGTTGAAGCCATACTGGACAAGCTGAGAGCACTGCGCGAGGAGTTGGAGGAGGTCTTCCTGGAACGTCCCGAGGTGATCGAGGGTATCCTCAGCGCCATCGTCTCAGGCAAGCACGTGCTCTTGCTGGGCCCGCCCGGCACCGCCAAGTCCATGCTGGCGGACCGCGTCTGCCGCCACATCGAGGGCGCCGACTACTTCCAGTGGCTCCTTACCCGCTTCACCACGCCCGAGGAGATCTTCGGCCCCATCAGCCTGCGCGGCCTGGAGAACGACCGCTACGAGCGCGTCTACAGCGGCCGCCTGCCCGACGCCCACATCGCCTTCCTGGACGAGATCTTCAAGGCCAACTCGGCCATCCTCAACGCCCTGCTCTCCCTCATCAACGAGCGTGTCTTCTTCAATGGAGACGAGGCGGTGGATGTGCCCCTGGTCTCGCTCATCGGCGCATCCAATGACCTGCCGGAAGAAGAAGAACTGGCCGCCCTCTACGACCGCTTCCTCCTCCGCTACGTCGTGGACTACATCGACGGCGAGGAGGACTTCAAGAGGATGCTCCGGCTCGGCGACACCGTGCCCGGCCAACGCATTACCTTAGGCGAGCTCAACGCCCTGCAGGAGGAGATCGGGCGAGTGGAGGTGCCGGAGTACATACTCGACCTCCTCTATCGCCTGCGGGCGGCCCTGCGCCGCGAGGGCATCTTCGCCTCCGACCGCCGCTACCGCGAGTCCCTGGATATCGTGCGCGCCGCCGCCCTGCTGTCCGGACGCCGGGCAGTCGAGGATGAAGACCTCTTCGTCTTGCGACATATCCTCTGGCAGGACCCCGAACAGATCGGCGCCGTGGCCGAGATGATCTTCGACTCCATCAATCCCATGGAGCGCCAGGCGGAGATGCTGCTGGAGCAGGCCGAGGACATCGCCCGGGTGGCCATGCGCGAATTCGCCGACGAGGAGGAAAGCTCCCGCGCCGGCCTGGAGGCCCATTCCAAGCTGAAGAAGATCAACGAGTCCCTGCACCGCCTGATCGTCCGCTCCCAGGAGGAATCCCGCCCCACCGCCCGGCTGGCGGAGATCCGCAGCCGCATCGAGTCTGAGCACAACCGCGTCCTCGAACATTGCCTGGGGCTGGAGCGCGGGCTCGAAACGGAGCCGGGCAAGCAGGGAATGCAGCGCGGCGGCTTCTCGATCTAGGGCGAGACGGGGGGAGCGAGGTATATCATGGTTTACTCCCCCAGCCCCTTTCTCTTATGGTCCCACCGGGACGAGATGGCCGAGGACCCCGGCCGCCACGCCGTGGTCAGCGATTATTTCGACCGCACTGCATACGCCTCTATCCTGGCCGATTCGCCCTATATAGAGGATGGGATACGCGCCAACCGCGAGGCGTTCCGACCCTTCCCGCAGTTCCTCCAGGACCTCTTCACCCTCTTCTTCCGCCACAGCATAATCCTGCGGGAATACCACGAGGTCGACAGCCCCTTCCGCTTCAACCTGGCCATGATCGGTGACTTCAAAAGCAGCGAGCCCTTTCTAGAGATGCACGAGGTCACGGTGTTGAACGAGCACCTCTCGATGCTGGCGGCCATGATCGCCGCCGAGGAGATCCTCAACCACATCGGCGAGCCCGAGATGAGGGAGAAGGAGGGCATGGCCCGCGCGGAGGAGATGCTGCGCGAGACCAAGATAAACATCGAGCTCATCGAGGACCTCCTGCATCAGGCCGAGGACCCCAGGGAAAGGGAGCGCCTGAACAACCTCAAGCAGAGCCTGGAGGAGGAAACCGAGAGGCTGCGGGACGGCTTGCGGGACCTCCCGGGTATGGACAGCCAGCAGGAGCGCGGCATTAAAGTGAGCGAGGGCTCGAGTGAGCGGGAGCGTGCGGGTTTCGGCATGGAAGAGGCCATGAACCGGGCCTTCAAGGAGGCCGCACGCAAATTCGATCAGAGCAGCTCGGAGATGGTGCACTGGGGGACGGAGCCGGGCGAACCGATCCGGCTGGACGCCACCCAGCGCCTCGACCTGGCCCTGAAGATGAAGGACTCCGACCGCCTGCGCCAGTTTTTCAAGATGGTCGGGCGCTTCCGCATGGCCGCCATCAGCGCCCACAACGAGCGCATGCGCCATGGCGTGGACGAGGTCTACGAGATCGAGTGCGGAGCCGACCTCTCCCACCTCATCCCGGCCGAGCTATCCATGCTGACCAACCCCCTGCTGAAGAAGGACTTCTTCCGCCGCTACCACGAGCGCCGCCTCCTCTGCTACCACCTCCGCCACAACGACCCCGGCGAGCGTGGACCCATGGTGGTGCTGGTGGACGTCAGTGACTCCATGGGCGGTGAGAAGGAACTCTGGGCCAAGGCCGTGGCCCTGGCCCTGCGCGAGCTGGCCTGGCGCAAGAGGCGCCACTGCGCGGTGGTGGAGTTCGGGGCGCGCGACGACCCCCTGCTGGTCCTGCGCTTCCCGCCCGGGGTGGAGAGGGTGGACGACGTGGTGCGCATGGCCGAGTTCTTCCTGGGCGGCGGCACCGACTTCGTCAAGCCCTTGGAGGCGGCCCTGGCCATCCTTCAGACCAAGGATTACCGCGAGGCCGATGTGGTGATGATCACCGACGGGGACTGCCCCCTGGAACGCTCCTGGGTGGACGCCCTCAAGCGCGAGAAGAAGCGCCTGGGGTTCAACCACTACACCATCATCACCGACGTGGGGCACTCCACCACCCGCTACGTGAACATGTTCTCCGACGAGATCATCCGCGTCTCCGACCTCACCGTGCAGGGTGCCAACAGCGTCTTGATGTCCCTGCCTTTTTAAAGATGGGCCAGGTCTTGAATATCGAGTATTCTGCCATATTATGGATCCACACCAGGATAAGAGGGCAGGAATGAATCGTCACTCATATTAATTTCACCCCCCATTCCTCATTTAAAGAAGTGGCCGGGCAAAACTGGACAGATGCTTAAGTGGTAAACTGCTCCCGTAAGAGGAAAGGAGCAGTGGAAATGGCGAAGAGACCAAGA